>NZ_JAERKB010000011.1:0-199668 GCF_018257325.1 Nissabacter archeti
TGAGGACAGTGTCTGGTGGGTAGTTTGACTGGGGCGGTCTCCTCCTAAAGAGTAACGGAGGAGCACGAAGGTTAGCTAATCACGGTCGGACATCGTGAGGTTAGTGCAAAGGCATAAGCTAGCTTGACTGCGAGAGTGACGGCTCGAGCAGGTGCGAAAGCAGGTCTTAGTGATCCGGTGGTTCTGAATGGAAGGGCCATCGCTCAACGGATAAAAGGTACTCCGGGGATAACAGGCTGATACCGCCCAAGAGTTCATATCGACGGCGGTGTTTGGCACCTCGATGTCGGCTCATCACATCCTGGGGCTGAAGTAGGTCCCAAGGGTACGGCTGTTCGCCGTTTAAAGTGGTACGCGAGCTGGGTTTAGAACGTCGTGAGACAGTTCGGTCCCTATCTGCCGTGGGCGTTGGAAGATTGAGAGGGGTTGCTCCTAGTACGAGAGGACCGGAGTGAACGCACCCCTGGTGTTCGGGTTGTCATGCCAATGGCACTGCCCGGTAGCTAAGTGCGGAAAAGATAAGCGCTGAAAGCATCTAAGCGCGAAACTTGCCTCGAGATGAGTCTTCCCTGGGACCTTGAGTTCCCTGAAGGGACGTTTAAGACCAAGACGTTGATAGGCCGGATGTGTAAGTGCAGCGATGCATTGAGCTAACCGGTACTAATGACCCGTGAGGCTTAACCTTACAACACCGAAGGTGTTTTTAGAGACGACGATTTTCAGCGCTGTTCCAAGATTGGTTCCGGTGGCCCGTGAGGGCGGTCGGGATAACAGAATTTGCCTGGCGGCACTAGCGCGGTGGTCCCACCTGACCCCATGCCGAACTCAGAAGTGAAACGCCGTAGCGCCGATGGTAGTGTGGGGTCTCCCCATGCGAGAGTAGGGAACTGCCAGGCATCAAATTTAGTGTGCTGATATGGCTCAGTTGGTAGAGCGCACCCTTGGTAAGGGTGAGGTCCCCAGTTCGACTCTGGGTATCAGCACCAGTTTTTAGCGGTTAGAGTTCGGCAAATAAAGAATTTGCCTGGCGGCACTAGCGCGGTGGTCCCACCTGACCCCATGCCGAACTCAGAAGTGAAACGCCGTAGCGCCGATGGTAGTGTGGGGTCTCCCCATGCGAGAGTAGGGAACTGCCAGGCATCAAACAGAGATGAAGCCTCATGCGAAAGCATGAGGCTTTTTCTTTTTCTGTCATTTATCCCCCACTTTTATGTTTTAATCACTTTCCACGCCTTTGTTTAGCCCCTAATACGAACTTTCATACTCACTTTCCCATATTGCCCGACCAATCTGCGCGTAATATGACCCTCAATGCGCCGGGCTTATGCGCAGGGCAGTGAAACATTTTCATCTATTGCATGAAGACTCGACAAGTCGGGCAGAACCCGCTATCTTCGGGCATCTAGAAGTCTAAACGTTTAAACGTATGCTGTGAGGATATGAGCTATGCCGATTCGGGTGCCGGATGAGTTGCCAGCCGTGAATTTTTTGCGTGAAGAGAATGTCTTTGTCATGACATCTTCCCGTGCGAAGACACAAGAGATCCGTCCTTTGAAGGTTCTGGTACTTAATCTGATGCCGAAAAAGATCGAAACTGAGAACCAGTTTCTTCGGCTGCTTTCAAACTCGCCATTACAGATCGACATTCAATTACTGCGGATCGACAGCCGTGAGTCCAAAAACACTCCGGCTGAGCATCTCAATAACTTCTACTGTGATTTTGAAGATATTAAACACGAGAACTTTGACGGCCTGATTGTGACCGGCGCGCCATTAGGGTTGGTTGATTTTAATGATGTCGCTTATTGGCCGCAGATCGAACGCATTGTGCATTGGGCAAAAGAGCACGTCACCTCGACATTATTTGTCTGTTGGGCGGTGCAGGCTGCATTGAATGTGCTGTATGGTGTGCCAAAAATGACCCGTGAAGTGAAGCTATCCGGTGTCTATCAGCATCAGACACTGCGGCCACATGCCTTGCTGACGCGTGGGTTTGATGAAACTTTCCTGGCACCTCACTCCCGTTATGCCGATTTTCCAGCTGACGTGCTGCATGCATTGCCGGATCTGGATATCCTGGCGGAGTCGGAGGAAGCGGGGCCCTACCTGTTTGCGACGAAAGATAAGCGCATGGCGTTTGTCACCGGCCATCCAGAATATGATGCCGGCACATTAGGCGGGGAATACTTGCGTGATGCTGCTGCCGGTCTTGAACCTACGTTGCCGGTGAACTATTTCCCTCAGGACAACCCTGATTTGCCACCGAAAGCGAGCTGGCGCAGCCACGGGCACCTGTTATTCTCCAATTGGCTGAACTACTACGTTTACCAGATCACCCCGTTTGATCTGCGTCAGATGAACCCTACGCTGGATTAATCTTTCCCCTACGGCAGCCGACAGGCTGCCGTCTGCATTGTTCCCCCTCTCTTTGATCCTCCCCCGGCACTGCCTTAGCTTCGTGGCGTCCTTCGCTTCTTTTTTGAGATCCACTTCTTAATCACGATGAAAATTTCACGGCTCTAACCTTTTGCTTTAAAAGGCACTTCTCAACATTAATAAATAAAATGGAAATCGTTTTTGATTTTTTCAGTGTATGAATTATGCTCAGTGTTACCGGCGTAATATTGACCACCTCAATGAGGATCGTCCGGCAATCACACGATCGGGTTTGCTGTCCCAGAACGTATGTCTCAGTGATCTGTTTGACTTATGTGCAGGAGAACGTGATGAATCAACCCACCTTAAGCCCGCCACTTAGCTTTACGCAGCCTTTTAATGGCCATGAAAAGGCGATACTGACGGAGCCGGCAATCCGGTTTGTGACTGATCTGGTCAGCGAATTTACTCCCCACCGGAATCAGCTGCTGAAGGCGCGCCACGCCTGGCAGCAACAGATTGACGCCGGTACGCTTCCGGGTTTCATTCCGGAAACACTTTCCATTAGACAGAGCGAGTGGTCAATCCGCGGCATTCCTCAGGATTTGCAGGATCGTCGGGTTGAAATTACCGGGCCGGTCGAGCGGAAGATGGTAATCAATGCGTTAAATGCTGATGTGAATGTCTTTATGGCGGATTTTGAAGATTCACTGGCACCGGATTGGCAAAAAGTCATTGAAGGGCAGATAGCATTACGTGATGCCGTTAACGGGACGATCTCTTATACCCACGAAAGCGGGAAAATTTATCAGCTTAAGCCTGATCCTGCGGTATTGGTGTGCCGGGTACGGGGGCTGCATTTGCCGGAAAAGCATGTGCAGTGGCAGGGGGAAGCGATTCCCGGCGGGTTGTTTGATTTTGCCCTCTACTTTTTCCATAACTATCAGGCATTACTGGCGAAGGGCAGCGGCCCCTATTTTTACCTGCCAAAACTGCAATCCTGGCAGGAAGCAGCCTGGTGGGGTCAGGTATTCAGCACCACTGAGGATCGCTTTTCTCTGCCGCGCGGCACCATTAAAGCCACGGTATTAATTGAGACGCTGCCGGCCGTATTCCAGATGGATGAGATCCTCTACCACCTGCGTGATCACATCGTCGGGCTTAATTGTGGCCGCTGGGATTACATCTTCAGTTATATCAAAACATTGAAAAATCATAGCGATCGCGTATTGCCGGATCGCCAGTCCGTAACGATGGACCAACCTTTCCTCGATGCCTATTCACGGTTGTTGATTAAAACCTGCCACCGTCGTGGTGCCTTTGCGATGGGCGGGATGGCAGCCTTTATCCCGAGCAAAGACCCTGAGCGTAATGCCGCGGTGCTCCAACGGGTTAAAGCCGATAAAGAGCGGGAAGCCGCCAATGGCCATGACGGCACCTGGATTGCCCATCCCGGCCTGGCCGAAACGGTGAACGCAGTGTTTGATCATGCCTTAGGGGAGCGGCGTAACCAGCTTGATGTGTTGCGCGAACAGGATGCGCCCATCACTGCTGACGAACTGCTGGCTCCCTGCGCCGGTGAACGCACAGAGGAGGGGATGCGCGCCAATATCCGCGTGGCGGTGCAATACATTGAGGCATGGATTGGCGGCAATGGCTGTGTGCCGATTTACGGCCTGATGGAGGACGCTGCCACCGCGGAAATTTCCCGCACGTCCATCTGGCAGTGGATTCATCACCAGAAAAGCCTCAGTGACGGCCGTCCTGTGACCCGCGAGTTGTTCCGGCAGATGCTGGCTGAAGAGTTACACCGGATCCAACAAGAGCTGGGTGAAGAACGTTTCAATCGCGGCCGTTTTCCTGAAGCCGCACAACTGATGGAACGTATCACCACCCAGGATGAACTGGTCGATTTCCTGACGCTGCCCGGCTACGCGCTGCTGGCCTGAACCCGCCCTTATTGATAAAGGATCGCCGCTATGACTCTCTCCCGTCACCAACAGATCTCTGCCCTTGAACAGCAGTGGAAAACCCCGCGCTGGGACGGCATCACCCGCCCTTATCAGGCTGAAGAGGTGATCGCCCTGCGAGGCTCAGTGAACCCAGCCTGTACGCTGGCGCAATTAGGCGCTGAAAAATTGTGGAAGTTACTGCACGGCGACGCGCGCAAAGGGTACGTCAACTGCCTCGGCGCTCTCACCGGCGGGCAGGCATTGCAACAGGCCAAAGCCGGGCTGGAAGCTATCTATCTCTCAGGCTGGCAGGTTGCGGCAGACGCCAACAGCGCTTCTGCCATGTATCCCGATCAGTCTCTCTATCCGGTAGATTCCGTACCGGCTGTGGTGAAGCGCATTAATAACACGTTTCGCCGTGCGGATCAGATCCAATGGGCGAAGGGCATCGGCCCGGGAGATCGCAGCTACACCGACTATTTTCTGCCGATCGTTGCCGATGCGGAGGCCGGTTTCGGCGGGGTGCTGAACGCGTTTGAACTGATGAAAGCCATGATCGAAGCGGGAGCGGCGGCGGTGCATTTTGAGGATCAGCTGGCTGCTGTGAAAAAATGCGGCCATATGGGCGGCAAAGTCCTGGTGCCGACGAAAGAAGCGGTGCAGAAGCTGGTCGCGGCAAGGCTGGCCGCAGATGTGTTGGGCGTGCCGACGCTGGTGGTGGCGCGCACGGATGCGGACGCCGCCGATCTGCTGACCTCGGATTGTGATCCTGAAGACAGCCGGTTCCTGACCGGGAAACGCACGCCGGAGGGCTTTTTCTGCACCCGCGCCGGTATTGAACAGGCCATCAGCCGGGGCCTGGCGTATGCGCCTTATGCCGATCTGGTGTGGTGCGAAACCTCCACGCCGGATCTCGCCGCCGCCCGTGAATTTGCGGAGGCTATTCATGCCCGTTTCCCCGGTAAACTGCTGGCGTACAACTGCTCTCCCTCCTTCAACTGGAAGAAAAATCTGGATGACGCCACCATCGCCCGCTTCCAGGATGCGCTGGCGGAGATGGGGTACGTCTATCAGTTCATTACCCTGGCGGGCATCCACAGCATGTGGTTCAACATGTTCGATTTGGCCCATGCCTATGCGCAGGGTGAAGGCATGAAGCATTACGTCGATAAAGTGCAGCAGCCGGAGTTTGAGGCCGGCCAGCGCGGCTATACCTTTGCTTCCCACCAGCAGGAGGTCGGCACCGGGTATTTCGACAAAGTCACTACGGTGATTCAGGGCGGCAGTTCGTCGGTCACGGCATTGACCGGCTCCACAGAAGAACAGCAATTCTGAGGTGCACGAGGGCGGGCGGCCGCCCTCCGTGTTCAAGGAGGCAATGATGGCAGAGGCAATGGAAACCCTGATTGCGCATACCATCCTTCAGGGGTTTGATGCGCAGTATGGCCGCTTTCTGGAGATCACTGCCGGGGCGCAGCAACGGTTTGAACAGGCGGACTGGCCCGCCGTGCAACAGGCGATGAAACAGCGCATCCATCTGTATGATCATCACGTCGGCCTGGTGGTGGAACAACTGACCTGCATCACCGGGCCGCGCATGCATGACGCCGCCTTTATCAGCCGTATCAAAACAATTTACACCGGGCTGCTCCCGGACTACCCCCGCTATGAAATTGCAGAAAGCTTCTTTAATTCTGTCTACTGCCGCCTTTTCCATCACCGGGATTTAACCCCGGACAAACTGTTTATCTTCAGTTCACAACCCCCGGCCCCCTTCCATCATGTTCCCCGGCCGTTGGCCCGCCCTGTCAGGCCGGTGCAGGGCATCGCCGCCATGCTGCACACCCTGCTCAGCGATCTGCCGTTGCGCCTGCCGTGGGAGGATCTGCCGCGGGACGTCCGGGCCATTGAGCGGGTACTGTGGCAACAGTTTGGCACCCCGGCGCTGGCGGAGGCACAGTTTGAGATAGCCAATGAGCTTTTTTACCGTAATAAAGCGGCATGGCTGGTCGGCAAAATCCGGCTGGCGGGCGAGGTTGCCCCTTTCCTGCTGCCGCTTCATCAGAGTGACGAGGGCGCGTTGTTTGTCGACACCTGCCTGACCGGGCAGGATGACGCAAGCATCGTGTTTGGCTTTGCCCGTGCCTATTTTATGGTGTATGCCCCGTTTCCGGCGGCGCTGGTGGAGTGGCTGCGGGAAATTCTGCCCGGTAAAACGACTGCCGAACTTTACATGGCGATTGGCTGCCAGAAGCACGGAAAAACAGAGTATTACCGTGAATACCTGGCGTTTATGGCCCGGCATGACGAACAGTTCATTATCGCGCCCGGCGTGCGCGGCATGGTGATGCTGGTGTTTACACTGCCCTCGTTTGACCGGGTGTTTAAAGTTATTAAAGACAACTTTGCCCCGCAAAAAGAGGTCAGCGCCGCGCGGGTGCGTGCCTGTTACCAGTTGGTAAAGGAGCACGACCGGGTCGGCCGCATGGCAGACACCCAGGAATATGAGAATTTTGTCATCGACAAACAGGCCATCGCCCCCGCTTTACTGGCAGAGCTATGGCGGGAGGTGCCGGAAAAGCTGGAAGATCAAGGTGATAAACTGCTGATACGCCATCTCTATATGGAGCGGAGGATGATGCCGCTGAACCTCTACCTGGCCGAGGCGGATGAGGCGCAGCAGCGCGCGGCGATTGAGGAGTACGGTAACGCCATCAAACAGTTGGCGGCCGCCAATATTTTCCCCGGTGACATGCTGTTCAAGAATTTTGGCGTCACCCGCCATGCGCGCGTGGTGTTTTATGACTACGACGAAATCTGCTACATGACGGAGGTCAACTTCCGTGATATCCCCGCTGCGCGCTATCCCGAGGATGAGCTGTCAGCGGAGCCCTGGTACAGCGTCGCGCCCAACGATGTCTTCCCGGAGGAGTTCCGCCATTTCCTCTGCGGGGATCGCCGCATCCGGGCACTGTTTGAAGAGCTGCATAACGACCTGTTCAGCGCAGAGTACTGGCGGAGCCTGCAACAGCGGATCCGCCGCGGCCATATTGAGGATGTCTTTGCCTATCGCCGCTGCCGGCGCTTCAGCCAGCGTTTACCGGAGAATCAGCTGCGCGTGCCGCCGTAAGCCTGCGTCACCTCTTTAGCCGCGTGGATAACCAGCGCGCCCAGTTCCGTCACGCGGTCATCTGTGATGCGGGAAACCGGCCCGGAGAGGGAGATCGCCGCGTAGGCGTCCTGGTGCTCATCAAAAATGCAGGCGGCGACGCAGCGCAGGCCAAGCGCATGTTCTTCATCATCAAATGAATAACCCCGTTTGCGGGTCTCTGCCAGCGCTTGCCGCAACTGAGCGGGGGCGGTCAGCGTGCGCGGCGTATAGCTGTGCAGGCCGGTTTTGTGCAACAGCGCCACGACCCTTTCTTCCGGCAGCGTGGAAAGGAACGCCTTCCCGGCCCCGGAGGCGTGCAGCGGCAGTTTGCCGCCAATCGGCGCGGACATACGCATCAGTGCGTTGCATTGCACCTGGTCGATGATGATGACCTGGGAATCGCTGTGGTCGAACACCGCCAGATTTACCGTCTCGCCGGACTCTTCCATCAACCGGCGCAGCACCGGGTGCACCATCGCCAGCAGGTTGCGGCTCTGCAAGAAACTGCTGCCGACCACAAAGGCGTGTGCGCCAATGGTCCACAACCCCAGGTCGCCCACCTGCCGCACAAACCCCTGTTGCTGCATGGTGGTCAGCAAACGGTGGGTGGTGGAGTTCGGCAACCCGGCCTGCTGGGCGAGGTCAGTCAACGCCACGCTGCCGTGTGACGCGGCAATATATTCCAGCAGGGTAAGCCCGCGCGTCAGAGACTGTACCTGGCCGGTAGCCGCAGGGGCGGAGGCCGCAGCGCGGGGCTTTTTACCGCGTTTGGCAGGGGAAGACGTGACCATGGCGAAATCCTTTATAAAGGGTGCGAAAGAGAAAATGTGGAAGTGGTTTTCATTTAATCAGTATGGCGGACAAGCCCAGGGTTTGCTCATCCGATGAGTTAATCGGCATAACTGAAAAAGTCTCAATATGGCGCATGGGGGCGGCTGAAAAACTTGTGTTAGGATGGCGGTTGTCTGATTTTTCAGCACGTCGTCAGGTGCGCCATCGCATACAGGTGCCGGGCCGGCCGCCCGGTAAAAGGTAAGGGTTGAAATAGAGTGACAAATCGAGCAGAAGCGCTGCGTTCGCAGCTTGCCCAACGTATTTTGGTGTTGGATGGCGGCATGGGCACCATGATCCAGAGTTACCGGCTGGAAGAGGCGGATTACCGGGGCGAGCGGTTTGCGCACTGGCAAAGTGACCTGAAAGGAAACAACGACCTGCTGGTACTGACCCGGCCGGAAGTGATTACTGCCATCCATTACGGCTACCTGGAAGCCGGGGCGGACATCCTCGAAACCAATACCTTTAACGCCACACCGATCGCGATGGCCGATTACCACATGGCATCGCTCTCTGCGGAGATTAACTACGAAGCCGCCCGGCTGGCGCGGATCTGCGCCGATGAGTGGACGGCACGCACCCCGGAGAAGCCGCGCTACGTGGCCGGGGTACTCGGCCCGACCAACCGGACGGCATCCATTTCCCCTGACGTTAACGACCCTGCTTTCCGCAATATCTCGTTTGATCAGCTGGTGGAGGCCTACCGGGAATCCACCCGTGCGCTGATTGAGGGCGGGGCCGACCTGATCATGATCGAAACGGTGTTCGACACCCTGAATGCCAAAGCCGCAACCTTTGCCGTGGAAAGCGAATTCGAGGCGCTGGGCGTCGAACTGCCGGTCATGATTTCCGGCACCATCACCGATGCTTCCGGGCGCACGCTCTCCGGGCAGACTACCGAAGCGTTCTATAACTCGCTGCGCCACGTACGGCCGCTCTCTTTTGGCCTTAACTGTGCGCTGGGGCCGGACGAGTTGCGTCAGTATGTGCAGGAGTTATCGCGCATTGCCGAATGCTACGTGACGGCCCACCCGAATGCCGGGCTGCCCAACGCCTTTGGCGAGTATGATCTGGGCGCTGACGAGATGGCGGCCCAGATTGGTGAGTGGGCGCGCGCTGGTTTCCTTAACATTGTCGGCGGCTGCTGCGGCACCACGCCCCAGCACATTGCTGCCATTGCGCGCGTGGTCGAGGGCGTTGCCCCGCGCCCGTTGCCTGACATCCCGGTCGCCTGCCGCCTGGCGGGCCTGGAGCCGCTGACCATCGATGCCAACACCCTGTTTGTGAACGTGGGGGAACGCACCAACGTCACCGGCTCGGCACGGTTCAAGCGGCTGATTAAAGAAGAAAAATATGCCGAGGCGCTGGATGTGGCGCGCCAGCAGGTGGAAAGCGGCGCGCAGATCATCGACATCAACATGGATGAAGGGATGCTGGATGCCGAAGCCGCGATGGTGCGTTTCCTTAACCTGATTGCCGGTGAGCCGGATATCGCCCGTGTGCCGATCATGATCGACTCTTCCAAATGGGAGGTCATCGAAAAAGGGCTGAAGTGTATTCAGGGCAAAGGCATCGTGAACTCCATTTCAATGAAGGAGGGCGAGGCGGCCTTTATCCACCATGCGAAGCAGGTACGGCGCTACGGCGCGGCAGTGGTCGTGATGGCCTTTGATGAAGATGGCCAGGCGGACACCCGAGCACGCAAAATCGAGATCTGCCGCCGCGCCTACCGCATCCTGACAGAGGAAGTGGGCTTCCCGCCGGAAGACATCATTTTCGACCCGAACATTTTCGCCGTGGCCACCGGCATTGAAGAGCACAACAACTATGCGGTGGACTTCATCGGTGCCTGTCGTGACATCAAAACCGAGTTGCCGCACGCGCTGATTTCCGGCGGCGTCTCCAATGTCTCTTTCTCGTTCCGCGGCAATGACCCGGTGCGCGAGGCGATTCACGCGGTATTCCTCTACCACGCGATCCGCAATGGTATGGACATGGGCATCGTCAACGCCGGGCAACTGGCGATCTATGATGACCTCCCGGCCGAACTGCGGGACGCGGTAGAAGATGTGGTGCTGAACCGCCGTGCGGACGGTACTGAACGGCTGCTCGAACTGGCAGAAAAATACCGCGGCAATAAAGAGGGTGGGGAAACCGCCAAAGTGCAGGCGGAGTGGCGCGCCTGGCCGGTCAACAAGCGGCTGGAATATTCGCTGGTCAAAGGCATCACCGAGTTTATTGAGCTGGACACCGAAGAGGCACGGCAGGCGGCAGCAAGGCCGATTGAGGTCATCGAAGGCCCGCTGATGGATGGCATGAATGTGGTGGGTGACCTGTTCGGTGAGGGCAAAATGTTCCTGCCGCAGGTGGTGAAATCGGCGCGGGTGATGAAGCAGGCGGTGGCCTACCTTGAGCCGTACATTGAAGCCAGCAAACAGCAGGGCAGCACCAACGGCAAGATCCTGCTGGCGACGGTAAAAGGGGACGTGCACGACATCGGCAAAAACATTGTCGGCGTGGTGTTGCAGTGCAATAACTATGAAATCATCGATCTGGGCGTGATGGTGCCCACGGACAAAATCCTGAAAACCGCGATTGAACAGAAGGTGGATATCATTGGCCTGTCGGGGCTGATCACACCGTCACTGGATGAAATGGTCAACGTTGCCAAAGAGATGCAGCGCCAGGGCTTTACCCTGCCGTTACTGATTGGCGGCGCCACCACCTCGAAAGCGCATACGGCAGTGAAGATCGAGCAGAACTACAGCGGGCCGACGGTCTATGTGCAGAACGCCTCACGTACCGTGGGCGTGGTGTCAGCGCTGCTGTCTGATACCCAGCGTGATGAGTTTGTGGCGCGTACCCGCAAAGAGTACGAGACGGTGCGCATCCAGCACGGGCGTAAAAAGCCGCGCACCCCACCGGTGACGCTGGCGGCGGCGCGGGAAAATGCGCTGTCGCTGGACTGGGACGATTACACCCCGCCGGTGGCCCACCGCCTGGGCGTGCAGGCGGTCAGTGTCAGCATTGACACCCTGCGCAACTACATCGACTGGACGCCGTTCTTTATGACCTGGTCGCTGGCCGGCAAATACCCGCGCATTCTGGAAGATGAGGTGGTAGGGGAAGAGGCGAAACGCCTGTTTGCCGATGCCAACGCGATGCTCGACAGCCTGGCCGCCAGCACATCCCTGACGCCGCGCGGTGTGGTGGGGCTGTTCCCGGCTAACCGGGTAGGCGATGACATCCACCTCTACCGGGACGAACGCCGTGATGAGGTGCTGCTGGTGAGTCACCACCTGCGCCAGCAAACGGAGAAAAACGATTTCCCGAACTACTGCCTGGCCGATTTTGTTGCGCCGAAATCCAGCGGCAAGCGGGACTACCTCGGTGCCTTCGCGGTGACGGCCGGGCTGGAAGAGGACGCGCTGGCCGCGGCCTATGACGCCCAACACGACGATTACAATAAAATCATGGTGAAAGCGCTCTCTGACCGCCTGGCGGAAGCGTTCGCGGAATACCTGCATGAGCGGGTGCGCAAGGTGTACTGGGGCTATGCGCCGAATGAAAACCTCAGCAATGAGGATCTGATCCGGGAAAATTACCAGGGCATCCGCCCGGCACCGGGTTACCCGGCCTGCCCGGAGCACACGGAAAAAGGGCAGATCTGGCAATTGCTGGACGTTGAAACCCATACCGGCATGAAGCTCACTGAATCCTTTGCCATGTGGCCGGGGGCGGCAGTCTCCGGCTGGTACTTCAGCCATCCGGAGAGCAAATACTTTGCCGTGGCCCAGCTTCAGCGCGATCAGGTTGAGGATTACGCCCGGCGTAAAGGGATGCCGGTGGCAGAGGCTGAGCGCTGGCTGGCACCCAACCTGGGTTACGACGCAGAGTAATCCTCACGCCTGACCCCGCCCCGCCTGCCGTGAAGGGACGGGGTCAGGAAACCAGCGTTTTGAACTGGTCAAACTCAGCATCGGTTAACTCTTCCGAGACTTTCCGGGTAAAGAAATAGAATCCACGCGAGATGGCGGCGAGATCGCGGGTATCCAATTTTTTAGGGTAGTGGGGCCCGCTGTGCCAGTCGATATAACGCAGGCAGTGGCTGCCGGCGTCGGGGTTTTGGTACAGGCGCAGGCCAGGTTTTAGCTTTAATACCGAATGAAAGAAGATCTCATCAGCACAAAAGGTGCCGTTAAATGCGGTAAGCAAATCGGGGTGGGTATCAATATAGGCCACAATAAACTTCACACTGTCAGCGGTTAAGGTAAACCAGTTGGTGCCTTTATAGAGGGGCGGCAGTTGGCCGCTGGCCATTAATGCCATAACCTTGCGGTTTTTAAACAGCCCCCGGCTATAAAAATGGAGTTTGCTTTTTATCAGGCTAAAAAGATTTTTTTGAGAACGGAAAAAGCAGGAGGGGTAGCGATATAAAACCCGCGGGTAAGGGTCAACATAGGTATTGCTATTATTCTGGTAATGAATAAATTCATGGTTTTTATTTTCTTCCAGAAATGTATTCATTCTCTCATCAGAGACGGCCGGAACATCTTCACCAGAGATGAAAAAACAGTAATCAAATTTAACCTGCAATGCCTGACGGAGCAGCAACAGCGTCGCGTGAATTTGTGACACATCACCCCAGCGGACGGGGATACGTTCCTGAAGGATATGCACGTTCTCTTTAGCCAGGGGTAAGATCTCATGGCTGTCAGATTTGGCATCATAATGAATAATGATGTGATTACCGGGAAATGAGGAGAGGTACTCCACTGTCCAAATAAGTGCCCGGCTACACTGGTGTGCCGTCATAATAAATAACTTTCTCATATGACCTTCCCTGATTATTTTTACGCTGGAAATCCGCCGACAAGATACCAAGTCAGCGTGGTAAATCAGTGTGCGTAATCAAAGGAAAGGCGGGTTAAATGATTTTTTTTAGTGCTGTCACTGTCCCTCAAAAAATATCACCTGATTATTTTTTATATAACTCTATAGGCCGGATTTGCCGGTGCTCATTATTATGAGTGTCATGGCCGGGCCGGGCGACTGGCTGGATTATTGTGGTCTACAATTACTGTGATAAATCTTATGGAAAGCTGCACACAGCAGGCCGGAAGGGACAGGTAATTCGCTGATAAGCATGAATAAACCTCTGCGTTGCAGAGAGCGTCTTTCCGGCAGGTTTTTTGCAAGACCGATAAATGATTTGCGAGAGCCGGACCGGGCAAGATGCCTGGTGACGGTAATCGGATGCCATCCCGCTCCAATCGTCAGGCAGGTGGGGTGGCCTGTTAATGCCTGGCGAAGGAGAGCTATTCCGTGTTAACCCTTCTTCATTTGCTGTCGGCCGTCTCCCTGCTGGTATGGGGGACGCATATTGTGCGAACCGGCATTATGCGGGTATTTGGTGCCAACCTGCGCCAGATCCTCAGCAGCAGCGTGGAAAAGAAACCGCTGGCGTTTGTCTCCGGCATTGGCGTTACTGCACTGGTGCAGAGCAGCAACGCCACCGCCTTGCTGGTCACCTCGTTTGTGGCGCAGGGGCTGGTGGGGCTCTCCCCGGCGCTGGTGATCATGCTGGGGGCGGATGTCGGCACCGCGCTGATGGCGCGTATCCTGACGTTTGACCTCTCCTGGCTTTCGCCGCTGCTGATCTTTGTGGGTGTGGCGCTGTTCCTCAGCCGCAAACAGTTGCGCGCCGGGCAGATAGGGCGGGTCGCCATCGGGCTGGGGCTGATTCTGTTGGCGCTGGAACTGATCGTCACGGCCGCCACCCCCATCACCCAGGCCTCCGGCGTTAAAGTGCTGTTCTCGTCACTGACCGGGGATGTGCTGCTGGACGCCCTGACCGGCGCGCTGTTCGCCATCATCAGTTACTCCAGCCTGGCGGCAGTGCTGCTGACGGCAACCCTCACCGCCACCGGCGTGATTTCGCTCAAGGTCGCGCTCTGCCTGGTGATCGGGGCCAACTTCGGCAGCGGGTTGGTGGCGATGATCAACGCCAGCAAACAGAATGCGGAGGCGCGGCGCGTGGCGCTCGGCAGCCTGCTGTTCAAGCTGATTGGCTGCGTGCTGGTGTTGCCGTTTGTGGCCCTGCTGGCAGACGCATTTGACCGGTTGCCGGTATCGGATGAGGAGCTGGTGATCTATTTCCACGTCTTCTACAACCTGATCCGCTGCCTGGTGCTGTTGCCGCTGAGCGAGCGGATGGCGCGCCTCTGCCAGGTGCTGATCGTCGCGTCACCGCAGGAGGACCCGCGCCTCAGCCCGCGCCACCTGGACACCAGCGCGCTCGACACCCCTACGCTGGCGCTGGCCAATGCCGCGCGCGAAACCTTGCGCATGGGCGACGTGGTGGAGCACATGCTGGTGCTGCACCATGAGGTGGTGCACGGCAACCTGACGCAGGAGCGGGAAGTCAGCCGGCTGGATGATGATGTCGATGTGCTCTATACCGCCATCAAACTCTATCTGGCGCAGATGCAGAAAGAGGATCTGGGCGAGTCCGATTCGCGCCGCTGGGCGGAGGTGATTGAGATGGCGCTGAACCTCGAACAGGCGGGCGACATCATCGAGCGGATGACCGGCGATGTGGCGGCGAAATCCCACGGCGCGCGCCGGGCCTTCTCCGCCGCCGGGCTGGCAGAGCTGGATGAGCTGCATAAGCGCCTGCTGGATAACCTGCGCCTCAGCATGTCGGTGTTTCTCTCCGGCGACATCACCAGCGCGCGCCGCCTGCGGCGCTCCAAGCACCGCTTCCGCCTGATGGATCGCCGGTATGCCCACGCGCACGTTGACCGGCTGCATCAGCAGAATGTGCAGAGCATTGAAACCAGCTCGCTGCACCTGGGCCTGTTGGGTGACATGAAACGCCTGAACTCGCTGTTCTGCGCAGTGGCCTACAGCGTGCTGGAGCAGGAGCTGGAAGATGATGAACGTGATGAAGAGGAGCTGGTGACACGCTAAGGGCGGGGCAGAGACAGAAGGGGCGCGGGAAACCGCGCCCTTTTTTATGGCCGGCGCCCAGGTCAGCGATCGGCCCGCGCGGTCACCGCCGCATCGGTTTTGTCTACCGGCTTGCCTGACCAGTAGCCGGCCAGCAAGGAACCGGAAAGATTATGCCAGACGGAGAACAGCGCACCGGGCAGGGCGGCCAGCGGCGAGAAGTAGAGGTTGCCCAGCGTGGCGGCCAGCCCGGAGTTCTGCATCCCGACTTCCATCGCCAGCGTGCGGCAGATGGTTTCATCAAAACCGAACAGCTTGCCGCCCCAGTAACCGCTCAGCAGCCCGATGCCGTTGTGCAGGATCACCGCCACAATCACCACCAGCCCCACAGAGGCGATAAAGCCCTGGCTGCCCGCCACCACGGCGCTGATGATCGCCAGGATGCAGACCATGGAAAAGAGCGGCAGCACCGGCTCCAGCTTTTTCACCAGCCCGGTAAACAGGTGGTGAATCACCAGCCCGGCAAAAATAGGGATCACCACGATTTTCAGGATGCTGAGCAGCATCCCGGCCACATCGACGCTGATCTGCGTATCCACATAAAGCCGCGTCAGCAGCGGCGTGGCAAATACGCCCACCAGCGTGGAGACGGCGGAAATGGTGACTGACAGCGCCACATCGCCTTTCGCCAGGTAGATCATCACGTTGGAGGCTGTGCCGCTGGCCACGCTGCCGACCAGCACCATGCCCGCGGCAAGATCAGGCGGCATCTGGAACAGTTTCGCCAGCACCCAGGCGGCCAGCGGCATCACCAGGTAGTGCAGGAACGTGGCGGCAGCCACCGGGGCCGGGCGCGACAGTACCCGTTTGAAATCGGCGAACTCCAGCGTAACGCCCATGCCGAACATAATCAGCATCAGCAGCGTGCTGACGTGCGGGGTGATGGGGGTAAAGGTGCCGGGCAGGTAATAGGCCGCGACGGAGAGCAGGACAGCCCATAACGGAAACAGGCGGGTGATTTTCGCTAACATGAGAGGTCGGTTCCTTCTTCTGGTTATGGCGGATGTTGTGTTTTTTACAGGCACCGGTGTTCACGGGTGCGCTGTTTTTCTACTGATAACGTCTTTCCTTGCTGGTTTTACGGTGCGGCGGACATAAAAAAGCCGGGCGTGCGCCCGGCTTCGCCCTGCGCGCCGCGGTATTACTCGAATAGGTTGCGGTGCAGGGTCTGCACGACCTGCTCGGCGTCGCCGCCGGGCACCAGGAAGCAGAGGTTATAGCTGCTGGCCCCGTAGCAGATCATGCGGATGCTGAACGGGTCGAGCACGCCGAACACCTCTTTGCCGACGCCGCACGCCTGCGAAAGCTTGTTCCCAATCAGCGCAATCAGCGCCAGGTTCTCTTCCACCTCAACGCGGCAGAGCGACGACAGCTCCGTCAGCAGCGCAGTGGTCAACAGGCTGTCACCGGTGGAGGTTGAGCCGGTGGTGTCGAGCGTCAGCGCCACGCTCACTTCAGAGGTGGTGATGAGGTCAACCGAGATATTGTGGCGCAGCAGGATGTTAAACACCTCAGACAGGAACCCGCGCGCATGCAGCATGTTCAGGCTGTGCAGCGTCAGCAGGGTCTGTTTGCGGCGCAAGGCCAGCGCACGGAACAGCGGCGGGTTTTTGGTGCTGTTGCACACCAGCGTGCCGCCTGCGGCCGGGTCTTTGCTGGAGCCGACAAACACCGGGATGTCGCAGCGCACGGCCGGTAACAGGGTCGCCGGGTGCAGCACTTTCGCGCCGAAGGTCGCCATTTCGGCGGCTTCTTCAAAGGTGATTTTATCGATGCGTTTGGCCGTCGGCACTACGCGCGGGTCGGTGGTGTAAATGCCCGGCACATCCGTCCAGATATCAACGCGGCCGGCGTGCAGCGCCTCACCCAGCAGTGCAGCGGTGTAATCACTGCCGCCGCGGCCGAGGGTGGTGGTGCGGCCCTTATCTTCACTGCCGATAAAGCCCTGGGTGATCACCAGCGCCCGCTCCAGGCGCGGCAGCAGTTGCTGGGTGGCCAGCTCAGCCAGTTGTGCGGTGTCCGGCTCGGCGCGGCCGAAGCGATCGGTAGTGCGCATCACTTTGCGTACGTCAAACCATTCTGCCGCCACATTGCGTTCACGCAGGATCTCAACAAACAGCAGGGTCGACATCAGTTCGCCGTGGCTCACCAGTTCATCGGTCAGTGCCGGGGAGGTGGCCAGGCTGGCGCCTTCGGAGAGCATGGCGATGTTCTCCAGCAGGCGATCGATCTCCTCGCGGATCACCTCAGGCTCAGTGAGTCTGTCTATGATGGCGTACTGAACCCGGCGGATTTCGCTGAGTTTCACGTCACGTTGCTCCTGCTCGCAGCCTTCGGCCAGAGCGACCAACAGGTTGGTAATGCCGGCGGAGGCAGACAGAACAACCAGGCGGTTGGCCGGGTTGGCCAGCACCACATCCGCGCTGCGGTTCATGGCATCAAAATCTGCGACGCTGGTGCCGCCAAATTTCGCCACGATCATCGGCTGACCGGCGTGGAAGGAGGAGGGAACTGCTTGATTCATGGTAAACCTCGTGTCAGGGCCATTATTTTATGGCAACAAATTCAAAACCTTGGCACAAGGGGAGAGCGGTAATAGGGGGCAGACGTAGTGGGCTACGATACTCCCAGAAGCGCTCCACCTTGCTGGCCGCCCGCGTTGGGCGATCTGGTGACAACCCAGAGGATTCAGCCTCTGTAGCCGATACGGGGCATCCGCCTGCCCACGTACCTCGGCGTCGCTCCCCCTCAAGTGCCGTCAGTGGAATACGGTTCCTCTGACACCCTGCCTGGGCGACGCGCCTCTTCTGGCTCGCACACGGTTGCGCGAGTAGAGGGCTAGGATTACTGGTTCTGGCTGCGCTGTCAACGAAAGCATAAGGCTTTTCTGTTTTTATTATTTACGGATGATGCGCATGATCTGTCACACTTCATAACCGATTAATAAATAATCATTAACAGATGCGGCCTATTGCAAGAAAAGGGATATCATCGAAAGGATTACAGGCTACAATCGGCATCAGGCGGTATGTAAAGCGTATCCCAGCATGACGTGTTTGCCCACACTTCGCGCCTGCTGGGATAGGCTTTTAATCTCATAATGTGAAACTCAAACGAGAGCGTTGCGATGAAAAATATCAATCCAAGTCAAACCGCTGCCTGGCAGGCCCTGCAGCAGCATTTTGAACAGATGAAAGATGTTCAGATCAGTGAATTATTCGCCCAGGACAGTGACCGTTTCTCCTCCTTCTCCGCCACCTTTAACGATCAGATGCTGGTGGATTACTCCAAAAACCGCATCACCAAAGAAACGCTGGAGAAGTTGCAGGCCCTGGCCAAAGAGACTGATCTTCAGGGCGCCATCAACGCCATGTTCTCCGGGGAGAAGATCAACCGCACCGAAGACCGTGCCGTGCTGCACGTGGCCCTGCGCAACCGCAGCAACACCCCGATTGTGGTGGACGGCAAAGATGTGATGCCGGAAGTGAACGCCGTGCTGGCGAAAATGAAGCAGTTCTGTGACCGCGTGATCGGCGGCGACTGGAAAGGCTATACCGGCAAGCCGATAACCGACGTGGTGAACATCGGCATCGGCGGCTCTGACCTCGGCCCATTCATGGTGACCGAAGCGCTGAAGCCGTACAAAAACCACCTCAACATGCACTTCGTCTCCAATGTTGACGGCACCCACATCGCCGAAACGCTGAAAACCCTCAGCCCGGAAACCACCCTGTTCCTGGTGGCCTCCAAAACCTTCACCACCCAGGAAACCATGACCAACGCCCACAGCGCGCGTGACTGGTTCCTGAACAGCGCCGGTGACCAGCAGCACGTGGCCAAACACTTTGCCGCGCTCTCCACCAACGCGAAAGCCGTCGGCGAGTTTGGTATCGACACCGACAACATGTTCGAATTCTGGGACTGGGTCGGCGGGCGTTACTCCCTGTGGTCAGCGATTGGCCTCTCCATTGCGCTCTCCCTGGGCTTTGAGAACTTCGAGAAGCTGCTGACCGGCGCGCACGAGATGGACAAACACTTCGCCAACACCCCGGCGGAGCAGAACCTGCCGGTGCTGCTGGCGCTGATCGGTATCTGGTACAACAACTTCTTTGGTGCCGAAACCGAAGCGATCCTGCCGTATGACCAGTACATGCACCGCTTTGCTGCCTACTTCCAGCAAGGCAACATGGAATCCAACGGCAAATACGTTGACCGTAACGGCAACCCGGTGGACTACCAGACCGGCCCGATCATCTGGGGTGAGCCGGGCACCAACGGCCAGCACGCCTTCTATCAGCTGATTCACCAGGGCACCAAAATTGTCCCGTGTGACTTCATCGCCCCGGCCATCAGCCATAACCCGCTGAGCGACCACCACGCGAAGCTGCTCTCCAACTTCTTCGCCCAGACTGAAGCGCTGGCGTTCGGCAAATCGCTGGAGACCGTTGAAGAAGAGTTCGCGGCCCAGGGCAAAAAACCGGAAGACGTGAAACACGTTGCGCCGTTCAAGGTGTTCGAAGGCAACCGCCCGACCAACTCCATCCTGCTGCGTGAAATCACCCCGGAAAGCCTCGGCGCGCTGATTGCCCTGTATGAGCACAAAATCTTCACCCAGGGCGCGATCCTGAACATCTTCACCTTTGACCAGTGGGGCGTAGAGCTGGGCAAACAGCTGGCAAACCGCATCCTGCCGGAACTGGCGGGGGATGAGCAGGTCAGCAGCCACGACAGCTCCACCAACGCGCTGATCAACCGCTTCAAAGCCTGGCGCTAAGCCCGGCAGTGGGCGGCAAAGCTTAACCACGGGTTAAGGTTTCGCCGCCAACACATCAACGGCCCTGCGGGATTTTCCCTGACAGGGCCTTTTTATTGCCCTGAGGCGGCCGCCGTCCTGTAGGGTTTGTCTGAAAAACCGGAAATTCAGCTTATGCTGAGTGCGCTTATAATTTCACCGCGCATTATCCGTTATTTTTCCTGAGATTAGCGAAACCGGCGGATATTGTGCTTCCCTTAAGTCGGGTTTTTGGCGTAAAAATCTGTTCGACCTGTTTTTTGACCACTTTTCTTATCTGTTCATCGCGCTGCTGAAAAACCACAGAGGGAAAATCGGCCGGAACACCTCCGATAAAAGATGCTTAAAATCATCGATTTAACAAAAATGCTAAAAATGACCCCTCGCATGAAAAACCTTCCCTGACTAAGCCATTCACGCCATCAATGATGACACTCATTAACAGTTTATTGCATTATAAATAAGCAGCCTTTCCTGCCCGCCCTATCCGACAGAGGCCAGTATCCCCTTGAGGCAACGTATTAATTCGCTGCCGGGGAACCTTTAGTTTCTGGAATGTATCGGCTGACGGAACGGCGCCATAAACTGGCCGCCCGGCAAACGTGCCCCGCTTTTCGCATGGAATTCCAGCCTGTGTGCTGGCGAAAGGGGCCTCCGGTGTTAACCGGTCTACGTTTGCCCGCCGGGGTTCGCCCCGGTGAGGCCAATAATCATGCATCCGCCCGCCCTGTGACGCGGCGGACTTCTGGGGGCTGCCCGCTGCGGCCCCTGTTATGGGCCTGTTTATCCTGGGAAAAGAACGTGCGCTATTTTTCACTGTTATTGGCTTGCCTCCTGCTTTCGGCTTGTAGCCAGACGCAACGGGGCATCGGGGATACGCTGGCGATCGCCGCGTTCGGGATGTCCGATGTCGAGGTCGATGCGCAGACGCTGCGTACCCTGCCGTACTCCAGCATCTATGCCCGGCTGAATGACGGCCCGCAGATTTTTGTGGTGGCCGCCTTCGCGGAAGAGGGCCAGGTCAAGTGGCTCTCCTCTGACCGCGTGCTGCTGGTGACGCAAAACGGCCGCCTGACCAAAACCGTCGGCTACCGTGACAACCTGCTGGAGGTCACCGATCGCCAACACGACCCGCTGCTCAACCCGCAAACCCTGAAAGAGGGCGCGACCTGGACGCGTACCCTGAGCTGGACAGAGGGGCAGCAGTTCCACAGCGCCACCGCCCAATCAGTCTTCCACCTTGACGGCCGCGAACCGCTGGAGATTGCGGGCACCACCCTGGACACGCTGCGCGTGGAGGAAGAGGTGACGGTGCCGTCGCTGGGCCGCCACTACCGCAACCACTTCTGGATCGACCCCGCCACCGGCATTGTCAGGAAAGCGGAGCAGTACATCGGCCCGGATTTCATCCCCGTTAACATCACAATTTTGAAACCGTAAATACCATGAAAAAACGTCTCTTACTTGGAGTAAGCCTGAGCGTTGGCCTGGCTGCGTCCGCGTTCGCGGAGAGCCACGTCACGGTGTATTTACCGGAGCAGGCCGGCAGCGTCACGGTTGACGGCGCCCGGGACCTCAGTGAACTGGTGATGAATCCGGCGTTGTTTAACCGTACCTGGTGGCCGGGCACGGTGATCGCTGCGCCGCAGGCCACCGCACACCAGCAGGCGATGAAGCAGGCGGTGCTGGCCTCCCTGAGCGCGCTGGCCGCCACCTTCCGCCAGGATGATGACGGTGACCTGGCTGCCGCCGCCGACAACCTGCACCAGCAGGTGTCGCAGCTGACGGTGACCGGCCGCCAGTTTGTGCCGCTCGACCCGGACGACGTGCGCATCCGGCCGGAGCACAACCGCCGCCTGGAAGGGGAGTACAGCGTCTATACCCTGCAACGGCCGACTACCGTGCGCCTGTTCGGGCTATTCGAGAACAGCGGCCCGCAGCCGTTTGTCCCGGCGCAGGATGCCAAAACCTATCTCGACAACCACGCCCCGCTGGCGGGGTACGATAAAAACCAGGTCTGGCTGATTCAGCCCGACGGCGCCACCCGGCAGGTGCCGGTCGCCTACTGGAACCACCGCCGCGCCGAACCGGCACCGGGCAGCACGCTCTTTGTGGGCTTTTCCGCCCACGTCTTACCCAGCGCTTACCGCGATCTGAACCTGCGGATTCTGGCGCTGTTGACCAACCGGGTCCCTGACTAATGAAAAGATCCTATGTTATCAGCGCACTGGCGATGGCTGTGGTCGCGGGCGTGCAGGCTTCCCCTTACACCGAACCGCTGGGGCCGTCGCAGGGCGACTTCGGCGGTGTCGGCCTGATGCAGGTGCCGACCGGGCGCATGGCGAAAGAGGGCGAATTCAGCCTTAACCTGCGCCACAACGACCAGTACCGCTTCTATTCCCTGGCCGTGCAGCCCTTCCCGTGGCTGGAAGCCACCATCCGCTACACCGACGTGCGCACCCGCAAATACAGCAGCGATGAGGCATTCAGCGGCGACCAGACCTACAAAGATAAGGGCGTCGACCTGAAACTGCGCCTGTGGGAAGAGGGCTACTGGCTGCCGGAAACCTCCGTCGGCATCCGCGACTTCGGCGGCACCGGGCTGTTTGACAGCGAATTCATCGCCGCCAGCAAAGCCTGGGGGCCGCTCGATTTCACCCTCGGCCTGGGCTGGGGTTACCTCGGCAACAGCGGCAACGTGAAAAACCCGTTCTGTGAGGCCAAGGCGAGTTACTGCTACCGTAACAACGTGCAGGGCGAAGCCGGTGAGTTCAACGGGAAAAACTTCTTCCACGGCCCGGCCTCGCTGTTCGGTGGTATCGAATACCAGACGCCATGGCAGCCGCTGCGCCTGAAAGTCGAGTATGAAGGCAACGACTACCAGGGCGATTTCGCCGGCACCATCAAACAGGATTCGAAAGTGAACGTCGGGGCGGTCTACCGCATGACGGACTGGGCCGACGTCAACCTGAGCTGGGAGCGCGGCAACACCCTGATGGCCGGCGTCACCCTGCGCACCAACTTCAATGAGATGTCGCAGCGCCACATCGACCCGCCGCCGCAGCCTTACCAGCCGCAGCCGCAGGACGCCATCCTTGACCATCAGGTCATCGGTGAGCAACTGGCCGCCTTGCAGGACAACGCCGGTTACACCGCGCCGCACATCCAGGTGAAAGACCGTACGCTCTACATGACCGGCGAGCAAAACCGTTACCGTGACAACAATGCGGCCATTGCGCGTGCCAACCGTATCCTGATCAACCGGCTGCCGGACGGGATAGAGACCCTGAACGTTACCGATACCAGCATGAATATGCCGATCTCCAGTACCGTGACCAGCGTGGAGAGCCTGAAGCAGCAGCTGGAGGGCTACCCGCTCGGGCAGGAGAAACCGCTGTTGCAGCACCGCGCCGACCCGCACCTGCCGGAACGGGCGGAGCAGGGGTACTACGTGGAGAAAAGCACCTTCAGTGCCGGGCTGGCACCGGTGCTGAACCAGTCGATCGGCGGCCCGGAAGATTTCTACATGTATCAGGTCGGTATTCAGGGCAGCGCCGACTGGTGGATGACCCACCACCTGCTGGCCTCCGGCTCACTGTTCCTGAACCTGTTCAACAACTATGACAAGTTCAACTACAAGGGGCCGCCGGCTGACAGCTCCCTGCCGCGTGTGCGTACCCGCATCCGTGAGTATGTCGATAACAACGACCTCTACCTGAACAATGCACAGTTGACGTATATGAACCGCCTGGGCGACGGCTGGTACGGCCAGATCTACGGCGGCTACCTGGAGCAGATGTACGGCGGCGTGGGCGCGGAAGTGCTCTACCGCCCGCTGGACAGCCGCTGGGCAGTCGGCGTAGACGCCAACTACGTCAAGCAACGTGACTGGGACAGCCCGCTGCATTTCACCCAGTACAAAACCCAGACCGGCAACCTGACTGCCTACTGGCAGCCGCGTTTCCTGGACGGGGTGCTGGTCAAAGCCAGCGTCGGGCAGTATCTGGCGAAAGACAAAGGCGGCACGCTCGACGTCTCCAAGCGTTTCGACAGCGGCGTGATTGTCGGGGCATTTGCCACCAAGACCAACGTCTCGGCGGAGGAGTATGGGGAAGGGGAATTCACCAAGGGCTTCTATATCTCGGTGCCGCTGGACATCCTGACCGTGCAGCCAAGCCGGACACGTGCGCAGATCAACTGGATACCGCTGACCCGCGACGGCGGCCAGATGCTTGGCCGCAAATACCAGCTCTACAACATCACCGACAGCCGCTCGCCCTACTTCAACTAAGGGCAACCCGGCAGGCGTCACCCACCCAACCCCGGCAATGCCGGGGTTTTTTATGGGCATGAGAAGGGTAAACGCACAGAGGCAACGTCCTTCCCTTGTCCCGCCCGGCCCGCATTCTGTATGCTGCTGAAACGATTTAATGACTAAAGAGATTCCTAATGGGCGGTTCACCACGCGGCATCATGATATCCGTTATCATGCAGCGTATTTTGAATGTGTTTTTACTGGGGCTGGGCGCTATCCTGCTGCTGTTTCTGGGGCGGGAAACCTACCATCTGACGCTGGTATTGTTCGTGAACGGCGATGAGCCGTCGTCATACCTGCTGATTGAAGGGATTGTGATTTACTTCCTCTACTTTGAGTTTATCGCCTTGATTGTGAAGTATTTCTCTTCCGGGTATCACTTCCCGCTGCGCTATTTCATCTACATCGGCATCACGGCGATTATCCGGCTTATCATCGTTGACCACAAAAACCCGCTGGATACGCTTATCTATTCTGCGGCCATTCTGGTGCTGGTGGTCACGCTGTTCCTCGCCAATTCCGACCGGCTGAAGCGCGAATAGCGCCTGCGGCCCGGCATAAAAAAGGCGGCCCGCAACGGCCGCCCAACACAAAGGTAAGTCAAACAAGAACGGCGCAAAACGAGGGTTACCCCTTCACCCCCCCGGCAGTCAGGCCACCGACCAGCCAGCGCTGGGCCAGCAGGAAGATGGCGGTGATCGGGATGGCGGAGAGCACGGCAGAGGCGGCAAAATCGCCCCATAAATAGTTCTGCGGGTTGAGGTACTGCTGCATCCCAACGGCCAGGGTGTAGCTGTTCACATCACGCAGCAGCAGCGAGGCCACCGGCACTTCGGTGATCGCGGCAATAAATGACAGAATAAACACCACCGCCAGAATCGGCACCGACAGCGGCAGCAACACCAGCCGGAACGCCTGCCACGGCGTGGCACCGTCCAGTGAGGCGGCTTCCTCCAGCGAATTATCAATCGTCCCGAAATAGCCCTTTATCGTCCACACATGCAGTGCGATGCCGCCCATATAGGCGAAGATCACCCCGCCGTGGGTGTTCAGCCCGATAAACGGCAGGTACTGGCCGATGCGGTCAAACAGCGCATACAGCGCCACCAGCGACAGCACCGCCGGGAACATCTGGAAAATCAGCATCCCTTTCAGCAGGCTGCTTTTGCCGCGAAAGCGCATCCGCGCAAAGGCGTAGGCGCAGGTGGTAGAGAGCGTCACGATGCCGATGGCGGTGATAAACGCCACCTTCACCGAATTCCACAGCCACAACAGCACCGGGAAGGGCGGCGGCGTCACGCTGCCGTCAGCGTGGGTGACGCTAAAGCCCAGCGCCAGCCGCCAGTGGTCCCAGGAGATTTGATCGGGGATCAGGCTGCCGGTGGCGAAGTTGCCGGGGCGCAGCGAAATCGCCACCACCATCAGCAGCGGGAACATAATCATCGCCACAAACGCGATCAGCAGCAGGTGTGTCACCAGCAGGCGTACGCGCTGCGATTTTGGTTTTACCATACCCATTGGCGGCTCTCCTTAGTCAAAGTTCATCTTGGTGGCTTTCAGGTTAAGGATCGCCAGTGCGCCCACCAGCAGGAAAATCAGCGTGGCAATCGCGGCCGCCAGCCCGAAGTCCTGCCCGCCGCCGCCTTCAAAGGCGATGCGGTAGGTGAAGCTCACCAGCAGGTCGGTATACCCGGCCGGGGTGGTGGTGCCGAGCCGGTCGGGGCCGCCGTTGGTCAGCAGCTGGATCAGCACAAAGTTATTAAAGTTAAAGGCGAAGCTGGCGATCATCAGCGGCGTCAGCGGGGTGATCAGCAGCGGCAGCGTGATGCGGAAGAAGTTCTGGAACGGTGTGGCGCCGTCCATCGCCGAGGCTTCATACAAATCATCCGGGATCGCCTTCAACAGCCCCATGCAGAGGATCATCATGTAGGGGTAGCCGAGCCAGGTGTTCACAATCAGAATCATCGCCTTGGCAGTGGTCGGGTCGCTGAACCAGGCGGGTTTAATACCGAACAGCGCGCCGAGCATCAGGTTGATCTCACCGAAACTCTGGTTAAACAGCCCCTTGAAAATCAGAATCGAAATAAACGACGGCACCGCATAGGGCAGGATCAGCAGCACGCGGTAGAGCGCCTTGCCTTTCAGCGCCTCCCACTGCACCACACAGGCCAGCACCATACCCACCGCCACGGTCAGTACCACTGTCAGCAGCGAGAACACAATCGTCCAGGCGAAAATCGACAGGAACGGTTTCTGGATGCCCTCATCCTGCATCACGCGCAGGAAGTTTTGCCAGCCGATGCCCACGGTAAAGCCGGGGCTGAGTTTTTCCGCCTGCCAGTTGCCCTGGGCATCCACGGCCTGATAGAAGCCGGTGTCCGGGTTTGGTTTGTAGACCACCTGGGTCTGGTTGTTGGTCAGCGTGGTGCCGTCGTCCGCCCGCGTATAGAGCGGTGCGGTGCCGGAGAACTGGCGCAGGGAGCTCATGCGCAGGTTAACGCCCTGCGGCAGGCGCGCCACCAGCGCGGCCATCGCCTGACGGTTCTGGGTGATCACACGCAGGGTGGCTTTGTCCCCTTCCGGCGCGGTCTGTTGCGCCTGCATCTCCAGCGGCGGCGGGTTCGGCCCCAGGCTGAACGGCTGCGAAATCCACTGGCTGTTTTTCACCGGGTCGGTGAGTTGCAGGCGCCACTTGTCGCCCGCCGGGTAGAGCGCGAAGGCGTAGGTGTCACCGGCCTGATACTGGCGCTGCATCAGCACGGACTGCGCGCGCTCAAAAGTCAGCTGGTTGGTGCTGCTGTAGTTGGTAAACGCAATGGCGATGGTGGCGACCAGCGGGAACAGCACAAACAATCCCATCCCGGCAAGCCCAGGGTAAACATAGCGCCAGGCATAGGCGCGGCGGTTGGCAAAGACATACAGCCCGGCGCTCAGCAGCACTAACGTAACAATGGCAAACAAATATTCACCCTGCGCATACATCAGCACCACCAGATAGGCAGTGAACAGGGAGAACAGGCCAATAACCAACCACTTCAGCGGATCGCTCTGCCACCAGGCGGTGGGTTTACGGCCGGCACGATCGGTACGGGTCAACTGCATAACGACGTTCCTTGCGATAAGACTGAGGGAGGATACGCCCGCCGCCCGGCCGGGGCGGCAGGGCGGCGGGGCGGGGCATTACTTGGTGATGCGGGCCTGCACGTCATCCAGTGCCTGTTTCACACTCTGGCGGCCGGAGACGGCGTTGATCACCGCGCTGCGTTCGGCATACCAGAAGGCGCTCATCTGTGGGATATTCGGCATGATTTCGCCGTTCTGCGAGTTCTGCATGGTGGCGGCGATCTTCGGATCTTTCTCCAGCTGTGCCTGGTAAGACTTCAGCGCCACCGCACCGAGCGGCTTGTCTTTGTTCACCTGCGCCAGCCCTTCGTCCGTCAGCAGGTAGTTCTCCAGGAATTCGGTGGCCAGCTCTTTATTCGGGCTGGCGGCGTTGATCCCGGCAGTCAGCACACCGACGAACGGTTTGGACGGCTTGCCTTTGAAGGTCGGCAGCACGGCCACGCCGTAGTTGATTTTGCTCTGCTCGATGTTGCCCCACGCCCACGGGCCGTTGATGGTCATCGCCGTCTGGCCCTTGTTGAAGGCCGCTTCCGCGATGGAGAAATCGGTGTCGGCGTTGATGTGCTTGTTCTTCACCAGATCAACGATGAATTGCAGCCCGGCCTGTGACCCGGCATTGTTCACCCCGACGTTTTTCACATCATATTTACCGTTCTCCAGCTTGTAGGCGTAGCCGCCGTCCGCCGCGATAATCGGCCAGGTGAAGTAGGGCTCCTGCAGGTTCCACATGATGGCGCTCTTGCCTTTGGCGCGCATTTCTTTGTCCAGCGCCGGGATCTCTTCCCAGGTTTTCGGCGGGGTTTTGATCAGGTCTTTGTTGTAAATCAGTGACAGCGCTTCCACGGCCACCGGATAACCGATCACCTTGCCGTCAAATTTCACGGCGTCCCAGGTGAAGGGGAAGAGTTTGTCCTTCGTCGCCTGGGACGGGGTGATCTCCGCCAGCAGGCCGGACTGGGCATAGCCGCCGAAACGGTCATGCGCCCAGAAGATGATGTCCGGGCCGTCGCCGGTGGCGGCCACCTGCGGGTACTTCTCTTCCAGCTTGTCCGGGTGCTCCACGCTCACTTTGATGCCGGTGTCTTTTTCAAAGCGTTTGCCCACTTCCGCCAGCCCGTTATAGCCCTTGTCACCGTTGATCCAGATGACCAGTTTGCCCTCTTCAATTTTGGCCAGAGCCGGGGCAGCGAGCACCAGCGTGGCCAGCGCAGAGAGTGCCAGCGTGCGGCTAAAGCGGGTGGCGCCAGACTTATTACGTGTGTGAGTCATAATCCTGTCCTGTTATCCGTGTCTGTAGGCAGCGACGCAGGCAGCCCTGAAAAGCTGGTGCGGCCGGGGTGAAAGAGTTTCAGCGTGGTCATAGTCGTTCACAATCCGACATACACTCATCCTCCCCCCCTCTACGCCCCCACAAATGGAGTTGTGACCGGCTTAACACTCCGGCCGGTTATGTGGCATCCGGCACACAATCAACAGGCTATTTTTGTAAGCCGGATCACAAACTTGGCATCAGGGCGGAACTTTTGTACCCCCGCTGTTGCGGCTCATCCTCCCGGCTCCTCCCCCACGAAAAACCTTGTTACGGATGATTACCGGCTGATTACAAACGCGCATCCTCACCACCAATTATTCGCCACATAAATTTTTGGCAGAAAGGAGTCTTGCATGGCAGGCGTTACGCTGCGGCACGTACATAAAGCCTACGGTGAAACCGTTATCTCTAAAGACATTAACCTGACCATCGATGACGGCGAGTTTGTGGTCTTCGTCGGGCCGTCGGGTTGTGGGAAGTCAACGTTGCTGCGGATGATTGCCGGGCTGGAGGAGATCACCTCCGGTGACCTGCTGATTGGTGAAAAGCGCATGAATGAGGTGCCGCCCGCTGAGCGCGGCATCGGCATGGTGTTCCAGTCCTACGCCCTTTACCCCCACCTGTCGGTGGCGGACAACATGTCGTTTGGCCTGAAACTGGCCGGCACCAAAAAGAGCCTGATCGGCCAGCGGGTCAACCAGGTGTCTGAAATCCTGCAACTGGCGCACCTGCTGGACCGCCGCCCGAAAGCACTCTCCGGCGGCCAGCGCCAGCGCGTCGCCATCGGCCGCACGCTGGTGGCGGAGCCGGATGTCTTCCTGCTGGATGAGCCGCTCTCCAACCTTGATGCCGCGTTGCGGGTGCAGATGCGCATTGAGATCTCCCGCCTGCACAAGCGCCTGAAGCGCACGATGATTTACGTCACCCACGATCAGGTCGAGGCGATGACCCTGGCCGACAAAATCGTGGTGCTGGACGCCGGGCGCGTGGCGCAGGTGGGCAAGCCGCTGGCGCTCTACCACTACCCGGCCAACCGCTTTGTTGCCGGGTTTATCGGCTCGCCGAAGATGAACTTCCTGCCGGTCAAGGCGATCGCCGCCGAGGCGGAACGGGTGCAGGTTGAACTGCCGAACCGCCAGCTGGTCTGGCTGCCGGTGGCCGGGCAGGGCGTCCAGCCCGGCAGCAACCTGTCGCTCGGCATCCGGCCGGAGCACCTGCTGCCGAGCGATGCCTCAGAGGTGACGCTCGCCGGTGAGGTGCAGGTGGTCGAGCAACTGGGCAACGAAACCCAAATCCATATCCAAATCCCTGCGCTGCGTCAGAACCTGGTCTACCGCCAGAATGACGTTGTGCTGGTAGAAGAAGGTGCAACATTCGCTATCGGCCTGCCGCCGCATCGCTGTCATCTGTTCCGTGAGGATGGCTCGGCATGCCAACGGCTGCATGACGAGCCGGGCGTTTAAAGCACGCACATGCCATCAGGCAAATCCATAACAGGAGATTTTAGATGTCTACTCTGCGCATTGTACCTCTGGCACTGGCGGTTGCGGCCGGTGTGATCTCTACTCAGGCGGCGGCGGTTGATTTCACCGGTTACGCCCGTTCCGGCATCGGCTGGAGCGGCAGCGGCGGTGAGCAACAATGTTTCCAGGCAACCGGCGCCCAGAGCAAATACCGTCTCGGTAACGAGTGCGAAACCTATGCTGAACTGAAATTCGGCCAGGAAGTGTGGAAAGAGGGCGACAAGAGCTTCTACTTCGACACCAACGTCGCCTACTCCGTTTCCCAGGAGAACGACTGGGAAGCCACTGAACCGGCTTTCCGTGAAGCCAACATCAAAGGTAAAAACCTGATTGATGCCCTGCCGGGTGCCACCATCTGGGCCGGTAAGCGCTTCTACCAGCGCCATGACGTGCACATGATCGACTTCTACTACTGGGACATCTCCGGCCCGGGTGCGGGTCTGGAAGATATCGATCTCGGCTTCGGCAAGCTCTCCCTGGCTGCCACCCGCAGCACCGAAAGCGGCGGCTCGATCGGCTACATCAATAATGACCGTGAAGAAGTCCCGACCTCCAACGACGTGTTTGACGTGCGTCTGGCCGGCCTGGCGGTGAACCCGGGCGGTACGCTGGAACTCGGCCTCGACTACGGCCGCGCCAACGCCCGTGACGGTTACTCGCTGGATGACAACGCCAGCAAAGACGGCTTCCTGGTCACCGGTGAGCACGTCCAGAGCTACATGGACGGCTTCAACAAATTCGTGCTGCAGTACGCGACTGACGGCATGAGCACCAACAACGCCAACGCCGGGCGCTCGCAGGGCGCACTGGTCAATAACGACGGCCACATGATCCGCGTGCTGGACCACGGTGCCATCACCCTGGCCGAGAAATGGGACCTGATGTACGTCGCCATGTATCAGGATGTTGACCGCGACAACAACAACGGCACCACCTGGTACACCGTGGGTGTGCGCCCGATGTACAAATGGACGCCGATCATGAGCACCCTGCTGGAAGTGGGCTATGACAATGTGAAATCGCAGGAAACCGGCGACCGCAACGGCCAGTACAAAGTCACCCTGGCGCAACAGTGGCAGGCGGGTAACACCATCTGGTCACGCCCGGCGATCCGTGTGTTTGCCACCTACGCCAAATGGGATGAGAAATGGGGTTATGACGAGGCGGGTGTCGCCGCGCGTGACACCGACCTGACCACCTTCAGCCGCGGCGATGATGACGAAGTCAGCTTCGGTGCGCAGATGGAGATCTGGTGGTAATACCGCGCGCCGCCGGGGCGATCCGGCGGCCGTGACCGGCACCCGGCCGGTCAACCTGTTATGGATGGTTTCAGAGATTAGCCGGCGCAGTGCATTGCCTGCCTGACGCCGGCACTCCCGTTCCACAAAAAGGGCTTCATCATGAAAAAAACACTGCTTTCCCTCTGCCTCACCCTGAGCATCGGGGCGATGGCACCGATGGCGGCACACGCCATCTCCCTGACTTCTTCTCCTTCCCCGGCGGTATCCAGTGATGTCTCTACCGCCCCGACGATTTCCCCTGAGGCGTTGCAGCAGCTCCCCTGGGTGCCGCTGGTACCGCCTGCTAATGAAACCCTTACCCTGAACGGCAGCAGCAGCCGCATCAACCAGGGCGATGTACAGGGTGCGGTGGCCGCCTTTGCCCTGCCTGCCGACCGCGGCTCGCTGGAGATCCGGCTGACCAGCGTGGCCGAAAACCGCTCGGTTTACGCCCCGAACGTGCTGGTGCTGGACGAACAGATGCGTCCGGCGGCGTTCTATCCCAGCAGCTATTTCCCGTATCAGCAGCCGGGCGTGATCTCCAGCGACCGGCTGGAAGGCACGCTGAAACTGACCCCGGCGCTGGGCCAGAAGCAGATCTATCTGCTGGTTTACACCACCCGGCAGGATCTGGCGCGCACCACGCAAATGGTGGACCCGGCCAAAGCCTATGCGGCGGGCGTCGGTAACGCGGTGCCGGCCATCCCTGATCCGGTGGCGCGCCACAGTGACAGCGGCACGCTGAAAATCAAAATCAGCGCTGAACAGCAGTCCGGCAATATCATGATTGGCCAGGCGGTCACCGCCCCGGCCCCGGCACCGGTGGTGGTCGGCAATACCGCACGTCCTGCCCCGGCCGCTGCACCGGCCCCGGCTCCGGCCAAACCCACAGAGCCGATGCTTAATGACACCGAAAGCTACTTCAATCAGGCCATCACCAAAGCCGTGAAAGCCGGTGAAATTGATAAGGCCCTGAAACTGCTGGATGAAGCAGAACGCCTCGGTTCGAAAACCGCGCGTCAAACATTTATCGGCAGCGTGAAAGGCAAGGGGTAACTCCCCACGCCGCCGTTTGTGGCTGGATGATTGGTGCGCTGCGGCGCACCTTTTTTCGTGGCCGCCCGGCTGCCCGGCCTGCCTGTCCCGCACGGTACGGCCGTCAGGTATTGCCGCCAGGTTAGTAGCTTGTTAATACACCCATTCCCCTAATGCTTTTCTGCGTTACAATAGCGCCCTGAATGTCCAGCCCGGTTTGAAAGAGTCCCCATGCCTGACGCGCGTCTCATCCCTGCTTCCCTGCACTGGCTTGGCCCGGCCGACCCGGTGCCGCCGCACATTGCCGACTGGCTGGGCGAAATCGGCTCCATGACCCGGCGTTTTGAACAACATTGCCGTGAGGTCACGGTGCAGCCGGTGAAAGAAGGGTTTATTACCCGCGCGGCATTGCGGCCGGAAGAGGCTGCCGACTTGCCCGACAGCCCGCGCTACTGGCTGCGTGAAATTGTGCTGCTGGGTGACGGTGTCCCCTGGCTGCTGGGGCGCACCGTTATCCCGGAAGAGACGCTGACCGGCCCGGATCGTGCGCTGGTAGACCTCGGCACCGTGCCGCTGGGGCGTTATCTGTTCGGCGGCGCGGCGCTGACGCGGGATTACATCTGTTTTGGCCTGACAGGCCAAGGGCCTGGCCTGGCCCACGGGGCATTTGATCAGCGCAGCGGGCATTCCCGCCGGGCAACCGGCGCAGAGCAGGGCGTAGGCGCCTGCTGGGCCAGGCGCTCACGCCTGCGGCTGTCGGGCAAACCGCTGTTGCTGACGGAACTTTTTCTTGCGGATGCGCCGGTCTACCGCGCGCCGCAGCCAACACACCAGGAGGGGAGATAAGGTGGAGGCAACTGTAATGCAGAGCAAATGGCGGGCGTATTGCCGCCTGATGCGGATTGATAAACCCATTGGTTCCCTGCTGCTGCTGTGGCCGACCCTCTGGGCGCTGTGGCTGGCCGCCGGGGGCGTGCCGCCGCTGAAGCTGCTGCTGGTGTTTGTGCTGGGGGTGTTTTTCATGCGCGCCGCCGGGTGCGTGGTGAATGATTACGCTGACCGCAAATTTGACGGCCATGTGAAACGCACCGCCGGGCGGCCGCTGCCGAGCGGCCAGATCACCTCCGGGCAGGCCAAGCGGCTGTTTGTGGGGCTGGTGCTGATTTCATTCGGGCTGGTGTTAACCCTGAACGGCATGACGATTGCCCTGTCGCTGGTGGCGCTGGCGCTGGCCTGGATGTACCCGTTTATGAAGCGGGTGACGCACCTGCCGCAGGTGGTGCTGGGCGCGGCGTTTGGCTGGGCGATCCCGATGGCGTTTTCAGCGGTCGGGGAGAGCCTGCCGCTGACCTGCTGGCTGCTGTTTATCGCCAACCTCTGCTGGACGGTGGCCTACGACACGCAATACGCGATGGTTGACCGGGATGATGATCTGAAAATTGGGGTGAAATCCACCGCCATCCTGTTTGGCGCGCAGGACAAGCTGATTATCGGCCTGCTGCAACTGGCGACGCTGGTATTGATGGTCATCGTGGGGCAGCTGATGCAGCTCGGCGCGGTCTATTACGGTGGGCTGGTGTTGGCGGGGGCGCTGTTCCTCTACCAGCAGAAGATGATTGCCGGCCGCCAGCGCGATCTCTGTTTCCGCGCGTTCCTGAACAATAACGCCGTGGGGATGGTGCTGTTCCTCGGCATTCTGGCCAGTTACCCGCCGTTCAGCGCCTGACCACCGGTTTTCCTGCGAAACCCGGTAATGGGGCAGAAACCGCAACGCGGCGAGTATCGGAAGCACCGCAATGGGGGCGGGGCGGCAAAACCCGCCACCGGGTGATAACCAATAAAAAAGGGCACTGCGAACAGTGCCCTTTTTGCTGCCTGCCGCCCAGGGGGCGGGCAACGCGGTATCAGTTGGCGTCCGGGTCGGCCGCTGCCTGGGCTTCTGCCGTCACCAGCAGCGCATCGGCCGGGGTCATCACGCTTTCAATCGTCAGGCGCACTTCCGGCGTCATCAGATCACTCAGCATGTTATAGACCGCCAGCGTATGCTCCTGGATGGCATCGCCCACATCGTTGATGTAGCCTTCGGCACGCAGCGTCCCCACCAGCGTCGAGAAGACCGCCTTGTCGAAGAACTCCGGCGCGTTGATGCCGTGCAGCACCGAGAGGCGCTGCGCCATGATACGGCTCTCTTTCTCCAGCGCACCGCGGCTGATGCTGGGGTTGGCGCTGAGCAGGGAGAGGGCAATCGCGTAGCGTTGCAGCGTCTCACGTACCCCGGCCGCCAGCAGTTGCAGCGGACGGATGCGGATCGGGTTAATCGCCAGCTCGTCACGGTCGGTGATGATCAGGTGCTGACGCGCCAGTTCATCGCACAGTGTGTCGAGCACGGCCGGTAACTCTTCTTTGGTGATGTGCAGGAACAGTTCCGCTTTCACCATCGGGTAGATCAGGCCAATCTGGCGCAGCAGCTCCGCCCGGCTGACGCGGCGGTGGTGCATCACGATGCTGGCAATCAGCGACGGCAGCACCAGCAGGTGGTGGATGTTGTTACGGTAGTAGGTCATCAGCACCGCCTGCTCACGCGGCAGGATGATGATGTCACCGATGTTGTCCTTCTCCACCTCGAACTTGTTCATCTTCAGCGCGTGGTCCAGCAGTTCCGCCGGGGTCTGGTCCGGTACCGTGACATCCCCGGCATACGGCACATTGCGCATCAGTTGCAGGTAGCACTCCAGCTGCTCCAGCAGTTGCTCACGGGTCAGCGAGCGCTGGCGGGAGGCGAGCAGGGCGGTGGAGCAGAGGTTCATGGCGTTGGCGGCAGCGGCATTGTTGATGCGCACCATGATTTTGTCGGCCAGATCCTGCACCGTCGGCGTCAGCCAGCTTGGGCGCTGCGCCTCGATCGGGTCGATGGCGTCACGCCAGGCCGGGACATGCTGGTTCAGGTAGGTGGTCAGCGGCAGCGGTTCACCGAAGTTCACATAGCCTTCGCCGAGGTTGCGCAGCTTGCGCAGGCCGCGCAGCATCTGCAACAGGCTCTCTTTCTCTTTGGTCGCGCCGCGCAGCTCTTTGGCGTAGGTGCCCACTTCCATCACATGCTCATAACCGATGTAGATCGGCACCAGCGTAATCGGCCGGGTGCCGCCGCGCAGCATCGCCTGGATGGTCATTGCCAGTGTGCCGGTTTTCGGCTCCAGCAGGCGGCCGGTACGTGAGCGCCCGCCCTCAACAAAGTATTCCACGGAGTAGCCGCGGGTGAACAGCTCACCCAGGTATTCACGGAACACGGTGGAGTAGAGTTTGTTGCCCTTGAAGGTACGGCGGATAAAGAACGCGCCGAGGCGGCGGAAAATCGGGCCGGCGGGCCAGAAGTTCAGGTTGATCCCGGCCGCGATATGCGGCGGCACCAGCCCTTGATGGTAGAGCACATAGGAGAGCAGCAGGTAGTCCATGTGGCTGCGGTGGCACGGCACATAAACGATTTCCTGGCCGTCCTGCGCCAGCTGGCGCACGCGTTCGGCGTTACTGACGTTGATGCCCTGATAGAGGCGGTTCCACGTCCAGCTCAGCACCCGGTCAGAGAGGCGCACGGTCTCGTAAGAGAAGTCCGCGGCGATCTCTTCCATCAGCGCGATGGCGTTCTGCTGCGCTTTGTCATGGGAGATCTTTTTGCTGCGCGCTTCATCTTCCACGGCTTTTTCAATCGCTTTGGAGGCGAGCAGCTTATTGAACAGATCCTGGCGGGCAGGCAGGCGTGGGCCGACGGCGGCCAGCCGCTGTCGGGCAAAATGCATCCGGGCGACGCGCGCCAGCTTCTGCGCAATGGTCTTGTCGGTGCCGTGCTCGGTCGCCATATAGCGCAGCGACACGGTATTGGAGAAGCGGACAAAGCTGTCGCGCCCCAGCCAGAGCACGGCAAAGAATTTCTGGATGCCGTTCAGCAGGCGCAGGTGCGGCATCATCTGCCCTTCGCCCTCACGCCCCGGCGAGCGGCCGAACATCACCGACACCGGCAACATCTGGATGTCGAGCGTCGGGTTGCTGCGGTGCAGGTCGAGGTAGTCGTGGAACAGTTTCACCGACTCATGCTGCGGGGTGTAATAGCGGAAGAACCGCGGCCCCTGGCCGATAAACACATGGCTCGGCAGCAAATGGCCGTCAATCTCCAGCGGGATCAGCGGGTCCGGCAGGTTCTGCGCCAGGCACTGCTGGCGAAGGGTGAGCAGATCCGCGTCGGAATCATAAGGTAATACATAAAGTATCGGCCGGGTCGGGTCCAGGCGGAACTCCGTGACCGGATCGGCAGGGATCACCTTGCTTCTTACCAATAATTTGAGCGGTAAGTTTAAAAGGGAATAATAAAGTTTGCGCCAACCTGACATAAAAATGTGAAGCCTCATAGTAGCAATGCGCCGCAAGGATAGCAGAAAGCCGGGTGGAGATCTTTCGTGCCGCACGGGGGAATTCCCGCTAAAATGTTGTTAATTCATCCTAAGGTGCAGAAAGTATGGCAAATCAGACGACCGGGTTGATCCGCATCTACAAAGCTGCCGGCTACTCCGTAAAGGGCGTGCTCGCGGCCTGGAAAAATGAAGCCGCATTCCGGCAGGAAGCCATCATGGTCATCCCGGCTATGTTACTGGCTTTCTGGCTGGATGTGAGCACCGCCGAACGCATTCTGATGGTCTCTTCACTGTGGCTTATCCTTATTGTGGAAATTATCAACAGTGCCATAGAAGCCATCGTCGACCGTATCGGGCCGGAACTTCATCCGCTCTCCGGCCGCGCCAAAGATTTAGGGTCGGCGGCCGTTGCGCTGGCTATCATACTGACACTTTTTGTCTGGGCAATGGTTCTGCTGCCGCGATTGTTCTGAGTTGCGAAGTTTTACGCAAAAGTAACCGGTAAAGCAGGTAAATCGCGTCATAAACAGGCTTTTTCTTGTTTGTGCGGTTTTCAAGGGCGTGTTTGCTGTATATACTCCCAGCAAGACTGTATAAACAACCAGGGGGCGGGATGAAAGCATTAACAGCCAGACAGCAAGAGGTCTATGACCTTATTCGCGACCATATTTCCCAGACCGGTATGCCGCCGACGCGTGCCGAGATTGCGCAACGTTTGGGGTTCCGCTCACCCAACGCGGCCGAGGAGCACCTTAAGGCACTGTCGCGCAAAGGGGTGATCGAGATCATTTCCGGTGCCTCACGCGGCATCCGTTTGCTGATGGAAGAAGAAGACGGCCTGCCGCTGATCGGCCGTGTGGCCGCCGGTGAGCCGCTGCTGGCCCAGCAACATATTGAAAGCCACTACCAGATAGACCCGGCAATGTTCAAACCCAACGCGGATTTCCTGCTGCGTGTCAGCGGGATGTCGATGAAAGACATCGGGATTCTGGATGGTGACCTGCTGGCCGTGCATAAAACGCAGGACGCACGTAACGGGCAGGTCGTGGTTGCCCGTATTGATGATGAAGTGACCGTCAAGCGCCTGAAAAAGCAGGGCAACATCGTGCACCTGTTGCCGGAAAACAAAGAGTTTTCCCCGATTGTGGTTGATCTGCGCCAGCAGACCTTCTCTATTGAAGGGCTGGCCGTGGGCGTGATCCGCAACGGCGACTGGAGCTGACCAGTCAGGGGCGCGGCTAATGGAACCGGCCGCGCCTATACAGTCCTCCAGCTGTGCCTCATCGCCCCTTTATTGGGGCGATGTCGTTTTTAGCGTTCCGCATTCCGGCAAGTTTACGCCTGTAAGAAAAGTGACCCTTTCTGATGCGATTCTCTGTGACTGCCTGCTTTGGGCAAACTGACCGGGATCTCTGGCGGCTGGCGCTGCCGATGATCTTTTCCAATATCACTGTGCCGCTGCTCGGGCTGGTGGACACCGCCGTGATCGGCCATCTCGACAGCCCGGTCTATCTGGGCGGGGTAGCCGTCGGCGCGATGGCGACCAGCTTTTTATTTATGCTGCTGCTGTTTTTGCGCATGAGCACCACCGGCATGGCGGCGCAGGCCTTTGGGGCGCAGAACCCGGCCCGCCTGGCGCGCGCCTTTATGCAGCCGTTGCTGCTGGCGCTGCTGGCTGGGCTGACGATCCTGCTGTTGCGCCATCCGTTGATTGACCTGGCCTTAAACATTGTGGGCGGCCACGACGCAGTGCTGCAACAGGCGCGGCGCTTCCTGGAAATCCGCTGGCTCAGCGCACCTGCTGCGCTGGCCAATATGGTGATCCTCGGCTGGCTGCTGGGCGTGCAGTATGTGCGCGCGCCGGTACTGCTGCTGATTGTCGGGAATCTGCTGAACATTGTGCTCGACCTCTGGCTGGTGATGGGCCTGCACTGGAACGTGCGCGGCGCTGCCTGGGCCACGGTGACGGCAGAGTACGCCACACTGCTGCTCGGGCTGTGGCTGGTGTGGCGGGTGATGCAGCGGCGCGGTATTGGCTGGCCGTTGCTGAAACAGGGCTGGCGCGGTGACCTGCGGCGGTTGCTGACGCTGAACCGCGACATCATGTTGCGCTCGCTGCTGCTGCAACTCTGCTTCGCTTCCCTGACGATTATCGGTGCCCGGCTGGGCAACGAGACGGTGGCGGTCAATGCGCTCCTGATGAACCTGCTGACCTTCACCGCCTACGCGCTGGACGGCTTTGCCTATGCCGTGGAAGCCCATTCCGGTGAGGCGTTTGGCGCGCGCAACCGCGAGCGGCTGTTGCGGGTGTGGCACGCTGCCTGCCGTCAGGCGGGGATGGTGGCGCTGGCGTTTGCCGCGGCTTACGCACTGTTCGGGATGCAGATTGTCCATGCGCTGACGTCGCTGCCGGCGTTACAGCAACTGGCGCAGCACTATCTCAGCTGGCAGGTGGTGTTGCCGCTGGCCGGGGTCTGGTGTTATCTGCTGGACGGCATGTTTGTCGGGGCGACACGCGGCCGGGAGATGCGTAACAGCATGGCCGTCGCGGCTGCCGGTTACGGCCTGACGCTGCTGACGCTGCCGTGGCTCGGTAACCATGCGTTGTGGCTGGCGCTGACGGTATTTCTGGCACTGCGCGGGGCGGCGCTGGGGTGGCTGTGGCACCGCCATCAGCAGCGCGGAAGCTGGTTTACGGCATCAACAGCCGCGCAATAAGGCAGGCGGCCGGCGCAGCAATTTGCTGCGCCCGGCCCGCTGGCGGACATATTGGTTTACATCTACTGACAGTTATTATCACTTCACGTTAACGTCTGTTTTCCCTTCCTTTTTAGGCTGTCCCTGTTCTGCTGTAACGCGTTTTTAAGGTTAATCTGACTGGAAAGGCGCCCAAATTCCGTATTACCTACTATAGTTATTAACACGGCAGGCGCAGAGGCAGCCATAAATACCAGGCTGACACTGGCACCCACGGGTTTTGTGAAGGATGAATTCTGAGCCCGGTGAATAAGGTCCCCTGCCGTGAGTATCTGTAACGGGCGATGGAGTGATGTCCATAACCCCTCATCTGAATGAGATAAGGAGATTACGATGAATAAAGATCAAGCCGGCGGTAACTGGAAACAGTTTAAAGGCAGCGTAAAAGAGCAATGGGGCAAGCTGACGGATGACGATATGACGGTCATCGAAGGTAAACGTGAGCAGCTTGTCGGTAAGATTCAGGAGCGCTACGGTTACGAGAAAGACGCTGCTGAAAAAGAAGTGAAAACCTGGGAAGACAGCAACAACTACAAATGGTAGTGCTGTGACAGTACATCAGAGAGTACGCAGGGTGTAACGTGTCGCGATAGCTGTCGTCCCCCTGTTCCGGCCTGCTCTTCCCACGCATGATGCCACTCATGCAGGGGCAGGCCAGAAGTGAGGATCCAAGGGCTCTTTAGCTGCTCCTACCCGATAAGCAAAGAAGCGGATGATAGGTACAAGGATGTACCCTTTCGTGCCCCCCAGAGCCTGAACTTTTTCCCGGACTCTTCCTGAAATCTTCTGAAAGCCTTCTGAAAACCTTCTTAAAAATCCTTTGCTTCTTCACTGCCTGACCGGTGCTGATGCCTTACGTTTAAACTGTTTTTTAAACAATGGCTTTCTGAAAAATCACCGTTTCTTAATGGCAATGCTGTGATCGTGCCCGCAGGCGTGTTTGTCATCACAGGCTTCCACTTCCCGGCAGGGCGCGCACAACCCGTGGGCTTCCACCACGCTGTGCCGCAGCGCAAAACCGGCCGTCTGCGCCAGTTTCACCAGAATCTCTTCAATCCCTTCGGTGGTTTTTTCCGTCACCTGGCCGCAGCGGTCACAGATGAACATCGCCGAGGCGTGGGTCGGTTCTTCAAAGTGGTGGCAGAGCACATAACTGTTGGCGGACTCGACCCGGTGGATAAAGCCTTGCTCCAGCAGGAAATCGAGGGCGCGGTACACGGTAGGCGGCTTGGCCTGCGGCTCGGATTCACGCAGCAGATCCAGCAGATCGTACGCACTGATTGCGCCAGGCTGAAGCGCCATCAGGCGCAGCACTTCCAGCCGTTGGGGGGTCAGGCGCACATTGCGCTGTTGGCACAGCTGCTCAGCCTGAGCAAGGAGCTTTTCCTGGTTGAGGGAGTCCTGGATGGAAGAGTTCATGGCAAATTTCCCGGCACAAAAGAAGAGACGATTTTACCACGTTTACCGCAAATCGACGAACCTCCCGGCAAAACGCGTGCAGAGGTGGCCTGTTAAATCGCCGCGATCGCTGTACAATAGACGTTTGCCTGCGGCGATGCGCCGCTGTGTTGTGCCTGTTGCTGACAGGCGATCTTTTGACCTTCCGGAACTGCCCAATCTCGTTATGACAACTTCTCGCACCGCGCCGACCCGTCCGGCACACACGTTTTCTGTGGCGCCCATGCTCGACTGGACCGATCGCCACTGCCGCTATTTCCACCGTTTACTGAGCCGCCAGACGCTGCTCTATACCGAAATGGTGACCACCGGGGCCATTATTCACGGCAAAGGTGACTACCTGGCGTACAGCGACGCGGAGCACCCGGTGGCGCTGCAACTGGGCGGCAGTGACCCGGCCGCGCTGGCGCACTGCGCGAAGCTGGCGGAAGAACGCGGTTACGATGAGGTGAACCTGAACGTCGGCTGCCCGTCTGACCGGGTACAGAACGGCATGTTCGGTGCCTGCCTGATGGGGCAGGCCGGGCTGGTGGCGGACTGCATCAAAGCGATGCGCGACGTGGTGTCGATTCCGGTCACGGTGAAAACCCGCATCGGGATTGACGATCAGGACAGCTACGCCTTCCTGTGTGACTTTATCGACACGGTGTCCGGGCGCGGCGAATGTGAGATGTTCACCCTCCATGCGCGCAAAGCCTGGCTTTCCGGCCTCAGCCCGAAAGAGAACCGCGAGATCCCACCGCTGGACTACCCGCGTGTCTACCAGCTGAAACAGGATTTCCCGCACCTGACGCTGGCGATCAACGGCGGGGTAAAAACCCTGGATGAGGCGAAAGCGCACCTGGCCCACCTGGACGGCGTAATGATGGGCCGCGAAGCCTACCAGAACCCCGGCATCCTGTTGCAGGTTGACCGCGAAATTTTCGGCAGTGACGACGCGGTGCGCACCGGTGTTGACGTGGTACGGGCGCTCTATCCGTACATTGAGGCGGAACTGTCACGCGGCACCTATCTCGGCCACATTACCCGCCACATTCTCGGCTTGTTCCAGGGAGTGCCGGGCGCGCGCCAATGGCGACGTTACCTGAGCGAAAACGCCCACAAAGCCGGGGCGGATGTCGACGTGGTGGAACGTGCGCTGCAATGCGTGATCGCCCCGCACGGCAGCCCGGCGCAGCCGTAAGCAGTGCTGTTTTTAATAGGGCAGGGAAATAACGTACCGTAGCCATAACGTGTCGTTATTTTCGCCACTTGTTCGCGCTTTCCACCAACACCCGCCGCCTGCCGCTGCGGGTGTTTTGTTTTATCAACGGGTTAGCACCGCCTGAAGTTGGCACGCTTTTTGTAATAGCAGGGAAGACCTTTTTCTTTTTTGGAGGCTTGCCATGATCGAGCTTTTCTTTGTTATTGGCTTCTTTGCCATGCTGCTGTTTACCGGCGTTTCACTGATTGGCATTGTGGCGGCGCTGCTGGTGGCCACCCTGTTTATGATGGTCGGCGGCTTGTTCACAATGGTTATAAAATTGTTACCGTGGTTGCTGCTGGCGGTAGCGGTGGTATGGATTTACCGGGCCGTGCAGAAGCCGAAACTGCGCCGTTATTAACGGAACCTGTTACGGCAAATCCCAGCTGTTCAAAAAATAGCGTTACATTTCAGGGTAATAAATCGTCGATCAGGTAACAGGATGGTGAAAAAATTTGCTGACCTGAGGCACTATTCTGCGGTGATGATCACAACCCGGCAGATTTCCCGGTGTTTTAAGACATTATCCATATTTTTTAACAAAGCGGGCTGTTAGGATGTGTCCAGCTTTCTATTGCCGGCTATGCCACGGCCTGCAATGACGGATTCATCCAGCCCAGCGGGATAGACAATAGTCGCTGAAGTGACACCATCCCCTGGGTGTGCCGCTGTAACCCTACTCCTACAGTGCATGAATTATCGTGAAAGCGTTTATCGTTACGCGATAGCATCAGAGGGCTTCTTCGGAAGCCCTCTTTGCTTTTCAGAAGTTGGTTCAGCGGCCGGGGATCAGCAGGCTTGAGCCTTGCGTCCGGCGGCTTTGCAGCAGTTCATGGGCGCGTTTCGCCTCCGACAGCGGGAATTTCTGGCTCTCCGGCACCTCAACCTGAATCACCCCACCGGCCAGCATGGCGAACAGCTCCTGGCTGGCGCTCAGCAACTCCTCATAATTGGTGACGTAGCCGTTAAGTGACGGCCGGGTGACAAACAGCGAGCCTTTCTGGTTCAGGATGCCGAGGTCCACACCGGTGACCGGGCCGGACGCGTTGCCGAAACTCACCATCAGGCCGCGGCGTTTCAGGCTGTTGAGCGAATCGAGCCAGGTTGCCTGGCCCACTGAGTCAAACACCACGCCCACCTTTTCACCCTGCGTCAGCTCTGCCACGCGCGCCGCGATATCCTCCCGCTGGGAGTTGATTACCGCCCAGGCCCCGGCTTGTTTCGCCCGTTCGGCTTTTTCATCACTGCTCACGGTGCCGATAAGCTTCGCGCCCAGCGCTTTTGCCCACTGGCAGGCGATAAGCCCGACGCCGCCGGCCGCCGCGTGGAACAAAAACACTTCGCCCGGTTGCACTTCGTGGGTCTGGCGCAACAGGTAGTAGACCGTCAGCCCTTTCAGGAACGAGGCGGCCGCCACCTCGAAACTGATCCCCTGCGGCAGCGGCGCGGCTTTGCCCGCCGGCACGTTATGCACTTCGCTGTACGCACCCAGCCCGGCCTGCGCATAGACCACGCGGTCCCCTGGCTTCAGGTGGCTGACGCCGCCGCCCACTTTGGTGACCACGCCCGCCGCCTCGGTGCCCAGCCCGGACGGGAAGGTGGCCGGGGGGTAAAGGCCGCTGCGCACATAGGTGTCGATGTAGTTGATGCCGATCGCCCGGTTCTCCACCTGCACCTCATGTTCACCGGGGTCAGCCGGGGTAAAGTCCACATATTCCAGCACGTCCGGCCCGCCGGTGGCGGAAAACTGAATGCGTTTAGCCATGTCGCTTTTCTCCGTTAGGGGTTTCCTTCACGCTACGCCAAAGCGGGCAGCCTTTCCAGCCCGCGCTTTTTGCCTCACCGCGTGAGCGCGCTTTTCGCTTCATCGCGTGAGCACCCTTTTCGCCTCACCGGGAGGGCGCGCTTTTCGCCTTACCGAGAGGGATAGTGCAGAAAGCGTTAAGAGAATTGAGTATACTGACGCGTCGAATTTCTGCTGCGTCTGCCGCAGCCCTCCTCACAGGCAGGAAACCTTTACCCCAGGAAACAAATCTACCCATGTCAGCCAAAAAACCCTTCAGCAAACCCACCGAACCCCGAGACCGCCAGATGGAAGGGCTGAAACTCCCGCCGCACTCGCTGGAGGCGGAGCAGTCCGTGCTGGGCGGGTTAATGCTGGACAACGAACGCTGGGACAACGTATCAGAGCGCGTAGCGGCGAATGACTTCTTCAGCCGCCCTCACCGGTTGATCTTCACCGAGATGCAGCGCCTGCTGGAGATGAGCAAGCCGATTGACCTGATCACGCTGTCAGAGTCGCTGGAACAGCGGGGCGATCTGGAATCGGTGGGCGGCTTCGCCTACCTTGCGGAGCTTTCCAAAAACACGCCGAGCGCCGCCAACATCGCCGCCTATGCCGACATCGTCCGTGAGCGGGCAGTGGTGCGTGAGATGATCTCGGTGGCCAATGAGATCGCCGATGCGGGTTACGATCCGCAGGGCCGCAGCAGTGAAGACCTGCTCGATCTCGCCGAGTCGCGCGTGTTCCAGATTGCGGAAAACCGTGCCAACAAGGATGAAGGGCCGAAAAGCATTGACCAGATCCTGGAAGCGACCGTGTCGCGTATTGAGTCGCTTTACCAGACGCCGCACGACGGCGTCACCGGCGTCGACACCGGTTACCAGGACCTCAACAAAAAAACCGCCGGCTTGCAGAAGTCAGATCTGATTATCGTGGCGGCGCGTCCGTCGATGGGTAAAACCACCTTCGCCATGAACCTGTGCGAAAACGCCGCGATGTTGCAGGAAAAACCGGTGCTGATCTTCAGCCTGGAGATGCCCGGCGAACAGCTGATGATGCGTATGCTGGCGTCGCTCTCCCGCGTGGACCAGACGCGCATCCGTACCGGCCAGCTCGATGATGAGGACTGGGCGCGCATCTCCAGCACCATGGGCATCCTGCTGGAAAAACGCAACATGTACATTGATGACTCCTCCGGCCTGACGCCGACCGAGGTGCGCTCCCGTGCGCGCCGCGTGTTCCGCGAACACGGCGGCCTGAGCATGATCATGATCGACTACCTCCAGCTGATGCGCGTGCCGTCGCTCTCCGACAACCGTACGCTGGAAATCGCCGAGATCTCCCGCTCGCTGAAGGCGCTGGCGAAAGAGTTGCAGGTGCCGGTGGTGGCGCTGTCGCAGCTCAACCGCTCCCTGGAACAGCGTGCCGACAAGCGCCCGGTCAACTCCGACCTGCGTGAATCCGGCTCCATCGAGCAGGATGCGGACTTGATCATGTTCATCTACCGCGACGAGGTCTACCACGAGAACAGTGACCTGAAAGGCATCGCGGAGATCATTATCGGTAAACAGCGTAACGGCCCGATTGGCTCGGTGCGGCTGACCTTTAACGGCCAGTGGTCGCGCTTTGACAACTACGCCGGCCCGCAATACGACGACGAATAACGCCCCCCTCACTAAGGAAGAGACATGAAAGCGGCAACCGCAGTGATTGACCGCCGCGCCCTGCGGCACAACCTGCAACAGGTGCGCCGGCTGGCCCCCCAAAGCCATCTGGTCGCAGTCGTCAAAGCCAATGCCTACGGGCATGGGCTGCTGGAAACGGCACACACCCTGCAAGACGCCGACTGCTACGGCGTGGCGCGCATCGGCGAGGCGCTGGCCCTGCGTTCCGGCGGCATCGTGAAACCGATCCTGCTGTTGGAGGGCTTCTTCAGCGCCGACGATCTGCCGGTATTGGTGGCGAACAACATCGACACTGCCGTGCACAGCGAAGAGCAGCTCCAGGCGCTGGAGCAGGCCTTGCTGCCGCGGCCGGTGAAAGTCTGGATGAAGCTCGACAGCGGGATGCACCGGCTCGGCGTGCGCCCGGAGGAGGCGGACGCCTTCTACCGCCGCCTGTGCGCCTGCCGCAACGTCAGCCAGCCGGTCAACATCATGAGCCACTTCAGCAGCGCCGACGAACCGGAAAAGCGCACCACGCTTGACCAGCTCGCCTGCTTTGACCGCTTTGCCCAGGGCAAACCGGGCGAACAGTCGATTGCGGCGTCCGGCGGCATTTTGCTGTGGGCGGATGCGCACCGGCACTGGGTACGCCCCGGCATTGTGCTGTACGGCGTATCGCCGCTGGCGCAGGGGGATGCCGCAGAGCACGGATTCCGCCCGGCGATGACGCTGAAAGCCAGCCTGATCGCGGTGCGGGAACACCGCGCCGGTGAGCCGGTGGGCTATAACGGCATCTGGCGCAGCGAGCGCGACACCCGCCTCGGCGTGATCGCCATCGGCTACGGCGACGGCTACCCGCGCAGCGCGCCGACCGGCACGCCGGTGCACATCAACGGGCGCGACGTGCCGATTGTCGGCCGGGTGTCGATGGACATGATCTCCGTCGATCTCGGGCCTGACGCCGGCGATCGGGTCGGGGATGACGCGATCCTCTGGGGCGACGTTCTGCCGGTGGAGCGGGTGGCCGCGGCCACCGGTATCAGCGCCTATGAACTGATTACCAAACTGACATCGCGGGTGGCGATGGAGTACCCGGAGGAATAAACCGCCGCCGGTAAGTAAAAATTTTCCCAGGCGGCCCCGGTGCCGCCTGTTTATTTATTCCCTTTAACGCTTTTTATTTCCCTTCACCGTCCCTCCTTATCGATCGTTATCCCCTTATCTGAGGTTACCCGCCCACGCGGCATTTTTATCATCCACATTAGCAGGTTGTATTTAGCATGATAAAACAGGGATGGTTAAAAAGCATAACCAGTCAGGCAGGAAATGATTAAGTTTATTTTTTGCGTCGCAATTAACTCATTAATACCCGCTGCGATTGTACTGATAAAAGTGTGAAGTGAACCTGATTTTTATTTCCCAAGGGCGACGCTCACCTTTTCACAGAAATAGGGCGTTAATTTAAGTGGGGATAAATAGTTTCTGTTTTTATTGTTTAGAAAACAATGGCTTGCTGTTACTTGATAAAAGATTTCTTGTATTTAACCCGCCGGGGAGACGAAATTAACACGGCGCAGAACAGCGCCTTAAAAATAAGCAGCAGTGTTTGACAGTATTAATTAAAGACTATACGTTTATGGTCAGACAAATCTTGTTACGTTTCCCTTTTATTGTGGTGCCGGGCGATGCCGGTCGTTGTTCGCCCATATATGCAGTGGTCTGTTTCCCAAAAGCGGCCGGAATTAACCGGCCTCTTATTCCCGCGTGAATGCGTGCTGAAAAAGACGCGGGCCAGCTTTATTTAAAATTCGGTAAACAGGGTGGGATATAACAATGAACGTTTCCTCCGGCGCGTCTCTTCTTGGGGCGGTGCGCATGCATCGCTGTCTGCTGTTGTGCACCGTATGGCTGCAAATTTTCCTCCAGTTATTCGTGGTGCTGCTGCCGCTTCAGGCCCGCGCCGCGCCCCCGCCGGGCATACAACTGGAGGAGCAGACCCTCAGCCGCGCCAGCATGTACACCCTGCAACCCGGTGAAACGGCGAAACTTGTCGCCCAGCGCAAAAACCTGACCCTGGACGACCTCTGGAAGCTGAACCAGTACCGCCAGCCAAACCGCGAGGCGATGCTCAGGCTCGGTGGCGGGGATATTTTGCTGATCCCGATGAGTGAGCGCGACCAGGCACTGCCGAGCCTGGGCGGCACCCTGCTGAGCGAAGAAAAAGCGCCGGATGAGCGCATCTTTGCCCAGCAGGCCAAAGCCTTCGGCCAGGCCACCGGCGGCCGTTACAGCAACGGCGATGCCGCACAGAACTTTGTGCAGTCACAGGCGGCGCAGGCTGCCACCTCCACGGTGGAGGGCTGGCTCAGCCAGTTCGGCACCGTGCGCGCCAACCTGGCCGTGTCCGACGGCAGTGACCTCGACACCAGCTCGCTGGATATGCTGACGCCCCTCTGGCAGAGCCGCTCGCGCATCTTCTTCACCCAGTTCGGCGTGCGTGACGTCAGCGACCGGGTGATCGCCAACCTCGGGCTTGGCCAGCGCCACTTTACCGACAACGGCTGGATGTTCGGCTATAACGCGTTCTACGATCAGGAAATCACCAACAATAACGCCCGCATGGGGCTGGGGCTGGAGGCGTGGCGTGACTACCTGAAACTCTCCACCAACGTCTATATGCGCCTGACCAACTGGGTGGATTCCGAAGAGCTGGAAGATTATGAGGAGCGCCCGGCCAACGGCTGGGATGTGATGGCGCAGGGCTATATCCCGGCCTACCCGCAGGTGGGCGGCAAGCTGGCGTACGAGCAGTACTACGGCAACAGCGTGGCGCTGTTCGGCATCGATAACCGCCAGAAAGACCCGCACGCCATCACCGTTGGGGTGAACTATACGCCGGTGCCGCTGGTGAGTTTCGGCGTGGACTACCGCCAGGGCAAAGGCGGGATGGACGACACCCGCTACAGCATGATGTTCAACTACACCTTCGGCGTGCCGTGGGATGAGCAGGTCTCGTCGGAAAATGTGGCGCTGAGGCGCAGCCTGGCGGGCAGCCGGCTCGACCTGGTGGATCGCAACAACGAGATCGTGATGGAGTTCCGCAAAAAGATCCTGATCACCCTCGGCCTGCCGCCGGAGATCAGCGGCCGCAGCGGGCAGTTGTATGACATCGGCTATACCCTGCAATCCAAATATGCGCTGTCACGCATTGAGTGGCAGCAGAGCGAACTGGTCGCCGCAGGCGGTGCCGTGGTCGATCTCGGCGGCGGGCGCTATCAGGTGAAAATGCCGCCGTTCAAATATGACGGCAGCCCGAACAGCTACCCGCTCTCCGGCATCGCGGCGGACAGCAAAGGCAACCGCTCCAATACCGCCTCGTCCTTGATCACCGTGAACGGCGCGGCGATCGACAATGTGAGATCCACCACCACCGCGACCCCGACGGACATCCTGGCGGACAGCCAGAGCACCTCGCTGGTGGAGGTGAAAGTGGTGGACACGGAAGGCAACCCGGTGTCCGGGCTGGGCGCTGACCTGACCTTCTCCCTGGCAGAAACCCTCACTGACAGCAGCAACCAGCCGGCGATCGCCGCCCGGCTCGGTAACGTCAATGAAACCGCGCCGGGTGTCTATCAGGTGCTGCTCACCGCCGGCAACAACCCCGGCAGCGTGGTGGTCACGCCGTCGGTCGGCGAGGTGCAGCTCAGCGCCGTGACCGTCAACGAAACCGTGGCGGTGCGTAATGCGCGTATCGCCCAGTTGACGGTGAACAAGAACCGGGCGGTCGCCAACGGCGCAGACCCGGTGGTCTACAGCGCCCTGGTGCTGGATGACAACGACCGGCCGGTGAAAGGGGTGCTGGTACGCTGGACGACCTCCCTCGGCCAGGATGCGGTACCGGCCAGCACCACCAATGCCGACGGCATCGCCACCGTGTCGCTGACCAGCACCCAGGCCGGGGTGGCGATAGAGATTGCGCAGGTAACGCTGGCCGGGCAGCCGCAGGGTTCGGAGCCGGTGCAGGCGCCGCCGGTGCTGTTTGTGCCGGATGCTGCCACCGCCACCTTCAGCCAGATAACGGAAGATAAAACCCAGGCGCTGGCCAACGGGGCAGACGCCGTCACCCTTACCGTCACGGTGGTGGATGCCAACGGTAACCTGATCCCGGCGCAAACCGTGAACTGGGCCACCACGCTTGGGAATATGTCTGCCCAGAGCACCACCACCGGGGTAAACGGCACCAGCAGCATCACCCTCACCAGTGCGGCGGCAGGCATTGCGCAGGTGTCGGCACGGCTCGACAATAATGCGGCGATCAACGCCGATCCGATCACCTTCAGCGGCGATCCGGCCACGGCGGTAGTCAGCACGCTGACGCCGGATAAACTCACCGCCCTTGCCAACGGCAGTGATCCGGTGACGTATGACGCGCTGGTGGTGGATGCGAATAACAATGCCGTCAGCGGCGTAGCGATCACCCTGAGCACCGATCGCGGCACGCTGGCGGCGCCCACCGGCGTCACCAACGCCGAAGGGCACTACCTCACCACGCTGACCAGTACCGAACGCGGCGAGGCGATTGTGTCGGCCACCATCCCGAACCAGCCGGCGAAAACCGCACAAACCGTGACCTTCACCGCCGATGCCAACAGCGCCACGGTGACTGCGCTCACGGTGAACAAACGGCTGGTGCTGGCCAACGGCACCGATCAGGCGATCTACACCGCCACGGTCACCGATGCGCAGGGCAACCCGGTGGCGAACCAGACGGTGAACTGGACGACCGGTTTCGGCACGCTCTCCGCACCCGCCAGCACCACCGGCACGGACGGCACCGCCACCATCAGCCTCACCAGCCTGCAAGCCGGCGCGGCGATTGTGAATGCGCAGGCCGGCAGCAGTGCACCGCGGGCGGCGGAGGAGGTGACCTTTACCGGTGACCCGGCCACCGTCACCATCGCCAGCATTACGCATGACAAATCGACTGCGCTGGCGAACGGCAGCGACACCATCACCTATACCGCCAACGTCCGGGACATCAATGATAACGCGGTGCCGGGGCAGACCATCACCTTCACCACCAACCTCGGCACGCTGGGCACCGTCACCGCGGTGACCAACGCCGCCGGGCAGGCGCAGACCACGGTGACCAGCGTACAGGCCGGGACAGCCTCCGTTGGGGCGTCACTGGCGAACGGCACGCCGGTCACCGCGACGCCGGCAACCTTCATCGCGGATGCCGCTACCGCGCGGATCAACAGCGTCACGGTGGACAGAACCACGGCGCTGGCAAACGGCAGCGACGCAGTGACCTACACCGCCACCGTGACTGACGCCAACAACAATGCGCTGCCTGACATTGTGGTGAACTGGGCCACCACCCTCGGCACCCTGGCGGGCGCGCAGAGCAGCACCGGCGCGGATGGGCTGGCGACCATTACCCTGCGCAGCACCACGGCCGGGGATGCGCAGGTGAACGCGCAGCTCAGCGGCGGGGCGGCCTCGGCTGCACCGGTCGTCACCTTCACACCGGATGCGGGCACGGCGCAGATCACCTCGCTTACCGTCGACAAAACCACGGCGCTGGCGAACGGCACTGACGCGCTGACCTACACCGCCACCGTCGCGGATGCCAACGGCAACCTGCTGGCGAACCAAACGGTAACGCTGACCACCGATCGCGGCACCTTCGCCAACGGCGGCACCGGGCAGACCAACGCCGCCGGGCAGATGGTGCTGCCGCTGGTGAGCACCCAGGCCGGGCCGGTCGCGGTAACCGGCAGCGTCAACGGCGGGGCGGCAGTCGGCGCACCGGCGGCGGCCTTTATCGCTGACGCGTCCACTGCCACTATCGCCACCCTGACGGTGGATCGCACCACCGCGATTGCCAACGGCAGCGACAGCGTGACGTACACCGCCACGGTGCTCGACGCCAACAGCAACCCGGTGGCGGATCAGGCGATCACCTGGGCCAGCTCGCTCGGCACGCTCTCCGCGCCCGGCGGCAACACCGGCAGTGACGGCGTACTGACCGTCAGCCTGAGCAGCCTGGCGGCCGGGGTGGCGAACCTGACCGCGACCCTGAACGGCACGGTGACCGGGGCCGATCCGGTGACCTTCACGGCGGACATCTCCACCGCGGTGGTCACGGTGCAGGCCAATACCAGCACCGTGCCGGCGGACGGTGCCACGCCGATTATCGTGACCGCCACGGTACGGGATGCCAACAATAATGTGCTGCCGGATCTGCCGGTGACCTACACCACTGATTTCGGCCAGCTCTCCGTGCCCAGCGGCACCACTGACGCCAACGGGCAGGTGACCTTCAACCTCACCAGTACCGTGGCCGGTACGGCCTCCGTGGTGGCGGCGCGCCTGAGCAACGGCGTGACCGGTACCGGCGGGCCGTACCAGTTCGTGCCGGATCTGAACACCGCGGTGGTGACGCTGACGCCGTCCAGCAACGGCATCTACACCACTGACAGCGACAACCCGGTGGCGGTCTCAGTGGTGGATGCCTTCGGCAATGCGATTGTCGGCTCCGTCACCCTGGCGGCGGATAACCCGGCGGTGAGCATCACCGGCAGCCCGGTCACGCTGGATGCCGGTGGGAACGGCACCGCCACCGTGCGCAGCGCCACCACCCTGGCTGCCGTGGCGCTCACCGCCACGCTGGACCAGAACCCGGCGAAAACCGCCACCGCCAACATCAGCTTCACCACGCCGATCACAGTGGTCTCGCGTGAAGCCGTGGATGCCAACGGCGGCAATGCCAACGGCAAAACCTTCGGGCAGGGGCCGGTCATCGCCTGGCCGGGCGCGCGCTTCCATATCACGCTGGCCGGTGGCTCGGGCAACCTGAGCTGGGCGAGCAACAACCCGGCAATGACCGTAGACAATGACGGCAACGTCACCTTTAACAGCAACCCCGGCAACGGCAGCGCCCTGGCCATTACCATCACCGATAACCTGACCCAGCAGGTGGTCACCGAGAACTGGACCTTTGTCAGCTGGTTCTACACCGCCGGTTCCAGCGCGCAGGGCGACCACCCTACCGCCGTGGCGGCGTGCCTGAGCAGTGGCGGCCTGCCGACGCTGGGGAACATGACCAGCCTGGTCAACCTGTGGGGCAATATGAGCGCCTATAACTGGGATACCTCCAGTGACTACTGGACCAACGAGAGTGATGTGTCACAACTCAATTACTACTACGCCTATAACCTCGCCCTGGGCGGGCAGACGGGTTATCCGGAATCCTCCCAAACGGCCTATGTTTGTGGCGGTGAATAACAATATCCCTGGCTGAAAGGGGAGAAATGTACCTCTGCTGCCCTTCCACGCCCTCCCGTGGAAGGGCTTTTTTTGGTGAAACCGGGCGACCCGCGCGATCTTCCGGCCGCGAAACCCACTGACGGTACACAGTTATGTGGGAAAAGCGGCGGTGATTCAGTGGGATCGCCCGTTTTTTCGGCGGCGTGTCAAAGAGGCAGCGCCGGGTGCGTAAAAACAGGTAGGCTGTGTGACCACTCAAAAAACAGGCCGGGATGATGTACAACATTGACGATTTCGATTTGAAAATTCTGACCCTGTTGCAGGGCAATGGGCGGCTGACCAACCAGGAGCTGAGCGAGCTGGTGGGGCTGTCAGCGTCGCAGTGTTCACGCCGCCGCATCAGCCTGGAGCAGGCGCAGCTGATCCTTGGTTACCATGCGCGGCTGGCCCCGGAAGCGGTAGGGCTGGGGATGATTGGGCTGATTGAGGTGCGGCTGATTAACCACACGCCGCCCTATGTGGCGAGTTTCCACACCATGCTCGGCGAGGTGGACGCGATTATCGACGCCTACAAAACCACCGGCGATGCCGATTACCTGCTGAAGGTGGCCGTGGCCGATTTAGCCGGTTTAAGCGATCTCATCAGCAAAATCCTCTCAAGCCATGAAAGTGTTGCCCATATCAAGACCTCCGTGGTGCTGAACCGGCTCAAAGAGAACGGATTATTAACGCCGCCACAGTAAGCGGCGTTGCACCTTTTTGGTGCTGGGGCTGCGCAATAAAGGTGCATGAAAAGCGGGTGTTGTGCGAAATTTGTGTGGCATTACCGTAATCACTGCGCAACCTGCGCGCCAGACAGGGAAAATGTGCAAAGTACGTTACCGGAGGATATCGAAAGTTAACAACAGATTGCCGAAAGGGAAAATGCAGAAAACGGCCTTCCGGGTAAATACCGGGACGGCAAGCGCTGTTTTCTCTAAAGCTGGCGCGTTTTTTGCTGGATAAAGGGGTCCGCAGCCTGGCTGCCCCCTTATCTGATGAAGTGACCGACCCGATGGATAATGTGATTACCCCTGAATCTCAGAAACTCTCTCATACCCTGCTGGAAGATGTGCTGGCGATTGTGATGGGCACGCTGATGGTCTCGTTCGGCGTGATCCTGCTGCGCCAGTCCGGCGCGCTCACCGGCGGCACCGCCGGGATGGCCTTCCTGCTGCACTACCTGACCCACGTGTCGTTCGGCACCGCCTTTTTCCTGATTAACCTGCCGTTCTACTGGCTGGCGATCCGCCGTATGGGCTGGCAGTTCACCCTGAAAACCTTCTGCGCGGTCGGGCTGGTGTCCCTGTTTTCCGACCTGCACCCGCTGTTCATCCACGTTGACCATCTGCAGCCGTTTTACGCCACGCTGTTCGGCAATATGATCATGGGCATCGGGTTTATTGTGTTATTCCGCCACAAAGCGAGCCTGGGCGGGGTAAATATCCTGGCACTTTTCCTACAGGACAAATATGGTATCCGTGCCGGGAAATTTCAGATGGGCGTGGACGCGGTGATCGTGCTGGCATCACTGTTTGTGGTAAGCCTGCCGATGCTGCTGGCCTCGGTGGCGGGCGCGTTCCTGCTGAACCTGATCATCGCCATGAACCATCGCCCCGGCCGCTACAGCGTATAACCAGAGGCGCGTAACACCGCCCATTTACCCAGTAACACCAGACTATTCAAGGAGTGCAGCACCGTGTTCCATAATGTTGATGCCTATGCGGGTGATCCCATCCTGTCGCTGATGGAAAGCTTCAAACACGATCCGAGAGAACAGAAGGTTAACCTGAGCATCGGGCTTTACTATAACGAGCAGGGTGTGATCCCGCAGATGCAGGCCGTTGAGCAGGCGGAAAAGGTGCTGGCCGCCACGCCGCACGGTGCCTCTGTTTACCTGCCGATGGAAGGGCTGGCACCGTACCGTTCGGCCATCCAGACGCTGCTGTTTGGTGACGACCACCCGATGCTGACGCAGGGGCGTATTGCCACCATCCAGACCGTGGGCGGCTCCGGCGCGCTGAAAGTGGGCGCGGATTTCCTCAAGCGCTATTTCCCTGAATCTGAAGTGTGGGTCAGCGACCCGACCTGGGAGAACCACATCGCCATCTTCGCGGGCGCGGGCTTCAACGTGCACACCTACCCGTACTATGACCCGGAACGCCTGGGCGTGAACCTCCCGGCAATGCTGGAAAGCCTGCAACAACTGCCGCCGAAAAGCATCGTGCTGCTGCACCCGTGCTGCCACAACCCGACCGGCTCTGACCTGACCCACGCGGAGTGGGACGAGGTGATTGCGCTGGTCAAAGCGCGTGAGCTGATCCCGTTCCTCGACATCGCCTACCAGGGCTTTGGCGGCGGCATGGACGACGACGCCTACGCCATCCGTGAAATGGCGCGCGCCGGGCTGCCGTGCCTGGTCAGCAACTCCTTCTCCAAAATCTTCTCGCTGTACGGCGAGCGCGTCGGCGGCCTGTCAGTGGTGTGCGAAAGCGATGACGCCGCGGCCCGCGTGCTGGGCCAGCTCAAGGCCACCGTGCGCCGCAACTACTCCAGCCCGCCGAACTTTGGCGCGCAGGTGGTGGCGAAAGTGTTGAATGATGCCGGGCTGAAAGCACAGTGGCTGGCAGAAGTGGAAGCGATGCGCACCCGCATCCTGGAGATGCGCAAAACGCTGGTCGCCAGCCTGAAAACGTCCCTGCCGGGGCGCAACTTCGACTACCTGCTGGCGCAACGCGGCATGTTCAGTTACACCGGCTTCAGTGAAGCGCAGGTCGATCGCCTGCGTAATGAGTTCGGCGTTTACCTGATCGCCAGCGGCCGCGTCTGCATGGCCGGCCTGAACCACGGCAACGTGCAGCGCGTTGCTGACGCCTTCGCCGCCGTGCAGTAAGCCCCCCGAGGCAGGCCGCGCCCGGCCTGCCTGTTTCCGGCGTTTACGCCGCCCGCCTTTACATTCCCATACCGATAAATTCCGCCTGCCGCCTTTATCTTTCACTCAGTTGATACACACTTAGGGAACTGAGTGAAAAATGGAGGATGTATGTGGCATCAGCAAACCCTGACCCTGAGCGCCAAAGCGCGTGGGTTTCACCTGATCACCGATGAGGTGACCGGCAAACTGGACAGGTTAGCGCAAGTGGACACCGGCCTGTTGCACCTGTTGCTTATGCACACGTCCGCCTCACTGACGTTAAATGAGAATTGTGATCCCACCGTGCGTGCCGATATGGAACACCATTTCCTGCGGCAGGTGCCGGAAAATGCCGACTACCAGCACGATTATGAAGGGCCGGATGATATGCCCGCCCACATTAAATCCTCCTTGCTGGGCGTGTCACTGACGCTGCCGGTGCAGCGCGGGAAACTGCTGCTGGGCACCTGGCAGGGCATCTGGCTGGGTGAGCACCGCAACCACGGCGGCCAGCGCCGCATCGTCGCTACCTTACAAGGAGACTTTCAATGAACAGTTCGGACCTGCTCGACTACTGTATGTCCAAGCCGGGCGCGGAACAGAGCGTAGATAACCAATGGAACGCCAACCAGATCAAAGTCGGTGACATGATGTTTGCGATGGTGAGCGCAGTGCAGGAGCGGCCTGCGATCTCGCTGAAAACCAGCCCGGAGTTGGCCGAAGAGTTGCGCGCCAAACACCCGGAGATTGTGCCCGGCGAGCACCTGAACAAAGCCCACTGGAACACCCTGTTCCTTGACGGCGATCTGCCCGATTCCCAGTTTTATTTCCTGATCGACAGCTCCTACCAACTGGTGGTGGAGAGCCTGCCGGAAGCGGTGCGGCACGATCTGGGCGTATAGGCGGCCTTGCCTGCCGGGGTGCGGTAAAGGCTATTTTTGCCCGGCCTGCCCGGTCAGCTGATGCACCAGATCCATCTCCGCCTGGCGGAACGGGGTGCCTTGCTCGTCGAGCACATCGTGGAACCAGAGCGCTGGATCGTCGCGCTTCTCTTTGCGTATCAACGGCCACGGCAGCCAGGTCTGGGTTTTGCCGCGCACCAGCCCCCACTGGTAACAGCCGACCCGCAGGGCGTGGAACTGCGGGAGCTGTTGTTCAATCAGGCTGCCGATATGGCGTGCCAGCCACTCGGTGCAGATCACCGGGCGGCGCATCTGCTGCCAGTAACCGAGGATCGGCAACAGCGCCGGGGTATCGACGTAAGCGTGGAAGGTGATGATGTCTGAACGCTGTGCCGCCGCGACGTCAATCGGGTGCTGGTACCAGCTCGGCGTCGCCTGGCCGGGGTTGAGCGGCAGGTGCCACGCCCCCACCGTCAGCGGCTGCGTCGGGTCTTCGAGGCGCGCCCAGTCAAACACCTGGTGCATCAGCTCCAGCGCGAACGTTTCCAGCTCCTGTTCAAACAGCACTTCCTCCGCCGGGCCGATGAAAATCGCCCGGTTGCCCGGCTCGTTGTAGAGATCCCACATAAACACGCGCGGGTCGTCCCGGAAGGTGCGGATCACGTCGCGGATATAGCGTTCGATGTCCGGCCAGCCTTCACGGTTCATCACTGTGCGGCGGCCGGGGCTGGCCGCGGCCTGGCTGTTGTGGATGTCCGGTTCCGGCGCTTTTTGCGGGCCGAGGAACGGCTCATCGCCGGAGAAACCGCAGTCATCCATCAGCGTCAGCATCACCATCATCTGGTGGTTCGCCGCCAGCGTCAGGAAGTGGTCAATCCGCGCCAGCAGGCCGTCACGGTCCGCCTGCCAGACGATAAACGGCAGGTTGATGCGCAGATGGTTATAGCCGATGGCGTGTGCCCAGCTGAGTTCCTGGTCGATGGTGTGCGAATCGAAAGTGTCAGCTTGCCAGAGTTCCGTCCAGTTCACGGCCGTGCGCGGCAGGTAATTAAACCCGCAGGGCCATCGCTGTTGCTGGTACCACGTATTGGCTTGTTGCTCACTCCATTGCTCACGCATTGCCGGACTCCTGATAACCAGAAAACTCGGTGTGAGGGGGGTAAGAGCAGGGCTGTCCTGTCTCTCTATGATCGTAGCAACCCGGCAGGAAAAGGCCGTGATTTCGCCGGATTATGCGCGATAAACCGATAAAAAAAGCCACGCTGTATCGCGTGGCTTGGTAATGCCTCAAATCAGGCAGATTTCCTCTGCTTCTGCTGGTGGTGCGCCAGTATCGGCTTCAGGAATCGGGCGGTATGGGACGCCTCGCACTCTGACACGGTTTCCGGCGTGCCGGAGACCAGAATCTCCCCGCCGCCGCTGCCGCCTTCCGGCCCCAGATCGACGATCCAGTCCGCGGTTTTAATGACATCCAGGTTGTGCTCAATCACCACAATGGTGTTGCCCTGGTCGCGCAGCTGATGCAGCACCTGCAACAGTTGGGCGATGTCCGCGAAGTGCAGGCCGGTGGTTGGTTCATCCAGAATGTAGAGCGTCTGCCCGGTGCCGCGTTTCGACAGCTCACGCGCCAGTTTCACGCGCTGCGCCTCACCGCCGGAGAGCGTGGTGGCCGACTGCCCCAGGCGGATGTAGGAGAGGCCGACGTCGATCAGCGTCTGGAGCTTACGCGCCAGCGCCGGCACCGCGTCAAAGAACTCGCGCGCCTCTTCGATGGTCATCTCCAGCACTTCGTGGATGCTCTTACCCTTGTAGCGGATCTCCAGCGTCTCACGGTTATAGCGCTTGCCGCGGCACTGGTCGCACGGCACGTAGATGTCCGGCAGGAAGTGCATCTCCACCTTGATCACGCCGTCGCCCTGGCAGGCTTCACACCGCCCGCCGCGCACGTTAAAGCTGAACCGCCCCGGCGTATAGCCGCGGGTACGGGATTCCGGCACCCCGGCAAACAGCTCACGCACCGGCGTGAAGATGCCGGTGTAAGTGGCCGGGTTGGAGCGCGGCGTACGGCCAATCGGGCTCTGGTCGATGTCGATCACTTTGTCGAACTGCTCCAGCCCGTGCACCTCACGGTAGGGGGCCGGTTCGATGATGGTGGCACCGTTCAGCGCGCGCTGGGCAATCGGGAACAGCGTATCGTTAATCAGCGTCGATTTGCCGGAGCCGGACACCCCGGTGATGCAGGTAAACAGCCCCACCGGCAGCGTCAGGGTGACATCTTTCAGGTTGTTGCCCTTCGCACCCGTCAGTTTCAGCACGCGTGACGGGTCAGCCGGGACGCGCTCCACCGGCACGGAGATTTCCCGCTCGCCGCTGAGGAACTGGCCGGTCAGGGACTCGGCATTCGCCATGATGTCCGCCGCCGTGCCTTCGGCCACCACCTGGCCGCCATGCACCCCGGCACCGGGGCCGATGTCGATGATATGGTCCGCGGCGCGGATCGCATCTTCATCGTGCTCGACCACAATCACCGTGTTGCCGAGGTCGCGCAGGTGGATCAGCGTCTCCAGCAGCCGTTCATTGTCGCGCTGGTGCAGGCCGATGGACGGCTCATCCAGCACGTACATCACGCCGACCAGCCCGGCACCAATCTGGCTCGCCAGACGGATACGCTGCGCCTCGCCGCCGGAGAGCGTCTCCGCCGAGCGCGACAGCGACAGGTAGTTCAGGCCGACGTTGACCAGGAACTTCAGGCGGTCGCCGATCTCTTTCAGCACTTTTTCCGCGATCTTGGCGCGCTGGCCGCTGAGCTTCATGTTCTGGAAGAAGGTCATGGCGTGGCCGATGCTGAAGTCTGAAATCTCCGGCAGCGTGGTGTTCTCCACAAACACATGGCGTGCCTCTTCCCGCAGGCGGGTGCCGTGGCAGGTGGTGCAGGGGCGGTTGCTGATGTATTTCGCCAGGTCTTCGCGCACCGCCGACGATTCCGTCTCTTTGTAGCGGCGTTCCATGTTGTTCAGCACGCCTTCAAACGGATGGCGGCGCACCGAGGTGTCGCCCCGGTCATTGATGTATTTGAACTCGATGGTCTCACGGCCGGAACCGTTGAGGATCGCCTTCTGCACCGTCGCGCTCAGCGAGTCGAACGGCGCCTCGATATCAAACTTGTAGTGATCCGCCAGCGAGCGCAGCATCTGGAAGTAGTAGAAGTTGCGGCGGTCCCAGCCGCGGATCGCGCCGCCGGCCAGCGACAGCTCCGGGTTCTGCACCACGCGGTCCGGGTCAAAGAACTGCTGCACGCCGAGGCCGTCACAGGTCGGGCAGGCGCCGGCCGGGTTGTTGAAGGAGAACAGGCGCGGTTCCAGCTCACGCATACTGTAGCCACAAATCGGGCAGGCGAAGTTGGCGGAGAACAGCAGCTCAGGGGCGTTGGCGTCATCCATATCCGCCACCACCGCGGTGCCGCCTGACAGCTCCAGCGCCGTCTCAAACGACTCGGCCAGGCGCTGCGCCAGATCCTCACGCACTTTGAAGCGGTCCACCACCACTTCGATGGTGTGCTTCTTCTGCAACTCCAGCTTCGGCGGATCGGAGAGGTCACACACTTCGCCGTCGATACGGGCGCGGATGTAGCCCTGCGCCGCCAGGTTCTCCAGCGTTTTGGTGTGCTCGCCTTTGCGATCTTTAATCACCGGGGCCAGCAGCATCAGGCGGCGGCCCTCCGGCTGGGTGATCACGTTGTCCACCATCTGGCTGACCGTCTGCGCCGCCAGCGGCACGTCATGCTGCGGGCAGCGCGGCTCACCCACGCGGGCAAACAGCAGGCGCAGGTAGTCATGAATTTCGGTAATGGTCCCGACGGTCGAGCGCGGGTTATGCGAGGTGGATTTCTGCTCAATCGAGATCGCCGGTGACAGCCCCTCGATATGGTCAACATCCGGCTTTTCCATCAATGACAGGAACTGGCGCGCGTAGGCCGACAGCGACTCCACGTAGCGGCGCTGCCCTTCGGCGTACAGGGTGTCAAAAGCCAGTGAGGATTTGCCCGAACCAGACAGGCCGGTGACAACGATCAGTTTGTCGCGCGGGATGATCAGGTTGATATTCTTGAGATTATGGGTGCGTGCACCCCGAACTTCGATCTTATCCATTCATATTTCCCGGATTAAACACGATCTCTCACTATGCCGGTCACTGGTTTCCGGTGCGCGATGCCGCAAAGCACCGGAAGAAAAAGCAGGGGCACAGAAAGTACGAAACGTTTAATTATGACACAAAAAAACCTGAATGGATATCCAGTATACCGGCGCAAAATTGTTTATACTGTCACCCATTCTGAGGCACACTTCGCAGGTATGATCAGGCGCGGTGGCGTGCTAAAATGATTGGTTTAGTATCGTAAAAATTAACTCATTGTGGAGAGTCGACATGGCCAGCAGAGGCGTAAACAAAGTGATTCTTGTCGGGAATCTGGGCCAGGATCCGGAAGTGCGTTACATGCCGAGCGGCGGCGCTGTGGCGAACATTACCCTGGCGACATCTGAATCCTGGCGTGACAAAGCCACCGGCGAGCAGAAAGAGAAAACAGAATGGCACCGTGTGGTGCTGTTCGGCAAACTGGCGGAAGTGGCGGGTGAATACCTGCGCAAGGGTTCTCAGGTCTACATTGAAGGCTCCCTGCAAACCCGTAAATGGACGGACCAGTCCGGCCAGGAAAAATACACCACGGAAGTGGTGGTGAACGTGGGCGGCACCATGCAGATGCTCGGCGGCCGTCAGGGCGGCGGTGCACCGGCAGGCGGCGGCCAGGCGTCCGGCGGCAACAACGGCGGTTGGGGCCAGCCTCAGCAGCCGCAGCAGAACAACCAGTTCAGCGGCGGCCAGCAGTCCCGTCCGGCCCCGCAGCAGAACCACGGTTCTTCGAACAATGCCCCGATGAACAACGAACCGCCGATGGATTTCGACGACGACATCCCGTTCTGATCCGGCGCATGGCGTATCCGGCCATTAAAAACCCTGCTTCGGCAGGGTTTTTTTATGTCTGCCGTCCGGCACCCTAAAAGAATTCTTAATATTTATTAGATTAAATAATAAAAAAACACATTAAAACAAACAAAATACATCTGTTCAGAATCATTTCAGCGTTTAACTTTTTTGGCGCAGGGGCAGGGCGGTTTTTATTCAGTCCGGGAGGAAGGCCGGTGAAAAGAAGGCGGTGGACATCACACCGCACTGCGGTACCGTTAAAAAATCATTCAGGACATTTATATTAATAAAACTGAAGCAGCCCGGCAGACCGTTAGGTTTTTTTGCTGCCGATGTTCCCTTTTTGTAAAAAAACATCGCTACAGGAATATGATAATTTGATCCATGTTAAGGTTAATTTTTTTATTAATCATTTTCTTGCTCCTTATTAGTGGGATTGGTAAAAACTGACGGCATTTATATGCATCACGGTTTGAATGACTCTCCCGGTATTTTTACCGGGATAAGAGCCGTGCGATAAATTAAACCTGAAGGAGCATTTATTATGAAGTTAAATAGACTGGCGCTGTCGTTAATGGTGATATTATCCGGCACGCCATTTATTTCCTCTGCCGCCACGCTGGTGGCGAATGACGACACCAATACCATTTCGGGTTTAGACAGCAGCCAGATGCTGTCAGATGACAATGGTGAACGGTGGATTGCCTATACTGATGAAAAACAAAATGATTTCCCAGGAAATAAAACGGTGGTCGTGGCGGTTAAAGACACGAAGGCCATTAATTCAGAAATGTATGACCCGGCTTTATCATACCCGACTACCGGTACCATGGTCCGTTATAACGGCTATTACTGGACCAGCAAATGGTGGGTAAACCCCGGCGAAGTACCGGGCAGTAATGACGTCTGGCAAAATGCCGGGGAGATAAAAATTCAGGAATTGGGTACCTTTAAATTTACGCCTTATACCGGGCAGGCGGCGATTGATTTCCAGAAAAAACAGAAAGACGCACTCGCCGCGCAGCGTAAAGTGGCAGGTTATTTCCCGGAATGGGGCGTTTATGATGCCCATAATAATTTTACGCCGGATAAAATTGACTACAGCACACTCACCCAAATTAACTATGGTTTTGCCGTGGTAAAAAATGGCCAGGTCGTGATGCATGACACCGAACAAGGGCCGAGATTAATTCGTGAGCTTAATGATCGCACCGCGGCAGCCGGTGTCCGCCATGTCATCTCCATCGGCGGCTGGAATAACTCAGAAGAAGGGGCGTTTGAAGCGGCAACCGCCACCCCGCAAGGTATCGAAACCCTCGCGAAAAGCATGGTCGACTATATGCTGGAGTGGGAGTTTGACGGGATTGACGTTGACTGGGAATACCCGGATGCGGATAACGAGAAAGAGGCCTTCACTAAGCTTATCCAGTCCGTGCGCAGCAAGCTGGATGAGCAAGGGATGAAGGATGACACCTATTACTCGCTCTCGGCGGCGGTGACCACCAATCACAACAAGATCGCCTACACCAACCCAGCAGTGACCGCGCCGCTGCTGGATAACGTCAACGTGATGGCGTATGACTTCCACGGCGCGTTCGAGCCTGTTACCGGCCACAACGCCCCGCTTTACGCCAACACCCAGGATCAGGATCAGCTGTTTAACGTCGATTCCGCCATGAAAGAGTATGTGAATACCTGGAAGGTGCCGAAGTCCAAACTGCTGATGGGCATCCCGTATTACGGCCGCGGCTGGGGCGACGTCGACCCGATACAGGTCGTCAATGGCCTGCCCGGCCTGTTCGCGCCCGGCAGCGCCACCGTGCACGGCACCTGGGATGATGTCGGCCAGAACACCGGCACCCATCCGTGGTACGTGCTGAAAGAGAAAGCGGCCAGCGAGGAGTATGGGCGTTATTGGGATACGGAATCCAAAGTGCCGTATCTCTATAGCCTGGAGAAAAAAGAGTTCCTGACTTATGACGACCCGGAATCGATCCGCAATAAAGTCGATTACATCAACCGGGAAGGCTACGGCGGTGCGATAGTCTGGGACATCAGTGGTGATACGCCTGACCATGAGCTGGGTAAAATTGTCCAGGATGCGTTCAAAACCCTGACGCCGGTGAAAGAGTTCAAGATCGTCATCCCACCGGCGTATAACGGCCCCTCTATCCAGGTGTTGCTGAGCAAAGAAGATCAAACCACCAAGAAATTCGTGGTCTTCGTGAACGGCAACTATGCCGGACACACAGAGAACGGTACCGTCTACTACGGCAGTAAACAGGCTAAAGGGGACGATGTCGAGGTGCTGTTACACTGGGGACTGAAAGCCGGCGACGTGGTCGACATCCAGCAGGATGACAAGATCAACCCGCCGGTTGTCCTGGAGAAATTCACCGTCACGCAGGATATGCTGAAGTTCCCGGAAGCGACGAAAGCCCAGAAACAGGCTGTTAAATTGTTTGTTGATAAAAACGACGACAATGCCGTGAAACTGACGTTAAGCAACGAGGACCAACGCAACCGTAAGTTTGTGGTCTGGAAAAACAACGTTTACCTGGGGCATACCGATCGCGGTTCGGTCTACTACGGCAAGAAAGTGGTGGAGGGGCGTAATACCACGGCGATCTTCCGCACTGCATTGAAAGCCGGGGATGTGCTGGAAGTCCGGGAAGAGAACGGCGTCAGCGCGCAGGTGCGGTTTGATATGTTCACCGTGACCCAGGATATGCTGAAATAAGCGCCTCCGTGCGCCTGTTCAAAGCCATTCCCGGCCGGGAATGGCTTTTTTACGTCTATTAACTGCTCGCTGCTTCTGCATCAGCCGATGCTTTTTTCCATCTGTGCGGCCGGGGCGCGTGCCTCGCGTTTTTTGCGGTGCACCCAGAACGAGCTGGTGACTACCACGGCGGCGAGGATCAGGGTGGCGAGCACCTGCCCGCGCTGGTCAGGCATAAACAACATGCAGACCAGCATCACCACGATAAATGCAATCACCGCCAGCGTGATCCACGGGTAGCCCCACATGCGGATCGGCATCTGTGATTTACGCAGTTGGGTGCGCATCCGCAACTGCGACACCGCAATCACCAGATAGACCAGCAGGGCAATGCAGCCGGTGCTGGCGATCAGGAAATCGAACACGTTTTTCGGCGCATAATAGTTGGCGATAACTGTCAAAAACGCCGCGATGGTGGAGAGCATCACCGCCATGTACGGGGTTTTCACTTTGTTGGTCTTGCGGGCGGCCGCCGGGGCGTCGCCGCGTTTGCTCAGGGAATAGAGCATCCGGGAGGCGGTATAGAGCGCGGAGTTCAGGCAACTGCACACCGCCAGCAGGATGATGCCGTCCATGATCGGCTTGGCATACGGGATATGCAGCGACTCCAGCACCGACTGGTAAGAGCCGAGGGTGGTCAGGTCGTGGCTGTTCCACGGCACCAGCGTAACGACCATAAAGATCGAGCCGAGGTAGAACACGGTGATGCGGCCAATTACCGAGCGGGTAGAGCGCACCACATGCTCCGCCGGGGAGTCGGTTTCGGCCGCGGCGATGGTGACGATCTCGGTGCCCATAAAGGAGAACATGGTGATCAGCACCGCCGCCAGCACCGCGCCGATGCCGTGCGGCATAAAGCCGCCCTGGCTCCACATCAGTGACAGCCCGGCATGTTCGCCTTTCGGCAGCACGCCGATCAGCGCCAGCGTACCCAGGGCGATAAAGGCCAGAATGGCGATCACCTTGGTCAGCGCGAACCAGAATTCAAATTCGCCGTAATTTTTCACGTTCAGCAGGTTACTGCCGGTCAGCGCCAGGGTGATCAGCAGCGAGAACAGCCAGACCGGCACGCCGTCTACCCAGCTGTGCAGAATGGTGGCGGCGACGTTGGCTTCCAGCGGGATAACCAGCACCCAGAACCACCAGTAGAGCCAGCCGATGGTGTACCCGGCCCACTTGCCGATGGCGCGATCCGCGTAAGTGGAGAAAGAGCCGCTGTCCGGCGAGGCGGCGGCCATCTCGCCCAGCATCCGCATAATCAGCACCACCAGCAGCCCGGCGATGGCGTAGGCGATCAGGGCCGCCGGGCCGGCCAGGGCCACGGCGCTGCCGGAGCCGACAAACAGGCCGGCACCGATCACGCCGCCGATGGACAGCATGGTGATATGGCGGGATTTCAGGTTGGTATTCAATTCACTGGCGTGTTGACTCATAAGCTTCCCTTACTTTCCTGTTTGTGCCGTACACGCAAACAGGAAAATGTCGTGATGTGGTTAATGGCGTCGTGCGGTGAATCACTGCCTGCCGGAACCGGGCGCGGCGCGCCCGGCAATGGGCGATTTACCGGCTGGTGTCAAAGCAGAGGTATTTCAGTTCGAGGTACTCCTCCAGCCCGTAGCGCGAGCCTTCACGGCCGAGCCCGGACTGCTTCACCCCGCCGAACGGCGCGACTTCATTGGAGATGGCCCCGGTATTGATCCCGACCATGCCGCTCTCCAGCGCTTCGCTGACCCGCCACTGGCGGTTGGCGTCACGGGTGTAGAAATACGCGGCGAGGCCGAACTCGCTGTCGTTGGCGTAGCGCACCACCTCCTCTTCGGTATCAAACGGGATCAGTGCCGCCAGCGGGCCAAAGGTCTCCTCGTGGGCGACACGCATGGAGGGCGTCACACCGGTGAGGATCGTCGGCTGGAAGAAGGTGCCGCCGAGCGCGTGGAGTTTGCCGCCGGTCACCAGCGTCGCGCCCTGGCTGCACGCATCATCAATATGCTGCTGCACCTTGGCGACGGCGGCATCGTCAATCAGCGGCCCCTGGTTGCTTGCGGCGTCACGGCCATCCCCCACCTGCAACTGCGCCACGGCGTCAGTCAGGTGGCGCACAATCTCCGGGTAGATGCCGCGCTGCACATAGATGCGGTTGGCGCAGACGCAGGTCTGGCCGCTGTTGCGGAATTTGCTCGCCATAATGCCCTGCACCGCGGCGGCCGGGTCGGCGTCGTCAAACACCAGGAACGGTGCGTTGCCGCCCAGCTCCAGCGACAGCTTTTTAATCGTCGGCGCGCATTGCGCCATCAGCAGGCGGCCCACGTCGGTGGAACCGGTAAAGCTCAGCTTGCGGATGACCGGGCTGGCGCAGAGCGTTTTGCCGACCGCCACGGCATCCCCCTGCACATGGATAAGCAGATCTGGCGGCAGCCCGGCGCGGCGCGCCAGGTTCTCCAGCGCAAAGGCGGTGAGCGGTGTCTGTTCCGCCGGTTTGACGATCATGGCGCAACCGGCAGCCAGCGCCGGGGCGGCCTTCCGGGTGATCATCGCCGCCGGGAAATTCCACGGCGTGATGGCGGCACAGACCCCAATCGGCTGTTTCAATACCAGAAGGCGCTGATGCGCCTGCGGCGGGGTGAGCACGTCACCCTGCACCCGGCGTGCCTCTTCGGCAAACCAGCGGATAAACGAGGCGGCATAGGTAATTTCGCCGCGCGCTTCGGCCAGCGGTTTGCCCTGCTCGGCGGTGAGGATCTCCGCCAGCGCGTCACGCTCGGCGAGAATCAAGTGATACCAGGCCAGCAAAATGTCCGCCCGCGCCAGCGCGGTCTGCGCTTTCCACGCTTTTTGCGCCTGTTCGGCACGCTGGATCGCCGCGGCCACATCGTCGGCGTCCTGCTGTTTGACCCAGGCGATCACGCTGCCGCGTGACGGGTCGGTGACGTCAATAAACCCGGCCGGGGTCGGCTGGCCGGCGTCCGGCCGGCGAACCAGCGGATGGTCGAGTAACGGGGGTAATGTGCTCATGCGGGCCTCAACGTGCGGTCAGGGAGTGGCTGAGGATCTCCATCGCCTGCTGGAACTGGGCGTCAGGGATGGTCAGCGGGTAAAGGAAACGGATCACGTTGCCGTGCTGGCCGCAGGAGAGCAGCAGCAAACCGGCCTCCATCGCGCGTTGCTGGATGGCGGCGCACAGCGCCTTGTCCGGTGCGCCGGTGGCCGGGTCGCAGAACTCCACCGCAATCATTGAGCCAAGGCCGCGGATGTCGGCAATCGCCGGGTTCTGCTGTTGCGCCAGGCCCAGCACCTCACGCAGGTGCTGGCCAAGGTGTTCAGCACGTTCACACAGGTTCTCTTCCTGAATCACATCCAGCACCGCATGGGCGGAGGCGATCGCCAGCGGGTTCCCGGCGTAGGTGCCGCCCAGCCCGCCGGGGGCCGGGGCGTCCATCACCTCAGCACGGCCACAGACGCCGGAAAGCGGCAGGCCGCCCGCCAGGCTTTTCGCCATGGTGATCAGATCCGCTTTCACCTCCGGGAAGTGCTCCATCGCAAACAGCTTGCCGGTACGGGCAAAACCGCTCTGCACCTCATCGGCGATCAGCAGGATGCCGTGCTGGTCACACAGGGTGCGCAATTCACGCAGGAACGCGGCAGGCACCGGGCGGAAACCGCCTTCGCCCTGTACCGGCTCCAGAATAATCGCCGCCACCTGATCGGGCGCGATGTCACAGCTGAACAGCTGGTCGAGGCTCGCCAGGGCATCTTCGATGCTGACGCCGTGCTGCTCGCTTGGGAAACGGGCATGGAACACGGACGGCGGCATCGGGCCGAAATCACGCTTGTAGGGAGCGACTTTGCCGGTCATCGCCATGGTCATCATGGTGCGGCCGTGGAAGGCGGCAGTGAAGGCGATCACGCCGGGGCGGCCGGTGTGGGCGCGGGCAATTTTCACCGCGTTTTCCACCGCTTCCGCACCGGTGGTGAAGAAGGTGGTTTTGGCCGGGCCGTCAACCGGGGCCAGCGCATTCAGGCGCTCTGCCAGCGCGACATAGCTCTCATACGGCACCACCTGATAGGCGGTGTGGGTGAACGCCTGCAACTGTTTCTCTACTGCGGCGATGATTTTCGGGTGGCGGTGGCCGGTGTTCAGCACCGCAATGCCCGCCGCGAAATCGATCCACTGATTGCCCTCTTCATCCCACAGCGTGGCATTCTCCGCGCGGTTTACAAAAAAGTTACACATGACCCCCACGCCACGTGGGGTGGCAGCGGCTTTGCGTTCGTTAAGTTGCTGATGTTTCATGGTGTTCTCCAGGGGCGGGCGGGCCGCCGAAATAACGTGCATCAATGTTGTTAATTATTAACAGGGTCTATTAACATCAAGCGAGAGCCACTTACGGAAAACGGAGGGAGCCAATTGCGATCTTTACACGCAGATCTGCTTTTACAGCGGTTGCAGCAGACCACCGGCGGCCAGTTGCGGCTGCGGGTCTGCCAGTGCCTGCGCACGGCAATGGCGGACGGCAGCATCCCGCCCGGCAGCCGCCTGCCCGCCACGCGTGACCTGGCGCGGGAGCTGGGGGTATCACGCAACACCGTGCTTTATGCCTATGAGCAGTTGCAGGCAGAAGGCTATTTGCAGGCGAAGACCGGCAGCGGCACCTCCGTGGCGGAGATCCTGCCGGACAGCTACCTGACCGCCACCGCCGGGCAGCCCGGCAGCCCGCACCGCTATGTGGATGAGGTGGCGCTGTCGCGGCGCGGCAGCAAACTGATGGGTTACGCCAACGCCTCGCCGCACCAGTGGGGCGCGTTTGTGCCCGGCGTGCCGGATGTGCGCGAGTTCCCGCACGCGCTGTTCAGCGCCATCCAGCGGCGGATCAATCGCGATCCGCTGCACCATCACCTGACTTACAGCCACCAGGGCGGCAGCTATGATCTGCAACAGGCGCTGGTGGAGTATTTGCGCGTCACGCGATCGGTGCAGTGCGATGTGGATCAGATCCTGATCACCGAGGGCACCCATCAGGCGATGGATCTGATCGCCAAAATGCTCTGCGATCCGGGGGATCGCGTCTGGTTCGAGGAGCCGGGCTACTGGGGGGCGCGCAACGTTTTGCGCATCAACGGGGCGGACATCCTGCCGGTGCGGGTCGACCAGCATGGCCTGGTGCCGCTGGCGGGCGGCAAAGGGGCGTCGCCGAAACTGATTTTCGTCACGCCGTCGCACCAGTACCCGCTCGGCGCGGTGATGAGCCTGCCGCGCCGCAAACAGTTGCTGGCGCTGGCGCGGGAGCAGGGAAGCTGGATCATTGAGGATGACTACGACAGCGAATTCCGTTTCGCCGGCAACCCGATCCCGGCGTTGCAGGGGCTGGAGCCGGATGCGCCGGTTATCTACCTCGGCACTTTCAGCAAAACGCTCTACCCGGCGTTGCGCATCGGCTACATGGTGTTGCCGAAACCGCTGGCACCGGCAATGAAACTGGCCTGCGCCGAGTTGTTCCGCGGCGGGCATTTCCTGATCCAGACCGCGCTGGCGCAGTTTATGCGCGAAGGGCACTACAACGCCCACATCCGCCGGATGCGCCTGCTGTATGGCCGCCGCCGCGCCTATCTGGTGTCACTGATTACCCGCTACCTGGGGCCGGAGTTCCTGCATGAGTATGACCACGACGCCGGGCTGCACCTGGTGCTGGTGCTGCCGAACGGCTGTGACGATGTGAAAATCGCCTCCCATGCCCTGCGGCGCGGCGTCAGCGTGCGGCCGCTGTCACAATATTTTATGCATCGCCAGTCACGGCGCGGGCTGCTGCTGGGCTTTGCCTGCGTGGAGGAGAGCGCGATGCTGCCGGCGTTTAATGTGTTGCGTGACTGCCTGATCAAGGCGGGGCTGTGTCCGGCGGAGCCAAATTCAGCTAACGTATAATCAGGGTGCAGAACAGGGGAGGCGGGCGTGCAGGGCGTACCAGAGCAGTTTGAGTGTGAAACCGACCAGGCGCAGTTCCGGCAGCTTTCCGGGTTGCCGGGGGTGGAGCTGTACCGCGCGCACATCAGCCGCCATGTGTTTGAGCCGCACACCCACGAGGCGTTCGGCATCGGCACGATCGAGGCGGGCGCAGAGCGTTTCCGCTACCGCGGCGTGCAGCATGTGGCGGGGCCGGGGTCGCTGGTGCTGATGAACCCGGACGAGCTGCACACCGGCCAGGCGGAAACCGACGAGGGCTGGCGCTACCGCATGATCTACATCGACCCGGCGACGTTGGCAACGCTCTCCGGCGAGCCGGGCTGGTGGTTCAGCCATGAGGCGGTGCGGCGCGATCCGCGCACCGCGCAACAGCTGGCGATGACGCTGGCGGCGCTCTGGCAGAGCAACGATGCGCTGGCGGCTGACGGCCTGATGCTGTCACTGGTGGATCTGCTCCGCCCGCACGCCCGGCGGCCGCTGCCCCCGCCGCCGGATGCGGCGCACCGGTTTGACCGGGTGAAAGCCTGCCTGCACGCCCGCTTTGCCGAACCCCTGACACTGGCGGAGCTGGCGGCCGAGGCCGCGCTCAGCCCTTACCATTTCCAGCGCCAGTTCAAGGCGCATTTCCACGTGACGCCGCACCAGATGCTGATGGCGATCCGCCTCTACCGCGCCAAGCTGCTGCTGGCCGCAGGCGTCAGTGCGGCGCAGGTGGCCGCCGACGTCGGCCTGACCGATCAGGCGCACCTGACCCGCGCCTTCGCCACCCGTTATGGCGTCACCCCGGTGCGCTACCAGCGGGCGGTGATGCGCCGCTGACGCCAATGCGCAAGCTGCTACAATACCGGCCGCGTGGCCTGCGTTAAGGTAGGGTTTTTCACGCAGGAACCGTAAAGATTATGATGGCAGGTGTGCTGTTTGCCCTGGCCGCAGGGCTGATGTGGGGGCTGATTTTTGTCGGCCCGGTGGTGGTGCCGGAGTACCCGGCGATGTTGCAGTCAGCCGGGCGCTATGTGGCGTTCGGGCTGATTGCGTTGCCGCTGGCGTGGGTTGACCGCCGCCGGGTGCGGCAACTGACGCGCAGCGACTGGAAAGAGGCATGCAAACTCAGCGCGGTGGGCAACCTGCTCTATTACGTCTGCCTGGCAGGGGCGATCCAGCGCACCGGCGCCCCCATTTCCACCATGATTATCGGCACCCTGCCGGTGGTGATCGCGGTCTCCGCCAACCTGCTGTACGGGCGGCATGAGGGGCGGCTGGCGTGGCACCGGCTGTTGCCGTCGCTGCTGCTGATCGGCACCGGGCTGTGTCTGGTGAATATCGCGGAGCTGCGCGGTGACGGCGGCCCGCAAAACATCGGGCGCTACCTGAGCGGCATCGGGCTGGCGCTGGTGGCACTGGTCTGCTGGACGTGGTACCCGTTGCGCAATGCCCGCTGGATGCGGTCACACCCGCAACACCGCGCCGGCACCTGGGCCACCGCGCAGGGGCTGGCGGTGCTGCCGATGGCGCTGGTGGCCTACGCGCTGGCCTGCGGGCAGATGACGCTGACGCATGACCCATTCCCGCTGCCGTTCGGCCCGCGGCCGGGGCTGTTTATTGCGCTGATGGCGGCGATTGGCCTGTTCTGTTCCTGGCTGGGCACGCTCTGCTGGAGTGAGGCGAGCCAGCGGCTGCCGACGGTGCTGGTCGGGCCGTTAATCGTGTTCGAGATCCTGGCCGGGCTGGCTTATACCTTCCTGCTGCGCCAGAGCTGGCCGCCGTTGCTGACGCTGTGCGGCATCGCCTGCCTGATGATCGGGGTGGTGAGTGCGATGCGCATCAAGCCGGAACCGCTGCCGGCCTGATGCGCAACCGGCTCAGTGGGCGGGGTGTTGCGCAAGCCAGCGCTGCATCCGGTCTATCTCCGGCTGTTGCGCGGCGATGATCTCCTGCGCCAGTTTGCGCATCGCCGGGTCTTTGCCATATTTCAGTTCAGTTTTTGCCATGTCGATGGCGCCTTGGTGGTGGGCAATCATCCCTTGCGCAAAGGCGATGTCCGGGTCGTCAGACTGGATCGCCTTCATCATGTCGCCGTGCATGGTCTCCATGCCGCGTGCATACGCCTGCCGGGACGCAGAGTCAGGCACTGCGCCGCTGTGGCCGTTATGGTCTGCCGTGCCGCCGGGGGCCGCACAGGCCACCAGCGGGGCCAGCAACAGGCCCGCGGCCCAGGCTCGGTAACTACGCATCTTCTCTTCCTCCTGTGAATGAATCCGCCACCACGGTAAACCTTGCCCTTAGGGCAAGGTCAAGGGCGCGTCACGGTTTCTGTGATGCGGTGACGTGCAGATCGTTGCGCTCCAGCGTGACCGGCCGCCCCTCCTGCGCCGAGCGGTAGATCGCCTCGATAAACACCTGATCCTGCAAGCCCTCTTCGCCGGGCGTACGCGGCGCGCTGCCGTTGCGCACGCAGTTGGCAAAGTGCTCAATCTCCAGCACAAACTGCGGCCCGGCACTCAATTTGCGCTCCTCAAGCGATTGCGCCTCGCCCTTGCGTTGCGCCACCGTCAGGCGCTGGCCGCTGTAGGCATAGGCGTTGTCGAGTTTCACCCAGCCGTTTTCCAGCCGCACCGTCATCTCTTTGCCCTCATGCGCGCCATAACTGGTGACACAGTGGGCAATCACGCCGGAGCGGAAGCGCAGAATAAAGCTGATGGTCTCTTCCACTTCCGTGTAACGCGGGTCGCCGGTGGGGTTGACCGCCTGCGCATACACCTCGATCGGGTTCTCGGCCAGCATCATGCGCACGCCGTTGAGGCAATAGAGGCCGATGTCCGGCAGTGCGCCGCCGCCCGCCAACCCGCCTTTGAAGCGCCACTGGCCGTCCGGCCCCATCATCTGCACGTTGGTCGCCTCAATGATGCGCGGCCGCCCCAGCTCGCCGGACTGCACCAGCCGCGCCGCCTCTTTATTGAAGGCGTCAAACTGGCAGCGGTAGGCGATCATCAGCTTTACCCCGGCATCCCGGCAGGCATCAATCATCTGCTGCGCTTCGGCGGAGGTATTCGCCATCGGTTTTTCACACAGCACATGTTTTCCGGCGGCGGCTGCGGCCAGCACATGGTCGCGGTGTAACCCGTTGGGCGTGACAATATACACCGCCTGAATCGCCGGGTTGTCGGCCATCTTGTGCATCTCGTCATAGCTGTAGATCGCGTCCGGGCTGATGCCGTACTGCGCGGCCACCGTCTCCGCTTTCTCCCGGTGGCCGGAGACCAGCGCCACCGGGTGGGCATTTTTAGCGCGGTGCAGCGCCGGCAAAATCTGGTTCAGCGTCAGCCGCCCCAGCCCGACCACTGCGAACCCGACCCGCTCATCAGGCGGCAGGGCGACCGGCGGCGACGGCTCCGGGGTATCGGCCGCCCCTTTCCAGTCCGGGAAAGTCACCTGGTCACCGTTCACCTGGCCGCTGTCGATGCCGGACGGCGGCAACGGCGCAGCGGCCGCCGGTAACGCATGGCCGATGGCCGTCGCCGGGCCGCGGTTCTCATAAGGGAACGTCTGCTCATCACTCATACTGCCTCCAGTCAGGGCGGGGGGTAAGTAGAGACTATAGACCATGGGGCAGGGGCAGCAGGGGGCGGGGAAAGGTGCGAGAGGGGCCGTAAAATCAGGCACTGGGCAGCGCCCCCGCTGTAACATCATGGCGCGTTGTCATAGAGGAAATATTAAAATGGGTACTTTTCAGTTAAGACATAAATTTGAGGATTATACCGAAGCTGAATTTTTAGCCTTGGTCGAAACCATTTGTAGTGCTGAGGGTGGCGAAAAATATCAGGATGCGCTTATTACTAATTTTGACATCGTGAGTGAGCACCCAGAGTCAACAGACTTGATTTTCTACCCTGAAGATCCAGACATCACATCAAAAGGTATCGTTGATCAGATTAAGGCATGGCGTCAGGCAAATGACAAACCCCTCTTTAAAACCAGTTGATTGAGAGATATTTTCACGTCTCACCGCTTAATTAAACATTTCTGGTGCTGCAAGAGTCCTGAAATAAACCATATACATTTTGTGAGCATTGCCGTTAGGAAGAGGGAAACGAACCTTATGAGCCATGAACTGCTGAAATTTGCTAAACGTTTTGTATCTGGGGAAATATCTGCCGATAGCTTTGCTGATCCCTATCAGGCGATGTGGAAACGGGAAGGTAATAATGGTTTGCTGCTTCAGGATGATCCTGCATTGAGTGAAAAGTTATCTACAATTTTCTGTCTGGCAGATCAATACAATCCTGATAGCGACCGTCATCCTTCTGAGTTTGGTGCTGATGAGTTGAAAAAGCGGATAGAAGATGTGATTGCCCAATGAGTCATGACTCTCACAAGAGTACACTTTAGGGTGATTTTTCTATGTGTTTTTAAAAAAACGTTTGTAAATCAGGCCACCTTCCGGTGGCCTGATGTCTGTGGGCTGAACACGCCTGTGGCGCTATTTTACGCTGTCTGCCACCGGCGTTGCCGCAAGCTCGGTCGCCGGGATCACATGGCCGGGCCAGTCGCTGCTGATGCGGTCGCCAATCTGTGCCGGGGTCATCGGGCGGCCGAGCAGGAAGCCCTGGAGGGTGTCGCAGCCCAGGCGGCTGAGGAACGCCTGCTGTTCCACCGTCTCGACCCCTTCGGCCACCACTTTCAGGTTCAGCGTCTGGCCGAGTGCAATAATCGCGGAGACGATGCTGGCATCCTCGTTGTTGGTGGTCAGATCGTTGATAAACGCCCGGTCGATCTTCAGCTCGCTGGCCGGCAGGCGCTTCAGGTAGAGCAGGCTGGAGTAGCCGGTACCGAAATCATCAATCGACGCTTTCACCCCCAGGCTGGTCAGCTCGTCCAGGATCGCCACGCTGACGTCCGGGTTGAGCATGGCGGTGGTTTCCGTCACCTCCAGCGTGAGTTTTTCGGCCGGGATCTGGTGGCGGGTAATGATGCTGACCACTTTTTCCACCAGATCCGGCTGTTCAAACTGCAATGCCGACAGGTTCACCGCAATGCTCCACTCCGCATGTCCCTGGCGGTGCCATTCGCTGAGCTGGCGGCACGCCTCGTTCAGCACCCATTCACCCATCGGCAGGATAAGCCCGGTTTTTTCCGCCAGCGGCAGGAACACCGCCGGGCTGAGCATCCCGCTGCCGGGGCGCTCCCAGCGCACCAGCGCCTCAAACCCGCACACCGGGCCGGACGGCGCCGTGAATTTCGGCTGGTAGTGCAGGCGCAGTTCGTTGCGCTCAATCGCCAGCCGCAGGTCATGCATCAGTTGCAGCTGCTCCTGCGCATTCACATTCATCGATTTCTGGAAGAAGCTGTGGCCGTTACGGCCGGAATTTTTGGTGTGGTACATCGCTGCGTCGGCGTTCAGCATCAGTTCCCGTTCGGTGATGCCGTCGCTGGGGTAAACGGCGATGCCGATGCTGACTGAGACCAGCAGCTCGTAGCGCGACACATTGAACGGCTGCTCAATCAGCATCACCAGCTGGGCGGCCAGCGTCGCGGCGTCGGCCGGGTCACGGATCTCCATCAGCACCACAAACTCATCGCCGCCGAGGCGCGCCAGGGTGTCCTGCGCACGCAGGCTGCCCTGGATACGGTGGGTCACGGCGATCAGCAACTGGTCGCCGATGTGGTGGCCGTAGGCGTCATTCACCGCTTTGAACCCGTCCAGATCCATAAACAGCACGGCAAACAGCTCGCCTTCGTGCTCCGCTTTCTGCAACGCCTGCTGGATGCGGTCCTCCAGCAGCAGCCGGTTCGGCAGCTTGGTCAGGTTGTCATGCAGCGCCAGTTGCATCAGCTCACGGTTGGCCTGTTCGAGGGACTGCGCCAGAATCGCCGTGCGCGCCTGCAGGCGCGCATCCAGCACCGATACCACCAGGGTGATCGCCAGCACCGCCAGCGTAAACACAATCACTACCACGGCCAGCCAGTTGGTGTTCACCCCGCTGTGGTGGTGCGCCATGTTACCCATCATGTGGAAGTGCGCGGCCGCCATGCCGGTGTAGTGCATCCCGACAATCGCCACGCCCATGACGATCGCCGCCAGCGCGCGCAGCAATTTCACGTTGTTGATCTGGGTGCGCAGGCGGAACGCCATCCACAGCGCGGCCGCCGAGGCCAGCACCGCAATCACCACCGAGAGCAGCACCCAGCGCGGATCGTAATTCATGCCCGGCATCACGCTCATCGCCGCCATGCCGGTGTAGTGCATCCCGGCGATGCCGCAGCCCAGAATCAGCGATCCGGCCACCAGCCGGGGCAGGGTCAGCGCGGCGGCGGTGACAAACCAGAGTGCAAACAGCGACGACGCGATGGCAATCAGCATCGACAAGCCGGTGATCAGCGGGTCATAACTGATGGAAACCGGCAGGCTGAACGCCAGCATCCCGATGAAATGCATCGACCAGATGCCGATGCCCATCGCGACGGAACCGCCGCCCAGCCACCAGCGGGAGGCCGTGCGATCGGTCGTGGTGACGCGCCCCACCATATCCAACGCGGTATAGGACGCAAGAATGGCCACGATGAATGAAAACAGCACCAAAACATCGTTGTAACTGCTGGCAAGCATAACTTGCTCTCCACATAACAGGGCTAAGGGCAACCCCCGCCCCGTTATTGCAGCGCAATATCGGTCAGGCGATCGCCGGGAAAAGGATTAAACATCACATAACCTTAACAATGAGGGGGTTAGCCACGCGGCCGGCGGCGATTTTGGTTAAGTTTAATTATGTGATATTTCAAACTGGTGCAGCGATATTAGCGACTTTTTCACCAACGTTAAACAGCCGTAACCGTTCTATTGCTCAACATGGAGAAAGTATAAAATAAAAACATTATTTATCATTGATAAGCCAAGTTTAGATGATATTCGGCGGTCTATTTGGCTTTAACCGCGATGAATAAAGGCGGGCGCGGGGAGAGGGAGAACGCTATCCTTTGAATTAACGTACATTACTGCAACAAAAGGAGCGAGGCATGATCACCGTTCACCACCTCAATAACTCTCGTTCACAACGTATTTTGTGGATGCTGGAGGAGCTGGGGGTGCCGTACCAGATCGAACGCTACCAGCGCGACCCCCATACCATGCTGGCGCCGGAGGCGTTGAAGAAAGTGCACCCGCTGGGGAAATCGCCGGTGCTGACCGACAATGACCTGACGCTGGCGGAGTCCGGCGCAATCATTGAATATTTGCAGGAAACCTACGATGCGCAGGGGCTGCTGAAACCCACCGATCATTTTGCGCGCCAGAGTTTCCGCTACTGGCTGCACTATGCCGAAGGTTCACTGATGCCGTTGCTGGTGATGAAACTGATCTTCAGCCGCCTGGGCAAGCCGCCGGTGCCGCTGCTGGCGCGGCCGATTGCCGGGGCGATCGGCAAAGGGGTGCAGAAAGCCTACCTGGACAAGCAGCTCGCCACCCACCGCGGGTATCTCGAAAACCATCTGGCGGAAAATGCCTGGTTTGCCGGGGCGGATTTCAGTGCAGCGGATATTCAGATGAGTTTCCCGGTGGAGGGGCTGAACGCCCGGGGCGGGCTGTCAGGCTGCCCGCACCTCAGCGGCTGGCTGAAGAAAGTGCAGGCGCGGCCCGCGTACCAGCAGGCGCTGAAACAGGGCGGGCCTTACCAGATCGCCGGCTGAGCGGCGGCAAAACCGCCTGCGCTCAATACATTCTTTTCCCGGCACCGACGAAATCCTGGCCGAGCTTTTGCAGCAGGCTGTTCACCCACAGCAGGCTTTTACGGCGCAACGTCGGGCGTGTCACCGCAGGCGCAGGGGCGCGGGCGGTGTCGCCGGATGTCAAAGTCAAAGACGTTTTCATAAGGGGCCTCCGGTTGTCGGGAAATGGCGCGCAAGCGCGATGAAATGTGATGTGTGTCACAAGAAAAGGGTACGCTGAAGAATTCACCAGATCAATAGTTTTGTGATTGCCATCACAAAAATAATGAAACCTTGTTTTACCCGGCACAAGGGCCGGTGGGGCAGCGGAGTTGCGCAACAGACGCGGTAAATTTCCGCGCTTTCCGCTCTTTTTCTGCCCTGAATAAGATGTGATGCGGCTCGCATTTTCCTTCCTGCCGCTTTAATGCGCAAACAACGCGAAAATGTCGTGATTCAGAGTTGAAAAAGCCTGCTGTGACACCGGATAATCGTTTGCTTTTTATTGATCGCCCATTTTAATAACGTCAGGCGGGTACAGAGTTAATCGTTTGCCTTGTTTTCTGGCCTCTCTTACAGAAAACGCGGTGCCAGGGAAGTAAACGGACGGACACGACGCCTTAACGACACTACGCACCGACATTCCAGGATCACCTTCAGAGGACATCAGCATGTCTAGCAATAACACCCAAGCGGGCGGCAAGGTTCAGCCGACCGGCCCGCTGGATGCATTTTTCAAAATCAGCGCCCGCGGCAGCTCCGTGCGGCAAGAGGTGGTCGCCGGGCTGACCACATTCCTGGCGATGGTGTACTCCGTCATTGTGGTGCCGGGCATGTTGGGCAAAGCGGGCTTCCCGCCGGCGGCGGTGTTCGTCGGCACCTGTCTGGTGGCGGGCATCGGCTCGCTGCTGATGGGGCTGTGGGCCAATCTGCCGATGGCCATCGGCTGCGCCATCTCGCTGACCGCCTTTACCGCGTTCAGCCTGGTGCTGGGCCAGCACATCAGCGTGCCGGTGGCGCTGGGTGCGGTGTTCCTGATGGGCCTGCTGTTTACCCTGATCTCCGTGACCGGCATCCGCGCCTGGATCCTGCGTAACCTGCCGATGGGCGTGGCGCACGGTACCGGCATCGGTATCGGCCTGTTCCTGCTGCTGATCGCCGCCAACGGCGTCGGGCTGGTGGTGAAAAACCCGATCGACGGCCTGCCGGTGGCGCTGGGTGATTTCACCTCGTTCCCGGTGCTGATGACGCTTATCGGCCTGGCGGCCACCATCGGGCTGGAAAAGCGCCGGGTACCGGGCGGCATCCTGCTGGTGATTGTGGCGCTGTCGGTGATCGGGCTGATTTTCGACCCGGCGGTGAAATACCAGGGCCTGTTTGCCATGCCGTCCCTGACGGATGCCAACGGCAACTCCTCCATGTTCAGCCTCGACATCATGGGCGCGCTGAAGCCGGTGGTGCTGCCGAGCGTGCTGGCGCTGGTGATGACCGCCGTGTTTGACGCCACCGGCACCATCCGTGCGGTGGCCGGGCAGGCGAACCTGCTGGACAAGCAGGGGCAGATCATCAACGGCGGCAAAGCGCTGACCTCTGACTCCGTGAGCAGCATGGTGGCCGGGCTGGTGGGCGTTGCCCCGGCGGCGGTGTACATCGAATCCGCTGCCGGCACGGCCGCCGGCGGCAAAACCGGCCTGACGGCGGCGGTGGTGGGCGTGCTGTTCCTGCTGATCCTGTTCCTGTCGCCGCTCTCCTATCTGGTGCCGGGCTACGCAACGGCCCCGGCGCTGATGTATGTCGGCCTGCTGATGCTGAGCAACGTCACCAAGCTGGACTTCACCGACTTTGTGGACGCGATGTCCGGCCTGCTGTGCGCGGTGTTTATCGTGCTGACCTGCAACATCGTCACCGGCATTATGCTCGGCTTCGGCGCGCTGGTGATTGGCCGCGTGGTGGCCGGTGAATGGCGCAAACTGAACGCCGGCACGGTGATCATCGCCGTATTGCTGGCCGCGTTTTACGCCGGTGGCTGGGCGATCTGACGCCGCCGCCACACCCAGGGGAGCCCACCGGCTCCCTTTTTTTATGCCTGTGATTTCCTCTCCGGCGGCACATTCGGCCAAAGCGCACGCACGGGTTTAACAGCCCGGCGGTTCTGGTCTACTATCACCCCTGCGAATGCCGGGCCGCCTGCGCCCGGCTGAAAGTGATAATGACAAGAGCCCAAGGAACGCATGGAAATCTTTTTTACAATCCTCATTTTAATTCTGGTGGTGTCACTCTCGGGTGTCGTGACCAGAATGTTACCCTTCCAGATCCCACTCCCCCTGATGCAGATTGCGGTCGGTGCCTTGCTGGCCTGGCCGAATTTCGGCCTGCATGTCGATTTTGACCCGGAGCTGTTTCTGGTGCTGTTTATCCCGCCGCTGCTGTTTGCCGATGGCTGGAAAACCCCGATGCGTGAGTTCCTGCACCACGGCCGCGAGGTGCTGGGGCTGGCACTGATGCTGGTGCTGCTGACGGTGGTCGGCATCGGTTACCTGATCTACCTGATGGTGCCGAACATCCCGCTGGTGGCGGCGTTCGCGCTGGCGGCGGTGCTGTCGCCGACCGATGCGGTGGCGCTCTCCGGCATTGTCGGCAAGGGGCGCATCCCGAAATCGATCATGGGCGTGCTGGAGGGTGAGGCGCTGATGAATGACGCCTCCGGCCTGGTGTCGCTGAAGTTCGCGATTGCGGTGGCGATGGGCACGATGGTGTTTACCGTCTCCGGCGCGACGGTGGAGTTCCTGAAAGTGGCGGTCGGCGGCCTGCTGGCCGGGGTCGCCGTGACCTGGCTCTACAGTAAATCGCTGCGCATCATGAGCCGCTGGAGCGGGGATGACCCGGCCACGCAGACGGTGTTCCTGCTGCTGCTGCCGTTCGCGTCCTACCTGATCGCCGAGCATATCGGCGTCTCCGGCATTCTGGCCGCCGTCGCCGCCGGGATGACCATCAGCCAGTCCGGCGTGATCCGCAATGCGCCGCTGGCAATGCGGCTGCGCGCCAACGGCGTCTGGTCGATGCTGGAGTTTGTGTTCAACGGCATGGTGTTCATTATGCTCGGCCTGCAACTGCCGGGCATTCTGGAAACCTCGATCCTGATGGTGGAAAACGACCCGACCATCCCGACCTGGCAACTGTTCGCCGATGTGGTGCTGATCTATATGGCGCTGCTGATGCTGCGTTTTGTCTGGCTCTGGTCGATGAAAAAGCTGAGCAACCGCCTGCTGAAAAAGCGCCCGCTGATGTTCGGCAGCTACAGCACGCGGGAGCTTTGGGTGGCGTCGTTTGCCGGGGTGCGCGGGGCGATTACGCTGGCCGGTGTGCTCTCTATCCCGTTGTTCCTGCCGGATGGCGAAGCCTTCCCGTCACGCTACCAGCTGGTGTTCCTGGCGGCCGGGGTGATCCTGTTCTCGCTGATTGCCGGGGTGATTGCGCTGCCGTTCCTGCTGCGCGGGGTGAAAACGGTGGATAAATCCGTTTATAAGGAAGAGGAGCACATGGCGCGCGCCGTGGCCGCTGAAGTGGCGATTGAGAGCCTGCACAAGATGGAGGAGCGCATCGCCGCGGATGCCGAAGAGAACATCGACGAGCAGACGGTGCGTGAGGTCAGCTCGCGGGTGATCGGTAACCTGCGCCGCCGCACCTATAACAAGGATGATATGGAAAACATGCTGATGGTGGAGAACCTCGAGCGCCGCTTCCGCCTGAACGCGCTGCGCGCTGAGCGGGCAGAGCTGTACCATCTGCGCGCCACCCAGCGCATCAGCAACGAGACGCTGCAAAAACTGCTGCATGACCTCGACCTGCTGGAAGCGTTGCTGGTGGAAAAAGAGGTGTAACCCCTCGGTGCGGGCCACAGCCCGCGCCGTTATTGACCCAGCGCCACGCGGGCTGCGTGGCGCGTGGCGTACCGTACTGACCCCGCCTCCCTGAGTTTCCCCTGCAATAACAGATGACACACCGACGCCTGCGGCCGGTTCAGCCGGTGTTGCAGCAGGTGTACCGCCTCAATGCCCAGCTCCCGGCACGGCACCGCAATGCCGGTGATGGGGATGCCTGCGCTGTTTTCCAGATGCCAGCTGAAGTCAGTGGTCATCAGCGACATCTGTTCCGGCACCTGCACCTGACGCCGCGCCAGCACGCGCAGCACGCCGGTCGTCATGCCCATGCTGCCGGGGAAAATCACTTCCGGCCAGCAGGCGGGCGGGTGCGACGCCAGCCACGCCTCCAGCGCCTGTTCCGCCTCTTCCGGCGAAAACCCTTCAGTGATGATCACATCCTGTTGCGCATCAAAGGGCACGCTGAAATGGCGGTAAGCGTCCTGGATGCCGTGCAGCCGGGTGTAGAGCGTTTTGCGGCGCAAACAGGTCAAAGACAGCATCCGCCGGTGGCCGCGTTCGAACACGTGGCGCGCGGCGTTGAAGCCGATGGCGTAATGGTCGGGTGAGACGGCGTCGAGTGCCGTCTCCCGGTCGTGGGTGTTGATCAGCACACAGGGCTTATTCAGCGCCGCTGCCAGTTTGAAGATGGTCGGGTCATCGGTGCCGATGATGATCACGGCGTTGATGTGCTTGTCTCCGGCCTTGTCCAGAAAGGCTTCGATATCCGCGTGCTCCTCTTCCAGCCCGCAATAGCTCAGGTAAACGTTGTGCGCCGCCAGCGCCTCGGCGATGCCGCGCGTCACTTCCAGGTAGAACACATCACCGCGCGCGTTGAAGGTGCGGCCCGGCGCGAACACCGCCACGCCGTCAATCAGCAGCCGCCCGCAGGCCAGGCCGTCCAGCACGCCGAGCCGCCGTGCGCAACTGATGATCGCTTCCCGCGCGCGATCGCTGGTGTAGGGTTTCCCCGCCAGCACGCGTGACACCGTGCTGACGGAAAACCCCGTCAGGGCGGCGATTTTATCCATCTGTAGCTTTCCCGGCATGATGTGACCCCGCTCGCAATAAATTTCTGCAAATATTCTTAGAGGTAATTTACTGATTTTACAACCAAATCTGGGGCATGGGGCGGTTGGCGTCGCGGCCTTGCGATTCCTCTCACACATTCCGTTTGTCGCGCTTCCCCCGCTTCATTATGTTCCCGCTATCCCCCACGCAGTGGAATACAGGTGAGTTATGGAGAAGCTACGTTTTGGCATTATCGGCATCGGCAATATCGGCACCGTCCACGCCCGTTACCTGCTGGACGGCGTGATCAGCGAGGCCTGCCTGGCGGCGGCCTGTGATAACGACCGCAGCAAACACCCGGCGATCCGGCGGCTGGTGGGCGAGGGCCTGCCGCTGTTTGAGGACGCGGAGGCGATGATCACCAGCGGGCTGATTGACGCGGTGATCGTCGCCACACCGCACTACGACCACCCCCGGCTGTCGATGCTCGCGATGCGCCACGGCCTCCATACGCTGTGCGAGAAACCGGCCGGGGTCTACACCGCCCAGGTGCAGGAGATGAACGCCTGCGCGCGCACCTGTGACGTGGTGTTCGGCATTATGTACAACCAGCGGCCCAACCCGCTGTACCAAAAGGTAAAAGCGCTGATTGATGGCGGCGAGCTGGGTGAGATCCGCCGCTCTAACTGGATCATCACCAACTGGTACCGCTCGCAAAGCTACTACGACGCCGGGGGCTGGCGCGCCACCTGGAAAGGCGAGGGCGGCGGCGTGCTGCTGAATCAGGACCCGCACCAGCTCGACCTCTGGCAGTGGCTGGTCGGGATGCCGGTGCGGCTGCGCGCGTTCTGCCAGTTCGGCAAACACCGGCAGATCGAAGTGGACGATGAGGTGACCGCCTACGCCGAATACGCCAACGGGGCGACCGGGGTGTTTATCACCACCGTGGCAGAGACACCCGGCACCAACCGGCTGGAGATAACCGGCGATCGCGGCAAAGTGGTGGTGGAAGAGGGGCGGCTGCGCTACTGGCGGCTGTGCGAGCCGGAACCGGCGTTCAACGCCCGCTGGCGGAACGGTTTCGGTGAGCCGGAGTGCTGGGAAATCACCATGCCGGTGGCCCCGGCGTGCAGTGACCACCACGTCATCACCGCCAATTTCTGCGCCGCCGTGCTGCGCGGCGAACCGCTGATCGCACCCGGCGTGGAGGGCATCCACGGCCTGACGCTCTCCAACGCCATGCACCTCTCCACCTGGACGGATGATTGGGTCACGCTGCCGCTGGACGAGGCGCACTATCTGGCGCTGTTGCAGCAGCGCATCAATGCCTCGGTGGAGAAGCCCGCCGCCAACCGCACGCTGGATGCCGGCGGCACCTGGTAAACCAAGGGGGAACTATGTTGCATGTCGCTATCGTGGGCACCGGGAACATCGCGCACAACCATATCCAAAGTTATCTGCACTTCCCGCAGCGCTGCCGCATCGTGGCGCTGGTGGACATCTACCCGGAAAAGGCGGAGGAGAAGAAACAGCGTTACGGCCTGGCGGACGCCCAGGTGTTCAGCAGCCATCAGGCGATGCTGAGCGCGTGCGGGGAGGTGGATCTGGTGGATGTCTGCACGCCGCCTTACGTCCATGCGCCGATCGCCATCGATGCATTACACGCCGGGAAACATGTGCTGTGTGAAAAGCCGATGGCGGCGTCGCTGGAGGAGTGTGACGCGATGATCGCCGCCCAACAGGCCAGCGGGAAGATACTGTCCGTGATTGCGCAGAACCGCTTTACCGACGCGTTCTGGCGGCTGCACGCGGTGGTGGAATCGGGGCTTGCCGGGAAGATTTGCCATGCGCAGGTCGACTCTTTCTGGTGGCGCGGCCACTGCTATTACGATTTATGGTGGCGCGGCACCTGGGAGAAAGAGGGCGGCGGCTGCACGCTCAACCATGCGGTGCACCACATCGACGCGCTGCAATGGCTGCTGGGCACCCCCTGCGAGGTGGTGGCGATGATGGCGAACGTGGCGCATGACAACGCGGAAGTGGAAGACCTGAGTGCCGCGATTTTCCGCTACCCCAACGGCGCGCTGGCGCAGCTCACCGCCTCGGTGGTGCACCACGGCGAAGACCAGCAGATCGTATTGCAGGGGGAAAAGGCACGCATCTCCGCGCCCTGGGCGGTGTGCGCCCACCGCAGCGCCGACAACGGCTTCCCGCAGCCGGACAATGATGCGGGGCTGGAGGCCCGGCTCGACGCCCTGTACCGGCAACTCCCGCCGCTCGCCTGGACGCTGCACACCGGGCAGATAGACAACCTGCTCACCGCGATTGCCGCCGGCACGCCGCCGCTGGTGGACGGTGAACAGGGCAAACGCGCGCTGGAACTGATCACTGCGTTGTATCAATCCGCCATCACCCGGCGCGTGGTGCGGCTGCCGATCCCGTGTGACGACCCGTTCTACCACACCGGCGGCATCAGCGCCCAGGCACCGCGCTTCTACCAAAAATCCGCCGCTGTGGCCAATTTCACCGAGGCAGGGGCGATTCCGGCAGGTAAAAATCTGGAGAAAGGAGAGAGGCTATGAACTGTTCAGATGGCATGAACTATGCGCCGGTCGGCAAACCGCAACCGGTGGTGAACGCCGGGGAGTTTGTGTTTGCCGCCGCCGCGCTCGACCACGGCCATATCTACGGCATGTGCAACGGCCTGCTGGAGGCGGGGGCAACGCTGAAATGGGTCTACGACCCCGACCCGGCGAAGGTGAAACCGTTCCTGCAACAGTACCCGCAGGTGAGGGTGGCGGCGTCGCTGGCGGAGATCCTGGCAGACAGCGAGGTCAGGCTGGTGGCCGGGGCGGCCGTCCCCAGCCGGCGCTGCGCCCTCGGGCTTGAGGTGATGGCGGCGGGCAAAGACTACTTCACCGACAAGGCGCCGCTCACCACCCTGGAGCAACTCGCGGATGCCCAGGAGAGCGTGGCGAAAACCGGGCGCAAATACGCGGTCTACTACAGCGAGCGGCTGCATGTGGAGAGCGCGGTGTTCGCCGGCCAACTGGTGCAACAGGGCGCGATTGGCCAGGTGGTGCAGACGCTCGGCGTCGGGCCGCACCGCGAAGGGCAGGGCCGCCCCGGCTGGTTCTACGAACGGCGCGATTTCGGCGGCATTTTGTGTGACATCGGCAGCCACCAGATCGAGCAATTCCTCTATTACACCGGCAACCACGACGCCACGGTGGTCGCCAGCCAGGTGCGCAACGTCAGCCACCCGCACTATCCGCACTTTGAGGATTTCGGCGACGCGATGCTGCGCGGCGAAAACGGCGCGACCGGCTATTTCCGCTGCGACTGGTTTACCCCCGACGGGCTGACGACCTGGGGCGACGGGCGGCTGACGCTGCTCGGCACCGAAGGCTATATCGAGATCCGCAAATATATCGATCTCACCCGCGGCGAGCAGGATGTGGTGTATCTGGTGAACCGGACGGGCGAGTTCCGCTACCCGGTGGCCGGGCAGGTCGGCTTTCCCTATTTCGGCGCGCTGATCCTCGACTGCCTGCACCGCACCGAACACGCCATGACCCAGGCGCACGCGTTCAAGGCAGCGGAACTCTGCATAAAAGCGCAGATGCTGGCGAACGCCGCGCGCTGACGCACCAGGAGGCGACATGAACACACTGAATGCCGCGATTGTGGGCGGCGGCGCCATCCACCTTTGCCATGCGCTGGCGCTGCAACAGGTGCCGGGCGCGCACTTGCAGGCGCTGGCGGAGATCGACAGCGACAAAGGGCAGGCGCTTGCCCAGACCTACGGCTGCCGTTTTTACCGGGATTACCACGCCCTGCTGGGGAGTGATGACATCGATGTGGTGCATATCTGCACGCCGCACCACCTGCATAAAACCATGGTGATGGAGGCGCTGGCGGCCGGGAAACATGTGTTTTGCGAAAAGCCGATCGGCCTGGACGGGCGGGAAGCGGCGGACATCGCGGCCGCGGCCGCCCGCGCGCCGGGGCGGCTGGCGGTCTGCTACCAGAACCGGCTTAACCCCACCAGCCGCCAGATCATCAGCGAGCTGGCGGGCGGCACGCTCGGCAAGATGGTCGGCATGAGCGCGGTGCTGACCTGGTCACGCGGCGGCAGTTACTACACCCACAGCCCGTGGCGCGGCCGCTATGCCACCGAAGGCGGCAGCCTGTTGATCAATCAGGCCATCCACACGCTGGATCTGATGCAGTGGTTCGCCGGGGGCGTGGCCCGCGTCAAAGGCGTGGTGGACAGCGGCGAGCTGGCCGGCGTCACCGAAGCGGAAGACAGCGCGATGGCGACGCTGCATTTCCATAACGGCGCGCGCGGCCTGTTCTATGCCAGCAACAGCTACACCACCGACGCCCCGCTGCTGCTGGAGATCCACTGCGAAGCCGGGATGCTGCAACTGCGGGATAACCGGCTGTGGCGGGTCTGCGCAGGGGCGCGCACCCTCTTAATCAGCGACCCTACCCCGGAAAGTGACGCCAAAGCCTATTGGGGCGCGGGCCACCTGGCGGCGATCCGGCAGTTTTACCAGGCGCTTCACCACCCGTCGGCCCCGGCGGACTACACCCCGGTTGAGGAGGCGAAAAAATCACTGGCGATCGTGGAGGCGATATACCGTTCCTCCCAGACCCGGCAATGGGTAACGCCGGGCCGGTAATCTCCGCGCTGTTTTTACCTGACCTGTCATCACGCAATAAGAAAAAGATCACGCACAGCATTCCAGCAGTAAATAAAAAGAGCCGGCGCTTTCCGGTAATACCGATATCTTACAAACTGGACAATTATTATGGTCAAACCTACTGAACGCAGGGTCGGCTATGGCGTGGCGATCGGCTACGGCGTAACAGATCTTTTCGGCGGCGGTGCCTTCGCGATTATCGGCACCTGGTTACTTTTTTTCTACACCAGTTATTGCGGCCTGACGGTACTGGAGGCCGGATCTATTTTTGCCATTGCCCGCGTTATCGACGCGCTATTAAGCCCGATTATGGGTTATGTCACCGATAATTTCGGCAACACCTGGCTTGGCCGTAAATTCGGCCGCCGCCGTTTCTTTTTATTGCTCAGCTCCCCGTTAATGTTTTTATATGCCCTGCTGTGGCTCACCGATATGGGCTATTGGTATTATCTCGGCACCTATCTCTCGATTGAATTATTGTCGGCGATGGTGCTGGTGCCGTGGGAAACGCTGGCGGCAGAGATGACCAACCGCTACGAGGAGCGCAGCCGCCTGTCAGGGGTAAGGATGATCTGCTCGCAACTGGGCGGCTTCCTGGCGGTGTCGGTGCCCGGTGTGATTATGCAGTTTACCGGTAAAGATAATCCCTTTACCTATACCCTGACCGGCCTGATATTTGCCTGCGTCTTTTGTGTCGCGGTATTTATTACCTGGCGCTGCACCTGGGAAGCCAAAGATATTGAACAGGCGGGCGCGTTTAAAGCAGAGGTGAAACGCGGCAGCGGGCTAATAAACCATTTAACCTATCTGGTGCAGGATCTGTTCTCGTCATTCCGTATCCGCGCTTTCCGGCTGCATATTATTATCTATATTTTCTCCTTTACGGCGATGGATGTCTTCGGCGCGGTGTTTACCTATTATGTGGTGTATTGCCTGAACCAGGATACGGTGGCGGTGTCCGGCTGGCTCAGTATTGCGGCTTTTGCCTCAGTGCCCGGCACCTACGGCTTTATGTTGCTGCTGAATAAATGCCGGTTCACGCCCTCTGCCGCGTTACGCCTCTCCTATGGGGTTATTTTCAGCGTGCTGTGTTTCCTGTTTGTGGTCTATTACGGTGAAATACCCGTGCCCGGCCTGCTGTTTTCTGCGGTCTTTGTGTTATTGGGGGCGGCGCGCGCCGGGCTGTATTATATCCCGTGGAATATCTACAGCTTTATTCCCGATATTGACGAGATGGTCACCCAACAGCGCCGTGAGGGGATTTTCGCCGGGGTGATGGTACTGACGCGTAAAAGTACCGTGGCGCTCGCCATTATGATTATCGGGCTGGTGCTGGAGCAGGCCGGGTTTGTGAAAGGCAGCGGCACGCAGCCGGAAGGCGCGTTGCAGGCGATTATCGGGTTGATGATTTTTGCCACCGCTGCGCTGCTGGCCGTGAGTTTCTACACCACCTATCCGTTCAAACTCACGCGGGACACGCACCAGTTGCTGATTAAAGAGATCGCGCGCCGCAAACTGGGCGGCGACTGCCGCGACTGTGATGAGAAGACGCGCGTGGTGATCAAACAGCTTACCGGCTATGAGTACGATGAAGTCTGGGGCGGCGCGGCCACACGCCGCATCGTCGGCACCGTCACGCTCACCAGCGCGAAATAGGGGGCCGCATGTATACACAATGGCCCACTGAACAGGCCCAGGCCTGGCACCGGCAACAGCGCTGGGGGTGCGGGTTTAATTACCTGCCGCGCACCGCGGTCAACTGGCTGGAGATGTGGCAGGAGGAGACGTTCGACCCGGCCACCATTGAACAGGAGCTGCGCTGGGCCGGCCGCTACGGCTACACCCGGTTGCGCACCAACCTGCCGTTTACGGTGTGGCAGCACGACCGCGCCGGGCTGTTGGCGCGCATCGACCGTTTTCTGGCGGTAGCCGACGCCTGCGGTTTCCAGGTGATGCTGACCCTGCTCGACGACTGCGCCTTCTCCGGCGACGAGCCGGTCATCGGGCCGCAGAAAGCGCCGCGGCCGGGGGTACATAACAGCCAGGCCGCCGGCAGCCCCGGCCGGGCAGTGGTGCTGAACCCCGGCCTCTGGCCGCAGATCGAAACCTATGTGCGGGAGGTGGTCGGCCGTTTCCGTGACGACCCGCGCATCGGGGTGTGGGATCTCTATAACGAGCCGGGCAACGGCGGCATTTTCTGCGGCGTTGGCCAGTATGCGGAGTATGACAACCGGCTGGACATCTACGCGCTGTCGCTGATGATCCAGGTGTTCCGCTGGGCGCGGCAGGCTGACCCTTGCCAGCCGCTGACGGTGGCCGCCTGGCATATCCCGGACAGGCACGCGTGCGGGCAGGCGTTCCGGCACCCGATCGACATCGCCGCGCTGCACCTGTCGGATGTGGTCAGCTACCACGCGTATGTGGACACGCCGGGGCAAGTGGCGATTCTGGCGCGGCTGGCCGCATTCCAGCGCCCGGTGCTGTGTACGGAGTGGCTGGCGCGCCACGTCGGCAGTGTGATGGCGGAGCAACTGCCGCTGTTCAGGGCGCAAGGCGTGGCCTGTTACCAGTGGGGGCTGGTGCAGGGCAAAACCCAGACCTGGCTGCCGTGGCCGGGTATTGCGCCGGACGAAGCGACCGCCGCGCTCTGGTTCCATGATGTGCTGACGCCGGACGGCCTGCCGTTCAGCGAACAGGAGATGGCGCTGGTCGCCCGGTTAAGCCAACTGTGAAGGTTTGCGCCGGGCGGGCCCGGCGCAGGGGAAGGGCATCAGTGAATCACTTGAGAGAGGAATTCGCGGGTGCGCGGTGATTGTGGGTTGGAGAAAAATTCCTGTGGGGCGGCCTGTTCGACGATTTCGCCGCGGTCCATAAAGATCACCCGGTCGGCCACGGTGCGGGCAAAGCCCATTTCGTGGGTGACGCAGAGCATGGTCATGCCGTCCTGCGCCAGGCCGATCATGGTGTCCAGCACCTCTTTCACCATCTCCGGGTCAAGCGCGGAGGTCGGTTCGTCAAACAGCATGATTTTCGGCTTCATACAGAGCGAACGGGCGATCGCCACCCGCTGCTGCTGGCCGCCGGAAATCTGGCCGGGGTATTTGTGCGCGTGCTCGGCAATCCGCACCCGTTTCAGGTAATGCATCGCCAGCTCATCCGCCTCTTTTTTCGGCATCTTGCGCACCCAGGTCGGGGCCAGCGTGCAGTTCTGCAACACCGTCAGGTGCGGGAACAGGTTGAAATGCTGGAACACCATGCCGACTTCGGTGCGCACTTTCTCAATGTTGCGCAAGTCGTCATTCAGCTCGATGCCGTCCACCACGATGCGCCCCTGCTGGTGCTCCTCCAGGTGGTTGATGCAGCGGATGGTGGTGGATTTGCCGGAACCTGACGGGCCGCACAGCACAATGCGCTCGCCCTGTTTCACGTTCAGGTTGATGTCTTTAAGCACGTGGAACTGTCCGTACCACTTATTGACTGCTTCCAGCGTAATCATCATTTTTTTATCGTCTGTAACCTGATGGTCGCTCATGGTTTACCTCAGTGGTTGGAACGTCCGGTGTGAAAGCGCCTTTCCAGATGCTGGCTGTAGCGCGACATGCTGAAACAGAAAATCCAGTAGACCAGCGCGGCGAAGACGTAGCCCTCCGTGGACATCCCCAGCCACATCGGGTCTACGGTGGCTTGCTGCACGCTGCTGAACAGGTCAAACAGGCCGATGATGATCACCAGGCTGGTGTCTTTGAACAGCGCGATGATGGTGTTCACCAGGCCGGGGATCACCATCTTCAGCGCCTGCGGCAGGATCACCAGCCCCTGCGTTTTCCAGTAGCCCAGCGCCAGCGACTCCGCCGCCTCGTACTGGCCTTTCGGCAGCGCCTGAAGCCCGCCGCGCACCACTTCCGCCACGTACGCGGACTGGAACAAAATCACCCCGACCAGCGCGCGCAGCAGTTTGTCGATGCTGGTGCCTTCCGGCAGGAACAGCGGCAGCATCACCGAGGACATAAACAGCACGGTGATCAGCGGCACGCCGCGCCAGAACTCAATAAAGCAGATGGAGAGGATGCGCACGACGGGCAGGCGTGAGCGCCGCCCCAGCGCCAGCAGGATGCCGAGCGGCAATGCCCCGGCGATGCCGATGGAGGCGATGATCAGCGTCAGCGTCAGGCCGCCCCACTGGCGGGTTTCAACCCGCGGCAGGCCAAGGAAGCCGCCATACAGCAGCCACCAGGTCAGCAGCGGGTAGGCCACCGCCCAGCAGGCGATGTAACGCCCACGGCGCGGCATCCCGCGCCAGAACATCAGCGCGATGGAGATCAGGCCAATCACCAACGCCAGGTTGATGCGCCAGCGCTGGTCAGCGGGGTAGAGGCCATACATAAACTGGCCGAAACGGGCGTGGATAAACACCCAGCAGGCGCCGTCTTTGGTGCAGTCCGCGCGGGTGGTGCCTATCCAGTTCGCCTGAAACACCGCCCAGTTCAGCAGCGGCGGGATAATCAGCCACAGCAGCCAGAGGCAGAACAGCGTCAGCAGGGTGTTAAAGACGCTGGAAAACAGGTTGCGGCGCGCCCAGAGCACGGCCCGGCCGACCGGGCCGGAAGGCGGCACCGCGCTGCGTGATGGCGGGGGTAACGTCATGGTCATGGAAGCCTCTTAGCGCTCGACCAGCGCAATGCGCCGGTTGTAGACGTTCATCAAAAACGAGATCAGCAGGCTGATAATCAGGTACACCGACATGGTCATGGCGATGGTTTCAATCGCCTGGCCGGTCTGGTTGAGCACCGTCCCGGCAAACAGCGACACCATGTCCGGGTAGCCGATGGCCGCCGCCAGCGAGGAGTTTTTCACCACGTTGAGGTACTGGCTGGTGAGCGGCGGGATGATCACCCGCAGCGCCTGCGGCAACACCACCTGGCGCAGCGTCACCGGGTTCGGCAGGCCAAGTGAGCGCGCCGCCTCGTGCTGGCCGGACGGCACCGACTGGATGCCGGAGCGGATCACCTCCGCGATAAACGCCGAGGTATAGACCGAGAGCGCGACAGTGAGCGCCGCCAGTTCCGGGATCAGCACCATACCGCCGCGGAAGTTGAAGCCGCGCAGCGCCGGTAAGTCCCAGTGCAGCGCCGCGCCGAACAGCATGTGCGCCAGCAGCGGCAACCCCACGATCAGCAGCAGCGCCCAGGGCCAGATGCGCCACACCCGGCCGGTGTGGATCTGACGGAAGCGGTTGTAACGGGCGAGGGCGGCAATCGCGGCGACAGCCAGCAGCAGCGCGACCACGGCGGCCAGCGCGCCTTCCCCTAATTGGGGCGACGGCAGATAGAGGCCGCGGTTGCTCATAAAGATCACGCCGAAGGCATCGAGGCTCTGGCGCGGGCCGGGCAGGTTGCGCAACACCGCGAAGTACCAGAAGAAGATTTGCAGCAACGGCGGGATGTTGCGGAAGGTTTCGACGTAAATCGTCGAGAGCTTGCGGATCAGCCAGTTGTCCGAGAGCCGCCCGAGGCCGACCACAAAGCCGAGCAGCGAGGCAAACACAATACAGAGCACCGACACCAGCAGCGTGTTCAGCAGGCCGACCACAAACAGGCGGCCGTAGGTGTCGCCCTGCTCATAGTCAATCAGGTGTTGGATCACGCCGAACCCGGCGCTGTTATTCAGGAAGGCAAACCCGGAGGTAATGCCGCGGGTGGAGAGGTTAACCACCGTGTTGTGCAGGAGAAAGCCGCCACAGGCGAGCAGCAAAGCCACCGCGATAAGTTGGTAAATCCAGGCGCGAACCGCGGGGTTGGTCAGCGAAAAGCTGCCTTTTCCGGTTGGGCGTTGCGACATAACAGGAACCTCAGAACAGGGGCAACACGGCAACGGGCCGTGTTGTCATCACACCGTGACGCAATAGCGGGAGGGCACCCCCGGCGTGCTGCCGGGGGCGCACCGGGTTTAACGTACTGTCGGGGCGTACTGGATGCCGCCCTGGTTCCAGAGGGCGTTCAGGCCGCGTTTGATTTTCAGCTCGCTGCCCATACCAACGTTGCGCTCAAACACTTCGCCATAGTTGCCGACCTGCTTGACGATTTTTACCGCCCAGTCGTTCGGCAGTTTCAGGTCTTTGCCGTAGTTGCCTTCTTTGCCGAGCAGGTGCGCCATGTCCGGGGTTTTCGGGTTGGCGGCCAGTTGGTCAACGTTGGCGGAGGTCACGCCCATCTCTTCGGCGTTCAGCATCGCGAACAGCGTCCAGCGCACGATCGCCAGCCAGTCTTCATCACCGCGGCGCACGACCGGCCCCAGCGGCTCTTTGGAGATCACTTCCGGCAGCACGATGAAGTCATTCGGGTTGCCGAGCTTGATGCGCAAGGCATAGAGCTGGGACTGGTCAGAGGCCAGGGTGTCGCAACGGCCGGAGTCGAGCGCCTTGGCGCTTTCGTCGGAGCGGTCAAAGGTGACCGGCGTGAACTGCATCTTGTTGGCTTTGAAGAAGTCCGCCACGTTCAGCTCGGTGTCGGTGCCGGCCTGCAGGCAGACGGTGGCCCCATCCAGCTCTTTGGCGCTTTTCAGCCCCGCTTTCTGGTGGGTCAAAAAGCCGATGCCGTCGTAGTAGTTCACCCCGGCGAAGATCATGCCCATGCCGCCGTCACGTGAAGACGTCCAGGTGGTGTTGCGTGACAGGATGTCCACTTCGCCGGATTGCAGCGCGGTGAAGCGCTCTTTGGCGGTCAGCGGGGTGTATTTCACTTTGTTGGCATCACCGAATACCGCCGCGGCCACGCCCCGGCAGAGGTCAACGTCCAGCCCGGAGAATTTGCCGCTGGAATCGGCATAGGAGAAGCCCGGCAGGCCGTCACTGATCCCGCACTGGATAAAGCCTTTTTTTTGCACCGCGTCGAGCGTGGCGCCTGCGTGTGCCTGGTTTGCTGCGGCAAGAAAGGAGGCGGCAGCAAGTAATGTCGAAAGCATCATCTTCTTCATAAAGCATCCTGTGAGGCGGAAACGGTGGGTTTTCATTATCGGCACACCCTGGTGCACCCTTTCTGTTCGTGGGCGATGGCCCTGGAAAGGTATTAGCAAAGGCAGTGCCAACTTTGAAAAGGCTTAAGAATCAAAGGGGCGAATGAAGGAAACAGAAACATTTACCTGCATTATGAAACCTATAGCACCAAAAGAGTGCAGGTGCGCTGTTTTTGCCGCCTGTTGGCGCAAAAAGATGCACTTTGTGTACTGGCTCACAACATTTAAGATAAAGTCATTATAAATCAGTGAGTTGTTTATTCAGGTTATCCGGCTCAGGACACAGGGAATGCTTCGTAAGCCAATGGTTTTATGCGTGATTATATGGCTTAGAAGCAAAAGGCAGGGCAAGGACGGTGAAAAAAGGGATTGGGCAGAGCTGGGGGAGGGAAAGGGCAAAAAAATCCCGGCCTGAGGGCCGGGAGCGCGGCGGGCATCAGTAGAGCGACGGCGTACCGGCAGGGCGCGTTTTGAAGCGGCGGTGCAGCCACATGTACTGGTCGGGCGCGCGCATGATTTCACGCTCCACGATACGGTTCATGTAGGCGGCGGCAGCCATTTCGTCATCCAGCGGGTAATCCTGCAACGCCGGTTGGATCAGCAATTCATAGCCGCGGCCATCTTCCCGGCGCACCAGCACCACCGGCACCAGCGCCGGTTTGGCCAGCCGCGCCAGCATAAAGGTGCCGCTGGTGGTGGCCGCCTGGTCTACCGCAAACAGCGGGGCAAACACGCTGCCGCGCGGGCCGTAGTCTTGATCCGGGGCGAACCATACCGCTTCACCGCGTTTCAGCGCCTGCACCATGCCGCGCAGGTCTTTGCGGTCCAGCATCGCTTTGTTGGAGCGCATCCGGCCCCAGGTCTGGGCGACTTCCATCGCTTTGTTATTGTGCGGGCGGTACATCGCCATCATCGGCTGGCAGAGGCCCATCGCCCGGCCACCGAGCTCCAGCGACATAAAGTGGATGCCGATCACCAGCACGCCGCGGTTGTCCTGCTGCGCCATCTTCAGGTTATGCAGGCCGTTGACGTCAAACCAGCGTTTGACGCGGCGATCTGACCAGAACCAGGCCATGCCGGTTTCAATCAGCCCCATGCCGAGGGACTCAAAATTGCTCACGACTTTGCGCTCCAGCAGGCAGGGGTCCATGCCGGGGAAACAGAGCTCGAGGTTGCGGCGGGTAATCGAGACACGGCGCTTCATAAAGCGCATCGAGGTGCGGCCCATCCAGACACCCAGGCGGTAGAGCACCGGGTAGGGGAGTTGCACCAGCAGGAACAGCACGCCCAGCCCAAACCAGGTAAACCAGTAGCGGGGATGCAGCAAGGCGCGGGTAAATTTTTGCGGTTTAATCATCAGGAACTCATATAGGCATTCAAGGGGGGCGTAACGCCTATAGAGCAAGGTCTCATCAGCGGTACGGGGGTGTAGACACTGCGGGAGGGGGATCGTTTAGAAAAAAGCCCAACTGCACACAATCTTTACACAAAAGCGGAGATCGCGAGGTAAACCGGGACAGGAGTGTTTAGCGAGCGAGGCGACTTTCGGCGCGCAGTATATCACGCCATTTTGTAAAGATATCAGGGGTGGGCTGAATAAAACACGGGCGGGCGTCACGCCGCAAAAGCAGGAAAAAAGGCGATAAAAAAGGCGTTAATCCATGCCGATTAACGCCTTAGTCAACAGACAGTTAGCTGACCGGAATCAGTTCATGCCGTATTTTTTCAATTTTTTACGCAGCGTACCACGGTTGATACCCATCATCAGGGCAGCACGGGTCTGGTTGCCACGGGTGTATTGCATCACCATGTCCAACAGTGGCTGTTCAACTTCAGCCAATACCAGCTCATACAGGTCATTTACGTCCTGACCGTTCAGTTGAGCAAAATAGTTCTTCAGTGCTTGTTTAACCGAGTCACGCAGGGGCTTTTGGGTCACCTGGTCCTGAGAATTTACGGTAGAAACGGTCAGTACGTCAGAATTCACGCGTTGTTCGAACATAGTTCTGTCAGCTCTTTTTTTACGCTAAGATTTTCGAAATATGCTTCCAACGCCTCCAGCTGTTCGCTGGCATCCTCTATAGCGTTGAAGGAGCGCCGAAACTGGTCATTTGGGGCATTTTCCTGGATATACCAGGATACGTGCTTACGAGCGATGCGGAATCCCTTGCCTGGACCATAAAAGCCGTGCAATTCCCGTACATGCTCAATCAACAAGCGCTTCACCTCACCGAGTGGCATGGGTGGAAGCAGCTCCCCTGTGTCCAGATAATGCTGGATTTCCCGGAAGATCCAGGGTCTCCCCTGAGCTGCGCGGCCTATCATCAGGGCATCAGCCCCCGTATAGTCGAGCACAGCCCTGGCTTTATGCGGGTCAGTAATGTCGCCATTCGCGATAACCGGAATGGAAACAGTCTGCTTAACTGTCCGAATGCTGTCGTACTCCGCGTTGCCGTTAAACAGGCAGGCACGGGTTCGGCCATGAATGGTCAGGGCCTGAATACCACAATCTTCAGCCAGTTGGGCAATTTCTACACAGTTACGATGTTCTGGTGCCCAACCAGTGCGAATTTTCAGCGTCACCGGCACGTCTACCGCGTTAACCACGGCCTGAAGGATCTGTTTGACCAGATCGGGGTACTGCAATAATGCAGAGCCTGCCAGTTTGCGGTTCACTTTCTTGGCCGGGCAACCCATATTGATATCGATGATTTGGGCACCATTTGCCACGTTGATTCTGGCGGCCGCCGCCATATCCTCCGGGTCGCAGCCGGCAATCTGCACGGCCCGGATCCCGGGTTCATCTTCATGCACCATGCGCAGGCGCGATTTATCCGTCCGCCACACTTCCGGGTTGGAAGAGAGCATTTCAGAAACCGCCATCCCCGCTCCCATCGCGTGACATAACGCACGAAACGGTCGGTCAGTGACACCGGCCATCGGGGCGGCAATCAGGCAATTAGTAAGTTGGTGGTGTCCAATGCGCATAGACAAAATTTTGACCATACTGTGTCCGCAAGGGCGCGTATATTACGCATTTTTACAGCGATATGAAAGGCCAAACTTTGAACAATTGGCACGGCATGACGTGAAAAAGGTGACGGCCGTCACTTTTTCCTAAAAATTAGGTATATATAACAGCATCTTATCTTTTTATGGTTAACAATTGACCAGAAAAATAATCCCAATAACACAGCATTTTATCTGCAAAAGCAGCAGAAACCGTCGCTATTGTAGGCGGCTGACGCCAGGTTATCAGGAGATTACTTTGGTGATTGGTTAAATAACAACCAGTAAGGGGAAAGGCGGGGAACAGCAAAACGTGCGGTTTTCCGGCCTGCAATCACACAGGCCGGAAGAATGCAGGCTTATTGCACCACGACCCGGCCGTGCAGCGGCTGCACCGGGCGGTTATTGGCATGGTGCATCAACTGGGTGAATTGCGTCAGTTGCGCCTGGGAAAGCGTCAGCGGTTTTTTCATCACCAGCCAGCGGACACCTTCGGTGCACGGCGGGGTGGTCAGGGAACCGGAGAAGCGGTAGTGGGTCAGGGACGCAGGCAGCAGGGCGTTGAGGTCCACTTTCTGGCTCAGGGTCACCGGCTTACCCACCTCTTTCGGCAGGTTCTGCCACAGCGCCGTCAGCGCCGGGTTCGCGGCACCGGATTTAAACATCACGGCCACCACGGCCACTTCACCGCTCGCATCCGCATGCACCAGGTGCATCTCCATCGGGAAGGACTGGCCCTTGATGGTGTTTTCACTCGGCGCATGGAAGTGGAACTGTTGCAGCGTGAAGGTTTCGCCATCCAGCGTCAGGGTGTTGCCCGGCGGCACGTTGACCTGCACAGTGTGGCCGTTGTTGACGATGCTGTTCGGCGCAAGGCTGTATTTTACCTTCAGCGGGCGCGGGTGAGCAGTCAGCGCGTCATGGATGTCAATCGGGGACTGATTGCGGCCAATTTCACACAGGTGGAAATCGGTGGAGAGCGCCCCCCAGTGGGCAGGCGCGCCTTCGCCCTCATAGCCCCAGTGCGGGTGCGCTTCAGCAGGGGCGGTTGTGGGGTGATCAACGGCATGATCGGCGGCATAAGCAGGCAGGCCCGCCAGCAAGGCGGCGGCCAAAAACAGGCTACGTTTCATCTCTTTCTCTTAAGCAAATTGGGTATCGGAAAGTGGCATGACCGGCCAGGAATTATCGGCAGGGTACGGCGCGCAGAGTACGCCTGCTTTTTGCAAGGGAAAGGGCAAATCGTGGCATTTTGGCCACCCGGAGGTGGCCGATTGTGCTGTTTAAAGAATAAGCAGCGAAAAGATTACGCCTTTATTAACAGGATGTTAACGGCGTACACCGGTAATGCGGCACCACTCCTCTTTCTCCGCCACCGGATCGAGGTCGAACAGATCGCGGTAGGCTTCAGAGACGCTTTCCGCCTGCGTCGCCAGCACACCGGAAAGGCCGAGGTGGCCGCCGGTTTTCGGCAGGCAGCCGATAAGCGGTGCCAGCTCACGCAGCGGCCCGGCGAGAATATTCGCCACCACCACATCGGCGCTGAGGTCAGCGGGCTGGTCTTGCGGCAGGAACAGCTCCAGGCGCTCAGAAACGCCGTTGCGCTGGGCGTTGTCCCGGCTGGCCTGAATCGCCTGCGGATCGATGTCGATGCCGATGGCGCGCGCTGCGCCGAGTTTCAGCGCCGCAATCGCCAGAATGCCGGAGCCGCAACCGAAGTCGATCACCGTCTTGCCCGCGAGATCCAGCCCGTCGAGCCACTGGAGGCAGAGCGCGGTGGTCGGGTGGGTGCCGGTACCGAACGCCAGGCCCGGATCGAGCATCACGTTGACGGCGTCCGGGTCCGGCACGTCGCGCCAGCTCGGGCAGATCCAGAGGCGTTCGCCGAAACGCATCGGGTGGAAGTTGTCCATCCACTCGCGCTCCCAGTCTTTGTCTTCCAGCTGTTCGATGCGGTGGGCAAAGCCCGCGCCCAGCAGCGGCGAGTGTTCCAGGATAGCGACCACGGCTTTCATGTCGGTTTCCGCGTCATACAAGCCGATGACGTCGGTATCGCCCCACAGGCGGGTTTCGCCCGGCAGCGGCTCAAACACCGGCGTGTCGTGGGTGTCCTGGAAGGTCACGGAGACCGCACCGCTCTCGATCAGGGCATCGCCCAGGCTCTCCGCATCACTGCCGCGGGTGTTAATTTTCAGTTGAATCCAAGGCATGGCACATCTCTTTTATAATTGTGGCCCGGTCACCGGCAGCGCGCTGACCGCGGCCTTACCGAACCGGTTACCGATAGTAAACGCTAGCAGGCTGAGCAGCAGCGACGGAATAATGGGGTGCAAACCGGCGATATGCAGATCGACGCCGGCCAGCAGCGTATAGCTGATTGCCCCGGTTAACATTGAGCTTAGCGCACCGGTGGCGTTGGCCCGCTCCCAGTAGAGGCCGAGCACCAGCGGCCAGAGGAACACCGCCTCCAGCCCGCCGAAGGCCAGCAGGTTGAGCCAGATGATCATCTGCGGCGGGTGCCAGGCGGCCAACAACACCAGCAGGCCGAGCACCAAGGTGGCGAGGCTGGTCATGCGCGTCAGGCGCTTTTCATTCTCCAGCGCTTCCGGCCGGGCGTTCAGGTAGAGATCTTTGACGATGGTCGCGGAAGACTGCAACAACTGCGCATTGATGGTGGACATGATCGCCGCCATCGGCGCGGCCAGGAAGATCCCGGCGGCAAACGGCGGCAGCACCGCGATCATCAGCGTCGGGATCACCTGGTCCGGGATCGTCAAATCCGGCAGGATCGCCCGACCCAGTGCGCCTGCCAGGTGCATCCCCAGCATCAGCACCGCCACCACAATGGTGCCGAGCACAATGCCGCGATGCACCGCTTTGCTGTCACGGTAGGCGATGCAGCGCACCGCGGTGTGCGGCAGGCCAATCACGCCGAAGCAGACCAGCACCCAGAAAGAGGCCATAAACGGCAGGCTGAGAATATCCTCCCCGCCCTGCGGCGACACCAGCTTCGGGTCAATCTGCTGGAGTTTGCCGACCGCGGCGTGCAGCCCGCCGGCGGCGTGGATCACCGCCACCAGCAGCAGCACGGTGCCGAGCAGCATCACCAGCCCCTGCATCGCATCGTTCAGCACGCTGGCGCGGAAGCCGCCGAAGGCGGTGTAGAGCGCGATGCTGATGCCGAAAATCAGCAGCCCGGTGTCATAGGGGATGCCGGCAGCGGTTTCCAGCAGGCGCGCGCCGCCGATGAACTGCACCGTCATCGCACCGAGGAACGCCACCAGCAAACTGAAACTGGCGAGCCATACCAGCAGGCGGCTCTGGTAGCGGGCGTAGAGCATGTCATTGAGCGTCACCGCGTTATAGCGGCGCGCCAGGATGGCGAACTTCTTGCCGAGCACCCCCAGCGACAGCCAGACCGCCGGCAGCTGGATCATCGACAGCAGTACCCAGCCGAGGCCATATTTGTACGCCGCGCCGGGGCCGCCGATAAAGGAGCTGGCGCTGATGTAGGTGGCGGTCAGGGTCATTGCCAGCACGAAGCCGCCCATCGAACGGTTGCCGAGGAAGTAGTCGTTAAGGAAATTGCCTTGCTGGCGGCGGCGGTATGCCACCACCGACAGGCCGAACACCAGCAGCAGGTAGCCCAGGAGCGGCAGCAGCACATCAGTTTGCATGGTCGTGCTCCTCCAGCGGCATCTCGCGGAACACCACGCGCACCATCAGCCAGCAAAGCAGAATAAACAGCAGCGGCACCAGCAGGCAGGCCATCTCAAACCAGTGGGGCAACCCGGTGAAGCCCTGCGCGCTGTCCGGCAGGTAGGCCGCCAGCACCCAGGCCAGCAGGTAAGCGACGGTCAGGCCCACGGCCCAGCGTGCTTCCCGGTGCGCCTGAATAAATCGCGTATCCATAGCGTTTCCAAATGGGTAAAGAGGGGGATTGTACGGATTGTGCGGGGCTTGCCCAAAGATTTTCTGCGGCACCCGGTGTGGATGCCGCAGGGAAGGGAGATTACTGCGTAATGTCGAGCTGGACAGTGGCGTTGGCGCTGAGGCCGTTTTTATGCCAGTCCGTGACAATCAGCGGCAACTGGCCGGTGTAGTGGCCTGCCGGCAGGCCGGCGTTATCTTCCTGATAATAGTTGACCATCAGGGTCGCGTAGTCTGCCCCATCGCAGGAGGCGGCCGAGTTCATGCTCAGCACCGGGCAGCCGCCCATGCGGCGTTCTGCACGCAGCGTCACGGTGAACGGCCGCTGGTGGGCATCCACCACCCGCGCCTTCAGCAAGGTCGGGCCGGGTTGAGACCAGACCAACGTTTTCGGGCCGATCTGATCCGAGTGGGTGACGATGCCCATCGAGGTCATGTCCTGGACGACCGGCAGCGTCAGGATCGCATTGCTGCGTACGTTACCGTTATGGCGCAGGGTAGCCTGATAAGAGGCGACCGGCTGTTTCGGGCTGGGCAGTGTCATCGCGGCAATCTCATCCCGCGCGGAGGCGGTGTAAGCCAGGCCCCAGCGATCAAAGAAGTCGCGCAGGTCATACCCTGAGAGTTTACTGGCCTGGACAACAAACCAATCTTTCTTCTTCTGGTCGGTGTTAATCAGCGCCCGGTTTTTGTTGTAGCTGAACTCTTCACGCATGGCACGGTTCAGCGCCGGGTACATGTCCGGGTAGCTGGTGATAAGCTGCATAAACATGCCCAGCTGTTTGAACACATTGGTTTCCGCATCAAAATTGTGGGTCTGGCCGGATTGCAGGAAGTGGCCGACCGCCTGCTGATCCCAGGCCATGTTGTTCGCTGACAGATTGCCGTGGCATTTTTTCGGGTCCACATTGCCTAACTGGGAATAGCAGGCCGCCAGTGAGTAGATGTTCACAACCACTTCCCGCAGGCCATCTTTCCACCACAGCACCCGGTTCTGGTGCAGGTGGCCATACTCATGCCAGTGGCCCCAGGACGCGTTAGTGGGGATAGCGTTTTTGAACCCAATCGACAGCATCCCGTCCCAGTTGCCGGCGGCACAACAGGCGTTATAGGTGGCGGTAAAGGTGCCGCGGTTAGGCTGATGCAGGGAAGAGGAGCCATTCATCCCGTTCAGTGTGTCGTAAACCGTGCTCCGCACCAGCGCCTGATTCATGGCGTGCAGCATATCGGTATTGGTTGATTCCCTGGCTTTCGCATTATTGATGTAGTAATTGCTGCGGCCATCAAACATGAGAATGTTGCCGGAAGGGGTGGTTTGCTGACTGATTGACGCCCACTGGCTGCGCGGCTGCTGGCCCAGAATAAACAGCGGATGCTCAACACCGCCGGCAATAATCCGCATCGTCACCCTCTTGTCGATGCTGTTCAGCGTTTCGGTGCTGTCGATACAGCCGAGGGCGATCACCCCCTCATGTTTTACCGGGTAATGGAACAGCCCCTGGGCAGGGAGTTTAACCACATCCAGGGTGCCGGGGCGGGCTTTCATGGTTTCCGTGGTTTTATTGGCGGCGTAACAGGTGACTTTATCCGGGATCTGCCCGACCTCAATCAGCACCGTTTCCCCAGCGCGGGCATAGGTGCGCGTCAGGAAATAGTTATCGCGTTCCCAGGTGGACTGCCGGGCCGCACCGCCGCCGTTTTCGGTTACCGGAATGGCGTAGCGTTGCTTATCCGCCGGGTAAATTGACATTGTGCGCTTGAGCCAGAACAGCGGGTCATTCACCTGCCCGGAACGGGCGGCGAACGTGTTGGGGTCCCGGTTTAACTGCTCAAGGGTGAGGCCCAGTTCGGATAAGGCATCCTGAAAACCGGGCCGGTGCGCGTAGTCATTCCACCAGGTGTCATAACTTACTACGCTTTCCGTGATGTCAAAGTGTGCATCGCTACCGTCGGTATGGATTTCGTTCATGTCATCGGGGGTGTAAGCGGCCAATGCCGCTGCGGTATTCAGCGCGAGGGCTAATCCCAGCGCTATTTTGCTAAATGAATGTCCTTTCATTTATTTATCCTGATGTGAATAGACGCCAACGAATTAATCGCTGTCTGCGTTTTATGGGGTTATAAAGTTTTAGCGAGGGGCGGAGTGTATTCCGGCACCCGGCAGTATATCAGGGTGCCTCTCTTTTTCGGGGTGAACACGCGGTGCATTTCCTGCGTTTTTTCATCCATTATTATTTTTTCAGTTATTTATTCCGGGTTAAAAACAGACGGATTGCTTTAGGACGGTATTTTCCTATCAATTATAGCGGGTTGGGGGCGGAGGTTGTCACATCAGGGCGGCAGGCGTTACCCGGCAGCCATGATTTTTATGGGAACAGATGCGGGTTGATTTATTATCAGGTGATGGGGGAATCCTGACCACTCAATAATGGTGCAAATATAATAAGTAAAAATAATAGTGCCTGTATTAATCCGGTATCATTTCCATTGAAATAAATATTATTACCTTGCTATGCCTTGCGGCGGATCAGGATAATAACGGCGCCCGGAAAGGACGCCGCAGGAAGGGATTACTTACTGATGGACAGCGGAATATTCACATTGGCCGTCCAGGCCGGATTTCCCCAGGCAGTGGCGATCAGCGGCAGTGTGCCGTGATAGTCACCGGCCGGCAGATGGGGGTTATCTTCCGGGTGGTAACTCACGCTGAGGTGGATGCCGGCATCTGAGGAGCCGCAGACTGCCGCCGTGTTAACCGCATGGCCTGAACAACCGCCCATAGCCCTTTTGCCGCGCAGCGTCACGGTAAAGGCCCGGTTCTGCACATCCACCACCTGGGTGTGCAGCCTGCTTTCGTTCTCACCAGACCAGATCAGCGCGCGCGGGCCGACTTTCTCTGAGTTAGCCACAAAGCCGATGCCTTTTCTGTCGGTATTATTCTCTATTTTGAGTTTAGCCGTGGTCGGCGTGCTGCCGGTATGGGCCAGCGTGGCTTCATAGGTGGCGACCGGCTGGGCCGGTTGCGGCAGCTTCAGCGCGGCGATCTGCTCACCCGCGGCGGCGCTGTAAGGCAGCGTCCACAAGTCGAAGAACGCACGCAGGTCGTGGCCGCTGAAACGGCTGGCATTCGTCACAAACCAGTCGATTTTTTCCTGTTTGTCATTGATCAGGGCTTTGTCTTTGTCATAGCTGAAACTCTCCCGGTAGGCTTTACCCAATTGCGGGTACATCTCCGGGTAGCTGGTCATCAACTCGGCAAACATCGTGGCGCGGCGGAATTGATCGGGTTCTGTCTCAAAATTCCAGGACTGGCCCGATTTAAGCAGTGACCCGACTGCCTGCTGATCCCAGCTGAAGCCTGTCAGGCCTTTACTGCTGCTGCATTCTTTAACGTCTACGTTACCCAACTGCCGGTAGCAGGCCGCCAGGGAATAGAGGTTAACGGTGATTTCCGTCATCCCGCTCCATGACCAGCCCATCTGGTAGTGGTGGCCATACTCATGCCATTCGCCCCAACTGCTTTCAGCCGGGATGGTGGCCTTAAACCCGATGGCGGTTAACCCATGCCCGCCATTGGCCCAGCAACAGGCGTTATAGGAGGCATAGAACAAGCCGCGGCTGGGCTGGTGAAGCGCGGAGGCGCCATCCAGGCCATTGAGCTTGTCAAAAGTAAGGGTTCTAAGCAGGTGCTCGTGCATGGTGTGCAGAATATCCGTCCCGGATGAGGCAGCCGCCAGCTTATTATTGGCGATGTAGCGGGTGCGGCCGTCAAAGAAGATGGTTTGCCCGGAAGGCGTGGGCTGGGTACTGAACGCTGCCCATTCGTGCTGTGTATGTTGCCCGAAAATAAATAAAGGCTGCGCGGCTCCGCCGGACAGGATCTTCATGGTCACGTTTTGGTCCACATGCGCCATCGACTGGTTATCACGCTCCTGGCAGGATAAAACGATCAAGCCATCCTGCAACACCTTATAGTGATTGATGCGGTTAGCTTCCAGCGGTTGGACATCAGCTGGCCCGGTTATCTTGCTAAAGTTGATGGCCGCGTCATTCGCGGCGTAACATGCCACACCCTCCGGAATATTGCCGGTCTCAATGGCAATGGTGTCGTTTTGACGCCCGTAAGTACGGGTCAGGAAATACGTGTTTCGCCCATGGCCTGTGGTTCTGCCGCTCATTTTCTCAGTGACCGGGATATGGTACTGGTTCTGTTGTGCAGGATAAATCTCCAGGGTGCGTTTCAGCCAGAATAACGGGTCGTTCGGGTTTTTCGCACGGGCGTCCATCTCCTGATAATTGGCCGTCATCTGATCGATGGTTAAGCCCAGCTGTGCAATGGCCTCTTTAAACCCGCCGGAGTACTGATAGTTCCACCACCAGGTATCAAGAATTAACTCCCCATTTTTCTGATCCATATCGGCATCATTAATAACCGGCACCGGGCCGAAATTGATAATTGAACCTGACGTGTTACCGTGATAGGTGATGTTTTCTGGCGCGGCTGATGCCGCCCCTGAGCTGAGTATTAAGGCGACAGCCAGGGTGAGCCGGTTAATTTTATAACCTTTCATTCATTATTCCTTAATATAAACATCCAGTGCTGTGTTCAAAAAAGAGGGTAACCGTGTACAGGCGTGTCTTATTAAAATAAGAATTAGAAAAAGCGTGCGACAGGTAAAAATCACGGCGGAGCATCCTAACATACACGCGGCGTAATGCAGTAGGTGCGGTGAGGTAAATGAAAATACGGAGCGGAATATATTGATGGTAATAATAATGCCTGCATTACACAGGCATTATATTAATGGGAAAGAGAAGATTGTCCGACTATTCCATTGCGTGCCTTGCTGCACCCATTTCAGGTGCAGCAGATGGGATAATTACTTCGTAATCGTCAGCGGGAAATTCACGTTAGCTGTCCAGCTCGGGTCGTGCCAGCCCGCGGCGATCAGCGGCAGGGTGCCGTGGTAATCACCGGCCGGCAGGTCAGGGTTATCTTCCGGGCGGTAAATCACGCTGAGGTGGATATCCGAGCCTAAACCACAGGTGACGGCGCTGTTGATGGTGTGATACGCACAGCCCCCGGTTAATTTTTTGCCGCGCAGCGCGATCGTAAACGGCCGGTTTTGCGTATCTACCACTTGCGTATGCAGCGTCGTCTCGCCGTTTGCGACCCAGACGAGTTTTTGTGGGCCAGTCTTCGCGCTATTCGTTAGCAACCCGATGCCGTGTGCCTGATTGTCGTTGTCAATTTGCAAGGAGACGGTCGTCGGTGAGTTGCCGCTGTGAACCAGCGGTTTTTCATAGGTCGTGGTCGGCTGGGTCGGGGCCGGCAGTTTCATCGCGGTAATCTGCTCGCCTGCGGCAGCGCTGTAACCCAGGCCCCAGCGGGTGAAGAACTCACGCAGATCGCGGCCGCTCTGGCGGCTGGCGTTCGTCACAAACCAGTCGATTTTTTCCTGGGTGGTATCCAGCGCCGCTTTGTTTCCACCCCGGTTGTAGGCTTCACGGTAGGCTTTGCCCAGTGCCGGGTACAGATCCGGCCAGGTGGTCATCAGTTGCCCGAACATGGTGAGCCGGCGGAACACGTTAGGCTCGGTATCAAAATGCCAGCGTTGGCCGGATTTCAGGAAGCTGCCCACGGCTTGCTGGTCCCAGGTGAAGCCCTGCAACTCAAGGTTGGGGTGGCACTGTTTGGTCTCCACATGGCCAAGTTGTGTATAGCAGGCCGCCAGCGAATAGAGGTTTACCGTGACCTCACTCTGCCCGCCCCATGACCAGCCCATCTGGTATTGGTGGCCATACTCATGCCAGGCGCCCCAGCCGTGCGTCGTCGGCACAGTGCCTTCAAACCCAATCGCCAGTTTCCCGCTGCCGCTGCTGGCATAACAGCACGCATCATAACTGGCCATAAACAGTGAACGCACCGGCTGGTGCAGGGCCGAGGAACCGTCCAGGCCATTCAGCTTGTCGTAGCTGATGCTGCGCAGCAGGTTTTCACGCATCGTTTGCATGATGTTGGTCGTGGCAGAGGCGCGCAGTTTTTTCTGGCTGGCAGCGTAGCGGGTACGGCCATCAAAGAAGACGCCATAGCCGGTCGGGGTCACCTGTTGGGTGAAGTCTGCCCATTCACGCTGGCTATTGATGCCGAACAGGAACAGCGGATGGCGTTGCGAGCCGCCGCTGAGGATCTGCATCGGGACAGCGGTGTCCATTGTGCTCATATCTTTGTTGTAGTCCGGGCAGCCCAACATCAGGATGCCGTCATGCGGCAGCACGTAGGTGTTGATGCTGTCAGAGGCCAACGCTTTTACCCCATCCGGCCCGTCAAAGCCGCCCATGTTGCCCTGCATGGCCGCATAACAGGCGATACCCGCTGGGATTTTTGCGGTTTTGATGGTGATGCGCTCACCGGCTTTGCCATATTCTCGCGTCAGGAAATAAGGGTTGCGGTTCCATTGTGTCGTCCGGTCACGCATCACGCCGTTTTCTTCGGTAACCGGAATCGCATACTGATCCTGTTGTGCAGGATAGGTTTCCAGGGTGCGTTTCAGCCAGAATAACGGGTCATTAGGATTTTTAGCCCGCGCTTCCATGACCTCATAATTCTCATTCATCTGCTCAATGGTTAAACCAAATTGCGCGATGGCCTCTTTAAATCCTTCGGAAGACTGCTGGTTTGCCCACCAGGTATCCATTAAAAACAGACGGCCTGCGGAGGAGGAATCGCTATCCGCCGCGGTGGGGGCAGGCAGGACAGAAGGCGTAGGGTGATTTGATGCTGCCAATGCCGCACCTGCGCTAAGCATTACTGCCAGGCCGAGCGCGGCCTGATGCATTTTATCTCGTTTCATTTATTACTCCTTAATATAAATATCCGTCAATGTATTGAGATCTTGAATCAATGTTATGCAGGTGCGTTTTATTAAAATAATGGCCGGGAGGGGGTAATGCGATGCACGGTGAATGACTGCCCGGCATATTACCATAAGTGCTGAGTGAGTTATTAGAACCCTTAATAGAGGTGTGAATATTTTATGTGTGGAACGATAGGCGTATTTAATAATACCTGTATTAAACAGGCATTATAGTAATAAGTTGGAATATTATTATTAATGCAAAAGTTAAGGTGAGGGAATAATAACGTCACGGATGAGGGAAAAGGGCGTAAGGAAAAAGAGAGGAGATACATATAATAACGCCCGCATCAGCGGGCGTTAGGGCAGGGCGTCAGGTGATTACTTTTCCTGTAAACCCAGTTTCTTTTCCAGATAGTGGATGTTGGTGCCACCGTGCTGGAAGTTTTCATCAGCCATGATGCGCTGTTGCAGGTCAACGTTGGTTTTGATGCCGTCGATGATAAGCTCCGCCAACGCATTTTTCATGCGGGCGATCGCCACGTCACGGTTTTCACCGTACGTGATGAGTTTGCCGATCATGGAATCGTAATACGGCGGGACAGTGTACCCGGCGTAAATGTGCGATTCCCAACGTACGCCAAAGCCACCCGGCGCGTGGAAGCGCGTGATTTTACCTGGGCTCGGCAGGAAGGTGTTCGGGTCTTCCGCATTGATACGGCACTCGACCGCATGGCCCTGGATACGCACTTCGTCCTGGGTGATGGAGAGCGGCTGACCGGCAGCGATGCGCAGCTGCTCTTTGATCAGGTCCACACCGGTGATCATTTCAGTGACCGGGTGCTCTACCTGAATACGGGTGTTCATTTCGATGAAATAGAACTCGCCGTTTTCATACAGGAACTCGAACGTACCTGCACCGCGGTAGCCGATGTCCACACAGGCTTTGGCGCAGCGCTCGCCGATGTAACGGCGCATTTCGCTGGTGATGCCCGGTGCCGGTGCCTCTTCCACCACTTTCTGGTGGCGGCGCTGCATGGAGCAGTCACGCTCTGCCAGATAGATGGCGTTGCCCTGGCCGTCTGCCAACACCTGAATTTCGATGTGGCGCGGGTTTTCCAGGTATTTTTCCATGTAAACCATGTCGTTGTTGAAAGCCGCTTTGGCTTCCGCACGCGTCATGTTAATGGATTCTTCCAGATCTTTGTCGCTGCGCACAACGCGCATACCACGACCGCCGCCGCCGCCGGAGGCTTTGATTATCACCGGGTAGCCGATGCGTTTCGCGAAGGCACGGTTTTTTTCCATGTCATCGGTCAGCGAACCGTCAGACCCCGGTACGGTCGGGACGCCGGCTTTCTTCATCGCGTTGATGGCAGAAACTTTGTCGCCCATCAGGCGGATGGTTTCTGCTTTCGGGCCGATGAAGATAAAGCCGGAGCGCTCAACCTGCTCAGCAAAGTCAGCGTTTTCGGACAGGAAGCCATACCCAGGGTGAATCGCAACCGCGCCGGTAATTTCAGCAGCAGCAATGATGGCCGGGATATTCAGATAGCTTTTTACAGAAGGTGCCGGGCCGATACAGACGGTTTCGTCTGCCAGCAGCACATGTTTTAAATCGCGATCCGCGGTGGAGTGAACCGCTACGGTTTTGATGCCCAGTTCTTTACAGGCACGCAGAATACGCAGGGCGATCTCACCACGGTTGGCGATGACGATTTTATCTACCATGAGACGCCTCGTTATTCGATGACGACCAGTGGCTCGTCAAATTCAACCGGTTGACCGCTTTCTACCAGAATGGCTTTCACCACACCCGATTTATCAGCTTCGATTTGGTTCATCATCTTCATGGCTTCAACGATACACAGGGTATCGCCCGCATTCACTTTCTGGCCCACTTCGATGAACGGCTTGGCGTCCGGGCTAGGGGTGCGGTAGAAGGTGCCGACCATCGGTGAACGAACGATGTGGCCACTGATGGCAGCCGCAGCAGCCGGAGCGGCTTCCACGGTGGCAGCCGGGGCAACGGCAGCGGCCAGGGCCGGCTGTGGTTGCTGCATCGGCATGGCGTACGCCTGCTGCATCATTGGGTAGTTCGGCACTGCCGGGGCACGACTGATACGAACTGATTCTTCACCTTCAGAAATTTCCAGTTCAGCGATGCCGGATTCTTCAACCAGTTCGATCAGTTTCTTGATTTTACGAATATCCATGAGTGTGATTCCGTACTCTTTTTGCTTGATTTAATTGGATTGTGACAAGCGGCGCGCCGCTGCCTGTAATGCAAAGGTATAACCGTCAGCCCCCAGTCCGCAGATGACGCCGACGGCAATATCAGAAAGATAGGAGTGGTGGCGGAACGGCTCCCTGGCGTGCACATTGGAGAGGTGGATCTCGATAAACGGGATCGCCACCCCCAACAGGGCATCGCGCAGGGCCACGCTGGTGTGCGTGAACGCCGCCGGGTTAATCAGGATAAAATCCGTGTTGCCACGCGCCTGATGGATGCGATCAATCAGGGCATGTTCCGCATTGGATTGCAGGTGACTCAGGGCAAGGCCCAATTCACTGGCCTGGGTTTCCAGACGGCTGACAATCTCCGGCAACGTCGTGTGCCCATACTTCTCCGGCTCGCGTGAACCCAGCAGGTTCAGGTTGGGGCCATTGAGAAGCAAGATATGAAACTTGTCTGCCATCGTGCGCCTATCTCCGTCAATTTGACCTGTATTGTAGAAAATAACCCGATGTCATCGTTTTGTCACCTTTTTAGCGGCCAATCGCCTGCGCAGTAACCGCTAAAGTGGGGCATTATAATGATATCGTGGCAAATCGCAGCTAAATACTGGTCTTATCAGCGAAGATAATCAACCCTTTATCGATATTAAACACTGTTTTGGCCCTTATTATGTGGCGCAGAACACAGAACGTTCAGGGGCGTTAACGCCACCATTGCCTGACCTTTTTGTAACGGAATGCCAGCAAAATCGCAGCAAAAACGGCGTAAATCACCGGTTGCGGCGACAGGGTTTTCACTGACCAGAGGTAATGGATGGGCGCGAGGATCGCGACCAGATAGATGACGTTATGCAGCCGTTGCCAGTTTTTCCCCAACCGGCGCTGCGCGCCCAGCGTCGAGGTGGCGGCCAGCGCCAGCAACATCAGCCAGCTCAGGATGCCGAGCGTCAGGTAAGGGCGGGAGACAAGCTCACTGCCCAGCAGGCCCAGGTTATTGATGCCGAGTTCCAGGAACGAATAGCTCAACAGGTGCAGCGAGGCCCAGGCAAAGCACCACAGCCCGATCAGGCGGCGCACGCGGATCAGCAGCGGCTGTTTCCCGTAGCGCGCCAGCGGGGTGATAAGCAGGCCGGCGAGCAGCCATTTCAACGCCGTCCGCCCGGTAAAGTGCTGGATATCTTTGGCCGGGTCGGCGCTGAAACCGCCCTGGCTCACCGACCAGACCAGCCACACCAGCGGCAGTATCCCCGCCAGATGGAGCAGCACTTTCAGGCCGGTAATCTGTTTTGCCGTCAGCCGCTTCACTCAGAAGTTCTCCCGTAAATCGAGGCCCTTATAGAGCGACGCCACCTGATCGCCATAGCCGTTGAACAGCAGGGTCGGCTGGCGTTTCACGTCCAGAATGCCGCCGCTGCCAATCGCACGCTCCGTGGCCTGTGACCAGCGCGGGTGGTCAACATGCGGGTTCACGTTGGCGTAAAAGCCATATTCATCCGGCGCGGAAAGGTTCCAGGTGGTAGGCGGCTGGTCGCGGGTCAGGCGGATATTCACGATCGACTTAATCCCTTTAAAGCCATATTTCCACGGCGTAATCAGGCGGATTGGCGCACCGTTCTGCGGCGGCAGCGTTTTGCCGTACACACCTACGGTGAGCAGGGTGAGCGGGTTCATCGCCTCATCCAGCCGCAGCCCCTCCACATAGGGGTAAGCCAGCCCGCCGCCAATAAAGCGATCTTTCTGGCCGGGCATATGCTCCGGGTCATACAGCGTCTGGAACGCCACATAGCGCGCGTTGCCGGTCGGCTCCACGGCGTTAATCAGCTTGCCCAGCTCAAAACCTATCCACGGCACCACCATCGACCACGCCTCTACACAGCGCAGGCGGTAGATGCGCTCCTCAAGCGGAAAACGTTTCAGCAGGTCATCCATGCTGAACGTGACCGGTTTGGCGACCTCGCCGTCGATGCGGATTTTCCAGTCGGCGGTTTGCAGTGTCCCGGCGTTGGCGGCCGGGTCGGACTTATCCAGGCCGAACTCGTAATAGTTGTTGTAGCCGGTGACTTTGTCTTCCGGCGTCAGCGGCCAGCCCGGCTGGTACGCGGCCGGTTTGCTGAAATCCAGCGGCTTGCCGGGCGGGGCCTTGGGGGCCTCGCTGCCTTTCAGCCAGGAGAGGATGTCAGCACGGGCGGCGGCAGGCAGCGCCAGTGAGGCAGCGGAGATGCCGAGCGCCTGCATGATCCGGCGTCGGTCCTGCATAAACAGGCTTTCAGGGGTAACGTCAGCCTCGGTAAGTTTGCGTGGCTTGCGCATAGGGGCGGTCTCCGGGAGAAGCAGGGGCCAGAACGGCGGGCAATGGCTCTATTATTGCTGTTCACCGCCATTCTGACAGTCAATCCTGCCATTTGTTACACATTATCGCGCAGGTTGACAATGTTGTTACCGGACTTTACCCACCGATACGCACCAGCGTGCGGCCGGTGATGCGGTTGTCCATCAGCGCGGCAGCGGCCTCCGGCACCTCTTCCAGGCTGATTTCCGTGGCGGCCTGCTCATAGAAGCGGGCAGGGAGCAGGCCGGCGAGCCGTTCCCAGGCTGCCTGGCGGCGATGCAGCGGCGCGCGCACCGAGTCAATGCCCTGCAACCGGACATTGCGCAGGATAAACGGCATCACCGTGGTCGGCAGCAGGTAACCGCCGGCCAGCCCGCAGGCGGCCACCACGCCGTTATAGTTCATCTGCGCCAGCACGTTGGCGAGCAGGCGATCGCCTACGGTGTCAATGGCCCCGGCCCAGCGCTGCGTCTCCAGCGGCCGCGCCGTTTCAAAGAACTCCTCACGCGGCAGGATATGCGCCGCACCGAGGTCACGCAGGTATGGGTGGGTATGCGGGCGGCCGCTGACTGCCGTCACCCGGTAGCCCTGCTGGGCGAGGATCGCCACCGCCGTGCTGCCGACGCCGCCGCTGGCCCCGGTGACCAGCACCTCGCCGCTCTGCGGGGCCACGCCGCCCTCCTCAAGCGCCATCACGCAGAGCATCGCCGTCAGCCCCGCAGTGCCGATGATCATACTCTGGCGGGCCGACAGGACAGGCGGCAACGCCACCAGCCAGTCCGCGTTGACCCGCGCCCGCTCCGCCAGCCCGCCCCAGTGGGTTTCACCCACACCCCAGCCGGTAAGCACCACCTGCTGGCCGGGGCGGAAACGGTGGTCTTTGCTGTCAACTACGGTGCCGGCGAAATCGATGCCCGGCACCATCGGGAAGTTGCGCACAATTTTGCCCTTGCCGGTGATCGCCAGCGCATCTTTATAGTTCAGCCCAGACCAGCCGACTTCTACCGTTACGTCGCCGTCCGGCAGCCGATCGGGGGCGATCTCCTGTATCTCTGCGGCGATCCGGCCTTCATGTTGCTCGAGCAAAAGCGCTTTCATAGAACCTCTCTATATAAAAGATGAATTATTTGGGAACTGTGTTGTCTTTCTATGAATATAAACGCCCCGTTACGGGAACAGGATGCGGCAGAACAAAAAACGCCGTAAACCCTGTTTTTTTCCGATATGCCGCTATCCGTAGAATAGCGAGGCCGGCAGGCGGGTTTAACGCCGTTTACTCCAGGCTTTTCTATTTTATAGTAGCGTGCCGACACGGGAGGCCGTCCTTTTACTCAACCATGCTGCGCAAGGCACAGGGATGCGATTCACGACCAAACTTTCAGCCTTTATTACCCTGCTGGTGGCGCTGGCCATGCTGTTGATGCTGCTGGGATGCGCATTCAGCTTTTTCAATCTCAGCCATCAGCGGATGCATGACCGCCTCGCCACACTCGCCACCACCTTTGACCAGGCGCTGCTGAGCCAGCCGCCCGGCACGGTGCGTAACTGGCTGCCGCTGGCGATGCGTACGGTGGGGGTGTCTGAGGTGAATGTGGTCAACGGCCACAGCCTTTTCTACCATCTGGCGCTGCCGCCTGACAGCACCCATCCGCGCCTGCCCACCGAGTACCGTGACATCACGCTGCCTTTATTGCAGCACCCCGGCTCGTCTATCCGCCTGACCTACCTCGACCCGATTGCCGGTTACACCCACTCTCTGCGCACGTCGCTGCCCATCAGCCTGGCTATCCTGGCCATGATTGGGGTGATGGGGCTGAGTTACCGCTGGCTGACGCGGCAGATTGCCGGTTATGAACGGCTGGAGGCGCGGGCGCGGCAGATTTTGCGCGGTGAGCGCCACAATGTGGGGCAGGGCGACATCCGCGAATGGCCGCCGGCCGCCAGCAGTGCGCTGGACAGGCTGCTGCGGGAACTGCGCGAAGCCCAGGAGGAGCGCGGCCGGGTAGACACGCTGATTCGCACCTTTGCCGCACAGGATGCGGGCACCGGCCTCAATAACCGGCTCTTTTTTGACAACCAGCTCACCACGCAACTGGAAGATGCCGGGGCCTATGGCGTGGTAATGCTGATCCGCCTGCCGGATATCGACACCCTGCGCGATGTGCATGGCCGCCCGGCGGTGCAGGAGCTGCTGAACGCCGTCGCCAACCTGCTTTCTACCTTTGTGATGCGCTACCCGGCGGCGCTGCTGGCGCGCTATTTCGCCAGTGATTTCGCGGTGTTGCTGCCGCACAGCACGCTGAAAGAGGCGGATGTGATCGCCGGGCAACTGGTGAATGCGGTGGGCGCCTTGCCGAACCAGCCGATTGATCTGGAGGCGCTGCTCTCTATCGGCATCAGCACCTACCGTTACGGCCAGTCGCCGGAGCAGGTGATGGATAACGCCGAACAGGCCGCCAGGCTGGCCTCGTTGCAGGGCAGCAACGGCTGGGTCGTGCATGACAGCCAGGTGCCGGAGCGCGGGCGCGGCAGCGTCCGCTGGCGGACCCTGCTGGAGCACACGCTGGCGCGCGACGGGCTGCGGCTCTACCAGAAACCCGCCCTGACCCGCGACGGCCGCCGGCACCATGTTGAGATCCTGCGCCGCATTTTTGACGGCGAGCAGGAGTTACCGGCGGCGGAGTTTATCCCGTTCGCCATGCTGTTTGGCCTGGCGCAGCGTTATGACCGCCAGACGCTGACGCAGATCCTGCCGCTGCTGGCGGAGTGGCCGGACGACGCGCTGGCGTTTCCGCTGACGGTGGATGCGCTGTTGCAGCGGCCGTTCCAGCAATGGCTGCGCGATACGTTGCTGCAATCTGAAAAAAACCAGCGCCGGCGAATTATGATTGAACTTGCAGAGGCGGATCTCTGTCAACATATCGACCGTTTACGGCCGGTGCTGCGGTTACTGCATGGGTTAGGGTGCCGGCTGGTGGTGGCGCAGGCGGGGCTGACGGTGGTCAGCACCACCTATATCAAATCGTTACCGGTGGAGCTGGTTAAACTTCACCCCGGCCTGGTGCGCAGCATTGACCGGCGGGTCGAAAACCAGTTGTTTGTCCAGAGCCTGGTCAACGCCTGCGACGGCACTCAGGTGCAGGTATTTGCCGCGGGGGTGAGGACCGCCGAGGAGTGGCAAACCCTGAAAGAGAAAGGCGTGCACGGCGGGCAGGGGGATTATTTTGCGTTACCGGCGCTTGTTGAAAGAAGCAACAAAAAATATTCCCATAACTGATAGCAATACGCTGATCCATTGGGTCGAATTGACGTAGAATGAGCCAGCCCGCTGGCAGGGGTGTTGGTGAGTCCTTACCAACATTCTGAAGCGGGGAAAATGTATGTGTGTGTAATGTAGCTATGTATGTGTGATGTGCGCGCCTTTATAACGTGCCAGAAGAAGACTCTGCAAGCGGTGCCGAAAAATCAGGGCAGCCCTTGTTTTATGGCCGATAAATTGTCAACATCGCAGACTATTTTTTCACCGGAGCAGACTGTTTATGCGCCTTGTCGCTGCTTCGCGTGGTTGGTAAAGTAGGCGGATTTTATTTTCCGCCCCCAGCTTGCAGGATTATCCTTTCGTTATGTTTAAGAAATTCCGTGGCATGTTTTCCAATGACTTGTCCATCGACCTGGGTACGGCCAATACCCTGATCTATGTTAAAGGGCAAGGCATTGTATTGAATGAACCGTCGGTGGTTGCCATTCGCCAGGATCGTGCCGGTTCCCCTAAGAGCGTTGCGGCGGTGGGCCATGACGCCAAACAGATGCTGGGGCGTACGCCCGGCAACATCGCGGCTATCCGCCCGATGAAAGACGGCGTGATTGCTGACTTCTTTGTGACTGAAAAAATGCTTCAGCACTTCATCAAACAGGTCCACAGCAACAGCTTTATGCGCCCAAGCCCGCGTGTGCTGGTGTGCGTGCCGGTTGGCGCGACCCAGGTTGAACGCCGGGCAATCCGTGAGTCCGCGCAGGGCGCAGGCGCACGTGAAGTCTTCCTGATTGAAGAACCGATGGCCGCGGCAATCGGCGCCGGCCTGCCGGTGTCTGAAGCGACCGGCTCCATGGTGGTGGATATTGGTGGCGGTACCACCGAAGTGGCCGTGATCTCCCTGAACGGCGTGGTCTACTCTTCTTCTGTCCGTATCGGCGGTGACCGTTTTGACGAAGCCATCATTAATTATGTGCGCCGTAACTACGGCTCGCTGATTGGTGAAGCGACCGCAGAGCGCATCAAACACGAAATCGGCTCCGCCTACCCAGGTGACGAAGTGCGCGAAATTGAAGTGCGCGGCCGTAACCTGGCTGAGGGTGTGCCGCGCGGCTTTACCCTGAACTCCAACGAGATCCTCGAAGCGTTGCAGGAGCCGCTGACCGGCATCGTCAGCGCGGTGATGGTGGCGCTGGAGCAGTGCCCGCCGGAACTCGCCTCGGACATCTCCGAGCGCGGCATGGTACTGACCGGCGGCGGCGCGCTGCTGCGTAACCTCGACCGCCTGCTGATGGAAGAGACGGGCATCCCGGTGGTCGTGGCAGAAGATCCGCTGACCTGTGTTGCCCGTGGCGGCGGCAAGGCGCTGGAGATGATCGACATGCACGGCGGCGATTTGTTCAGCGAAGAGTAATCCGCGCAACATCTCATCAGCCCTGGGAAGGGGTGGCGCACATCGCGGTGCGCAAGCATGAACCGCTGTGTCACGGCATTAAGGGCGTACCCACGCAGGGTGCGCCGGCCTGCCCGGTTTGGTTGACCTGCGTGCCGGGCGTGAACGGCTTTCACGCCATGTGGCTACCCCCTTCTGTCGTCGAGGAATCCGCATAATTTATGAAGCCGATTTTTAGCAGGGGGCCTTCCCTGCAATTACGTCTCTTTTTGGCTATTGTCGCGGCGATTGCCCTGATTATCGCCGACAGCCGTCTCGGTACCTTCATGAAGATCCGTACCTATATGGATACGGCCGTCAGTCCCTTCTATTTCCTGTCTAATGGCCCGCGCAAACTGCTCGACAGCGTCTCTGACACGCTGGCGACCCGCCAGCAGCTCGAGCTGGAAAACCGTGCGCTCCGCCAGGAGCTGCTACTGAAAAACAGCGATCAACTGCTGCTTGGCCAGTTCAAGCAGGAAAATGCCCGCCTGCGTGAATTGCTGGGGTCACCCCTGCGCCAGGACGAGCAGAAGATGGTCACGCAGGTGATCTCCACCGGCACCGACCCGTACAGCGACCAGGTGGTTATCGACAAGGGCTCTGAAAACGGCGTCTATGAAGGCCAGCCGGTGATCAGTGACAAGGGCGTGGTCGGGCAGGTGGTGGCGGTGGCGCAATTCACCAGCCGCGTGTTGCTTATCTGCGATGCATCCCACGCGTTGCCGATTCAGGTGCTGCGTAATGACATCCGGGTAATTGCCGCAGGCAGCGGCTGTACCGATGACCTTCAGCTTGAGCACCTGCCGAGCAACACGGACATCCGTGTCGGCGATGTGCTGGTGACCTCCGGCCTCGGCGGCCGCTTCCCGGAAGGGTATCCGGTGGCGGTGGTCTCCTCGGTGAAAGTGGACAACCAGCGCGCCTACACGGTTATCCAGGCCCGCCCGACGGCCGGCCTGCAACGTTTGCGCTATCTGCTGCTGCTGTGGGGGTCTGACCGTAATGGGGACATGCCCCTGCCGCCGGACGAAGTGCACCGCGTCGCCAATGAACGCCTGATGCAGATGATGCCGCAGGTATTGCCGCGCGCCAATGAGATGGGGCCACCCGCCCCGGCTCCGGCCCCGGCGACTAATGCTGTACCGGCAAACGGTGCTGCCCCGGTTAACGGTGCGGCACCGGCTTCGCCGGCCAGGGGGACACAGCCATGAACCGCTACCGCAGCCACGGGCGCTGGATAATCTGGATCTCGTTCTTTATTGCCATGTTGCTGCAAATTATGCCCTGGCCTGAACAGATCTACATGTTCCGGCCCTCGTGGCTGACGCTGCTGCTCATTTACTGGGTGATGGCGCTGCCGCACCGGGTGAATGTCGGTACCGGCTTTATCCTCGGCCTGCTCAATGACCTGATCCTCGGCTCCACGCTTGGGGTCAGGGCGCTGGCGCTGGGCATCATCGCTTATCTGGTGGCCTTCAAATTCCAGCTGTTCCGCAACATGGCATTATGGCAACAAGCGCTGATTGTGATGCTGCTCTCGCTGGCGATGCACGTTGTGGTGTTCTGGGCTGAATTTTTAGTGATAAATGTGTCGTTCCGACCGGAAGTATTCTGGAGTAGTGTGATTGACGGCATCCTGTGGCCGTGGCTGTTCCTGTTGATGCGTAAAATCCGCCGTCAATTTGCCGTACAATGAGGACCAAGATGACTTCGCTCTATCTGGCTTCCGCCTCCCCGCGGCGGCATGAATTGCTCTCCCTGCTGGAGATCCCGTTCGAACGTATTGTGGCGGACGTGGAAGAGGTGCGCCGTCCGGAAGAGACGCCGGAAGGCTATGTACGGCGGCTGGCACAGGACAAGGCGCTGGCCGGGGTGGCCGCTGCCCCGCAGGATTTGCCGGTCCTCGGTTCTGATACTATCGTGGTATTAGAGGGGCAGGTGCTGGAGAAGCCGCGTGACGCGGAGCACGCCGCAGAGATGTTGCAGGCGCTGTCCGGCAGGCAGCACCAGGTGATGACCGCGGTGGCGATAGCCGACCGGGGCGATCTGCTCTGCACGCTGGTGACGACGGAGGTCACTTTCCGCGTACTCTCCTCAGACGAGATTCAACACTATATCGCCGGTGGCGAACCCTTTGACAAGGCGGGTGCGTATGGCATCCAGGGCAAAGGCGGCTGTTTTGTGCGGGAGATCCGCGGCAGCTACCCGGCCGTGGTCGGGTTGCCGCTGGTGGAGACACAGGAGCTGTACAGCCAGTTTATGGCTGTCCGCAAGGTAAGGAGAGACCATGACCGCTGAATTACTGGTAAACATCACCCCCTCAGAGACACGGGTCGCCTATATTGACGGCGGCATTCTGCAAGAGATCCACATCGAGCGCGAAGCCAAACGCGGCATCGCCGGCAACATCTACAAGGGCCGCGTCAGCCGTGTGTTGCCGGGGATGCAGGCCGCCTTTGTGGACATCGGCCTCGACAAGGCCGCCTTCCTCCACGCCTCCGACATCATGCCGCACACCGAGTGCGTGGCCGGGGACGAGCGCAAAAATTTCCACGTGCGTGACATCGCCGAGCTGGTGCGCCAGGGGCAGGATTTAATGGTGCAGGTGGTGAAAGACCCGCTCGGCACCAAGGGCGCGCGCCTCACCACCGACATCACCCTGCCGTCGCGTTACCTGGTGTTTATGCCGGGCGCGGCGCATGTCGGCGTGTCACAGCGCATCGCCAGTGAGGCGGAGCGTGATCGCCTGAAGAAAATCGTTTCCGCGTACTGTGACGATCTGGGCGGCTTTATTATCCGCACCGCCGCCGAAGGGGTAGGGGCGGAGGAGCTGTCCCAGGACGCCGCCTTCCTCAAACGCCTCTGGACGAAAGTCACCGAGCGCAAAAAACGCAATGTCACCAAGTGCAAGCTGTATGGTGAAGTGGCGCTGGCGCAGCGCATCCTGCGTGATTTCGCCGGCGCAGCGCTGGATCGCATCCGCGTCGATTCCCGCCTGACCTACGAATTGTTGCTGGAGTTCACCGGCGAATATATGCCGGAACTCACCAGCAAGCTGGAGCACTACACCGGCAAGCAGCCAATTTTCGATCTCTACGATGTGGAAAACGAGATCCAGCGGGCGCTGGAGCGCAAAGTCGAACTGAAATCGGGCGGTTACCTGATTATCGACCAGACCGAGGCGATGACCACCATCGACATCAACACCGGGGCATTTGTCGGCCACCGCAACCTTGATGAAACCATCTTCAACACCAACGTCGAAGCGACGCAGGCCATCGCCCGCCAGTTAAGGCTGCGTAACCTCGGCGGCATTATCATCATCGACTTTATCGACATGAGCAACGAGGACCACCGCCGCCGCGTGCTGCATTCGCTGGAGCAGGCACTGAGCAAAGACCGGGTGAAAACCAGCATCAATGGTTTCTCCCAGCTCGGCCTGGTGGAGATGACCCGCAAACGCACGCGTGAAAGCGTGGAACATGTGCTCTGTCATGATTGTCCAACCTGTCATGGCCGCGGCACGCTGAAAACGGTGGAAACGGTCTGTTATGAGATCCTGCGCGAAATTGTGCGCGTGCATCATGCGTATGATGCTGACCGTTTCCTGGTCTACGCCTCGCAGGCGGTGGGCGAAGCGCTGAAAGGCGAAGAGTCCCATGCGCTGGCGGAAGTGGAAATTTTCGTCGGCAAACAGGTCAAAGTGCAGATCGAGCCGCTCTATAACCAGGAACAATTTGACGTCGTCATGATGTAACCTGGCCGGCGGCACGAGGCTGCCGGCATGTTGTCGCCCCTGCGTCACGCATGGCTGTAAATTAATTTGATGTCGTATCCCGTACTGATGACAACGGGATGAAAGGAGAAACGCGTGAGGCGAGTGCCGGGTATTCTGTTAACCACCTGCGCCACCATTATTGTGATGGTGGCGTTGTTGATCAGTGGGTTACGGTTGGCGCTGCCGAAGCTGGACACGTTCCGCCCGCAATTGCTGAGCAAAATCGAGGCGGTGAGCGGGGTACCGGTCAGGGTAGAAAAGTTAACCGGCCGTTGGGAAACCTTCGGCCCGACGCTGGAAGTCAACGGCTTACAGGCGCGGCTGCCGGATTCCACCTGGCAGCTGGAGCGCGTCACGCTGGCGCTGGATGTCTGGCAATCGCTGTTGCACTGGCGCTGGCAGTTCCGCGACCTTACCTTCTATAACCTCCAGCTCGACCTGGATTCCACCCTCGGCGGCCGCGACCACCAGGGCAGCTCGGTGGAACCCAATGAAATCAGCAACCTTTTCCTCAAGCAGGTTGACCACTTTGACCTGCGCAACAGCCGCATCTCGTTCCTGACGCCTTCCGGCCCGCGCGCGGTGTTTGACATCCCGCAACTCACCTGGCTTAACAGCGACAACCGCCACCGCGCGGAGGGGCAGCTCAGCCTCTCAACCTTTACCGGCCAGCATGGCGTGGTGCAACTGCGCATGGACCTGCACGACAGCCAGGGGCTGCTGAACAACGGCACGGTCTATCTGCAGGCGGACGATGTGGATCTCAAGCCGTGGCTGGGGCGCTGGCTGCGCCGCAACACCGGCCTGCAAACCGGCAACGTCAGCCTGGCGGCCTGGTTGCAGGTGCAGAACGGCGAAATTGCCGGGGGCGATGCGCGGGTACGGCAGGGCGAGGCGCGCTGGAACATCGACGGCCAGCCGCACCGGCTCGAGGTGGCGGATCTCTCCCTCCATGCGAAACGGCAGGGGCGCGGCTGGCAATTTGATGTGCCGCAACTGGCGTTGCAGACCGACGGCCAACCGTGGCCGCGCGGCGGCATCTCTGCGTTGTGGCTGCCGGAAAACACCGATTTCCTCGGCCCGAATCAACGCGAAGAGTTACGCCTGCGCACCCGCCATATCCGCATTGAGCGCCTCGGGCCGCTGTTGCCGATGGTGGCGTTCCTCTCGCCCAATCTGCTGGACCGCTGGAATGACCTGAAACCCGCCGGGCATATTGATGCGCTGGCGCTCGACATCCCGCTCAAGCAGCCGGAACTGACCCGTTTCCAGGCGAAATGGCATGACGTCAGCTGGCAGCACTGGAAAGTATTGCCGGGCGTCAGCCATTTCGCCGGGACGCTGAGCGGCAGCGTGCCGCAGGGACGGCTGGATCTGGACCTCAACGAGAGCGTGTTGCCGTATGGCGAGATGTTCCGCGCGCCGCTGGAAGTGCACCGCGCGCAGGGGGCGATTGGCTGGGTCAACAACAGCGACCGGCTGGAACTCTGGGGGCGCGGGCTGGACGTGCAGGCGCGCTCGCTGTGGGCCACCGGTGATTTCGACTATATGCAGCCGGCCAACGGTACGCCGTGGCTGTCGATTCTCTCCGGTATCCGGTTGTATGACGCCGGTGACGCCTGGCGCTACTTCCCGGAACCGCTGATGGGCACCCATCTGGTGGATTACCTGAGCGGGGCGATCCAGGGCGGGCAGGTGGAGAACGCCACGCTGGTCTACGCCGGGAACCCGCACCTGTTCCCTTACAAACACAATGACGGCCAGTTCCAGGTTTATGTGCCGCTGCGCGCGTCCACCTTCCGCTTCCAGCCGGGCTGGCCGGCGTTGCAGGATCTGGACATCGACCTCAACTTCCTCAACGACGGCCTGTTTATGAAAGCGGCCCATACCACGCTGGGGCAGGTGCAGGGCAATAATGTGGTGGCCGCAATCCCGGATTACCTGAAACAGAAGCTGCTGGTGGATGCCGATATCCGGGGTGCGGGTAAAGAAGTGGGAAATTACTTCAACCAGACCCCCCTGAAAGGCTCGCTGGGGGCCGCGCTGGATGAATTGCAGATCGGCGGCGATGTCAGTGGGCGCTTACATCTCGATATTCCGTTGAACGGCCAGCAGGTCAGGGCCAGCGGTGATGTGCAACTGGCGGATAACAGCCTGCTGATTAAACCGCTGAACACCACCATCAAGCACCTGAACGGCCGCTTCCGCTATGACAACGGCAACCTGCAAAGCGAACCGATGCAGGGCAACTGGCTGGGGCAACCGCTGGCGGTGGATTTCTCCACCCAGGAGCAGCCGCAGAGCATGGGCATCAAGGTGAACCTGTCCGGTGACTGGCAACCTGCCAGGCTGCCGGGCTTACCGGCGGCGGCTATTCCGGCCCTGGGCGGCAGCGCCGCCTGGAAAAGCCAGGTCGGCATTACCCTGCCGCACCAGGGCAAGCCGGAGTATGACGTAGAGGCCAGCGTGGATCTAAAAGCAGTAAGCAGTCACTTACCCGCGCCGCTGGGCAAAACCGCCGGTGAGCCGCTGCTGCTGACTGCCAGGGCGAAAGGTGGGCTGAAAAGCTTTAACCTGACCGGGCGCGTCGGCAAAGAGAACGCCTTTAACAGCCGCTGGCTGCTGGGGGACGCACTGACCCTTGACCGCGCCGCCTGGCAGCGCCATAGCGCCACCCCACCCCCGCTGCCTGCCGACAGCAGCCTGACGCTCGACCTCCCGGCGCTGGATGGCGAAAGCTGGCTGGCGCTGCTGTCACCGGCGCAGGCTATCCCGGCAGCGGCCAATGCCGCCCCGGCGCTGGCGTTCCATTTCCCGAAACTGGTCACCCTGACCACCCCGGTGCTGGAGGCCGGCGGGCAGAGCTGGCATAACGTCGCGGTGAACACCACCCAGCAAGCGGGCGGGATGCAGGCGCAGGTACACGCGGATGAAGCGGACGGCACCCTGAAAATGGCGGAAAGTGCGCCGTGGCAGGCGGATATCCGCTACCTTTATTATAATCCGCAGTTCGCCGCGGCCACCGGCGAGCGCGCCTCCGGCACCGGCAGCAATCCGTTCGGCGAAAACATCTCCTTCAGCAACTGGCCATCGGTGATGCTGCGCTGCCGGAGCTGCTGGTTCTACGGCCAGAATGTGGGCCGGGTGGAGGCGGATGTCACGCCGCAGGGCGACACCCTTACGCTGCGTAACGGGCTGGTGGACACCGGCAAAATGCGCCTGACGGTGGACGGCCAGTGGCAACAGGGCAGCGCCGGATCGCGTACCGGGCTGAAAGGGACATTGCAGGGCGAGAAAATTGATGAAGCCGCCGCCTGGCTTGGCCTCTCAACCCCGCTGAAAGCCGCGCCGTTCAATGTGGCGTTTGATCTGCACTGGCAGGGCGAACCGTGGAAACCATCCATCCCGACGCTGAACGGCACGCTGAACAGCGCGCTGGGCAAAGGGGAAATCGCCGATCTCGGCGGCGGCCGCGCCGGGCAATTGCTGCGGCTGATCAGTTTCGATGCCCTGCTGCGCAAGTTGCAGCTTGATTTTAGTGATACCTTCGGTAAAGGTTTCTATTTCGACTCCATTAAATCCACTATCTGGATCAAGGATGGCGTGCTGCACACGGATGACCTGCTGGTGGATGGGCTGGCCGCTGACATCGCCATGAACGGGCAGGTGGATCTGGTGCGCCGGCAGATTGAGATGGAAGCGGTGATCGCGCCGGAAATCTCCGCCACGGTGGGGGTGGCCACCGCGTTTGTGATAAACCCGGTGATTGGCGCGGCGGTGTTTGCCGCCACCAAAGCGCTGGCACCGCTCTGGAACAAAATCTCCCTGATCCGTTACCACATCAGTGGTAACTTGGATCAACCCAAGATTAATGAGGTGTTGCGCGAGCCGAAAGCGGCCGGGGCGAAGTAGCCGGGCGCAACATCCCCGAATCCGGTGCGCCGCACCGGAACCCTATAACAATGAGTGAAGATACTATGAGCCTGGCCTTTGCTAGTGAGCAGTTACTTACTGCGAACAACCTTACGCACCAAGACCTTTCCTCGGTATTGGGTCAACTGGCTGAGCGTCGCCTCGACTATGCCGACCTCTATTTCCAGTCCAGTTACCATGAAGCCTGGGTGATTGAAGACAGCATCATCAAAGACGGCTCCTACAACATCGACCAGGGTGTCGGCGTGCGCGCCGTCAGCGGTGAGAAAACCGGCTTCGCCTACGCCGACCAACTGACGCTGAACGCGCTGAACCTGAGCGCCCAGGCGGCACGTAACATCGTGCGTGAGAACGGCAGCGGCAAAATTCATACGCTGGGCGCCGTCAACCACACCGCGCTTTACCCGCTGCTCGACCCGCTGCAAAGCCTGCCGCGTGAAGAGAAAATCGCCCTGCTGCACCGGGTGGACAAGGCGGCGCGCGCCGCTGACCGCCGCGTGCAGGAAGTCAGCGCCAGCCTGACCGGCGTGTATGAAACCGTGCTGGTGGCGGCCACCGACGGCACGCTGGCGGCGGACGTGCGCCCGCTGGTGCGGCTCTCCGTGAGTGTGCTGGTGGAAGAGGACGGCAAACGCGAGCGCGGCTCCAGCGGCGGCGGCGGGCGTTTCGGTTATGACTTCTTCCTGCAGAACGAAAACGGCGAAGTGCGGGCGGAAGCCTGGGCGCGCGAAGCGGTGCGTATGGCGCTGGTGAACCTCTCCGCCGTCGCGGCCCCGGCCGGGGCGATGCCGGTAGTGCTCGGCGCAGGCTGGCCGGGCGTGCTGCTGCATGAGGCGGTCGGCCACGGCCTGGAAGGGGACTTCAACCGTCGCGGCACCTCGGTATTCAGCGGCCAGATGGGCGAGCTGGTGGCCTCTGAACTCTGCACCGTGGTGGATGACGGCACCCTCCAGGGGCTGCGCGGCTCGCTGGCGATTGACGACGAAGGCGTGCCGGGCCAGTACAACGTGCTGATCGAGAACGGCATCCTGAAAGGCTACATGCAGGACAAACTCAACGCGCGCCTGATGGGTGTGGCCCCGACCGGCAACGGCCGCCGTGAGTCCTACGCGCACCTGCCGATGCCGCGCATGACCAACACCTACATGCTGGCCGGGCAGTCCACGCCGGAAGAGATCATCAGCAGCGTGGAGTATGGCCTCTATGCGCCGAACTTCGGCGGCGGCCAGGTGGACATCACCTCCGGCAAGTTCGTGTTCTCCACCTCAGAAGCCTACCTGATTGAGAAAGGGCGCATCACCAAACCGGTGAAGGGCGCGACGCTGATCGGCTCCGGCATCGAGGCGATGCAACAGATTTCGATGGTCGGCAACGATCTGGCGCTCGACAAGGGCGTCGGCGTCTGCGGCAAAGAGGGGCAAAGCCTGCCGGTGGGCGTTGGCCAGCCGACGCTGAAACTCAACACCCTCACCGTCGGCGGCACCGCGTAATCCTGTCTCCTGATACACACCGACTGCCCGCGCCTGCGGGCAGTCTGCTTTCCGGCCTTCACTCCTCGAGCGGCTTCTGCTCACGGTACTGCTTGAACAGCGTCCCGACCTGGTTGAAATACTCCGTCAGGTAGTTGATGCACACCTGCACTTTCAGCGGCAGCTTGTCTTTTTCGGTATAGAGCGCGTACACCGGGCGCGGGTCAGAGTGGTAGCGGGCAAACAGGATCTCCACCTCACCGGCGTTAATCTCATCAATAATCCACATCAGCGGCACATAGGCGATGCCCGCCCCGGCCTTGAGCCAGCGGATCATGGTCTGCGAGTCATTGGTGACAAAACGCCCGTGCGGGCTGAGGCGGGTGGTGATCCCTTCCGGGGCGATCAGTTCGAATTCGCTGTCGGGCCGCACGCTGTATTCCAGCCAGGAGAAATTGACGATGTCGGCCGGTTTCTCCGGCGTGCCGTGCTGGTTCAGGTAGCTGCGCGCGGCGCACACCACCATCGGCATGGAGCCCAGGCGTTTTGAGAACAGGCTGGAGTCCTGCAACGCACCGACGCGGATCACCACGTCCAGCCCGTCGGCAATCAAATCCGGCGCGGGGATGCCGGTCACCAGGTTTACTGTCAGGCCGGGGTATTCGCGCATCATGTCGGCGGTCATGTTCGCCAGCACATTCTGCGCCATGGTCGAGGAGCTGCCGATGCGCAGCGTGCCGGTCGGGGTGTTATTGAAGGCGTAAAGCTGCTCATGCACCTCCAGCACATCCTGCAACATACGGCGGCAGCCCTGATAGTAAATCTTCCCTGCCTCGGTCAGGCCGATACTGCGGGTGCTGCGGTTCAGCAGTTTCACCTGCAACTCATTCTCCAGTTTGGAGACGGTCTGGCTGATGGAGGAGACACTCATTTCCAGCTGGCGCGCCGCGGCGGTAAACGAGCCGCACTCCACTACTTTGGCAAACACGGACATGCGCTTGAGTCGTTCCATTATTCACTCTGGCTTAAAAGTGATTTAGATCACATAAGGTAGATAGACTGATAACAACAACGCTACCATAGTCCCACGGGTGAAGTGCCTTTGATTGGGCGAATCTGTAGTCAATCAATTCTCCTCGCGACACCTCCGCACTGCTTTCAGCTTACTTTTTCTTAACGCCTTCCTGCGCTTCCCCAGTGGAAGGTGCCGGATATTGCCTAAAATAGCTGAAGCACCGGCGCGGTATGGTGAGGTATTAGCCCGGCAGAGTAAACAATAAGGAATAAATGATGAGTTTGCTTCCGGTAATGGTGATTTTCGGATTATCGTTTCCCCCGGTTTTTTTCGAAATACTCGCCGCCCTGGCGCTGTTTTTCATTCTGCGGCGGCTGCTGCAACCCACCGGGATCTATGATTTTGTCTGGCACCCTGCACTGTTCAATACAGCGCTGTACTGCTGTCTGTTCTATCTGATTTCTTGTCTCTTTGTCTGAGGTCGCTGTGAAAACCCTTTCTATAAAAATAATTCGTATTGCGATCACCCTGCTGTTGGTCATCCTCGCGGCCATCGCGATTTTCCGCGCCTGGGTGTTCTATACCGAATCGCCGTGGACGCGCGATGCCAAATTCACCGCCGATGTGGTGGGGATTGCACCGGACGTCACCGGGCTGATTACCGATGTGCCGGTGAAAGATAACCAGCTGGTGAAAGCCGGGCAGATCCTGTTCACCGTCGACAAGCCGCGTTACCAGCAGGCGCTGGAAGAGGCCGAAGCCGACGTGGCCTACTACCAGGCGCTGGCGGCGGAGAAGAAACGTGAGGCGGGCCGCCGCGTGCGTCTGGGTGTCCAGGCGATGTCGCAGGAGGAGATCGACCAGTCCAACAACTCGCTGCAAACCGCCCAGCACCAGCTGGCGAAAGCGGTGGCCGCGCGTGACCTGGCGAAGCTCGACCTGGAACGTACTGACGTGAAAGCGCCGGCGGACGGCTGGGTCACCAACCTGAACGTGCACGGTGGGGACTACATCACCCGCGGCTCGACTGCCGTGGCGCTGGTGAAGAAAAACACCTTCTACATTCTGGCCTACATGGAAGAGACCAAGCTGCCGCAGGTGAATATCGGTGATCGCGTGGAAATCACCCCGCTCGGCAGTAACCGCATCATGCACGGCACCGTGGACAGCATCGCCGCCGGGGTCAATAACAGCAGCAGCACGCCGGACAGCAAAGGCATGGCGACCGTGGACTCCAACCTGGAGTGGGTACGCCTGGCGCAGCGCGTGCCGGTGCGCATCCGGCTGGATGCCGCTGACCAGGCGCACCCGTACCCGGCGGGCACCACGGCCACGGTGGTGATAACCGGTACCAATGACCGTGACGTGACCACGGAGTCGCCGTTTGTGCAGTTCCTGCACCGTTTGCGCGAGTTCGGCTAAGGGGCAGCGATGAAAAGCCTCAACGTTGAGTTTCCCTTTCCGCGGATGCGGTTTGCGCTCAAGCTCACTTTTGCCATTCTGTTTGCGCTGATCCTCGGCTTCCATCTGGAGCTGGTGACGCCGCGCTGGTCAGCGATGACCGCCGCGATCGTGGTGGCCGGCCCGGCGTTTGTCGCCGGCGGCGAGCCGTTCTCCGGCGCGATCCGCCACCGCGGCTGGCTGCGGATCATCGGCACCTTTATCGGCTGCCTGGCGGCGCTGGTGATCATGATCGCCACCATCCGCGCGCCGGTGGTGATGCTGCTGCTCTGCTGCATCTGGGCCGGTTTCTGTACCTGGTGGTCATCACTGGTGCGGGTGGAAAACTCCTACGCGCTGGGGCTGGCCGGTTATACCGCGCTGATTATCGTCGTCACCTCTGCCAATACCCCGCTGCAAACCCCGCAGTTCGCTGTGGAGCGGTGCAGTGAAATTGTGCTGGGGATCGTCAGTGCCGTGATCGCCGATCTGCTGTTCTCGCCGCGCTCCATCAAAGCGGACATCGACCGGCTGGTGGAGAAACTGCTGGTGGACCAATACCGGCTGATGCAGCTCTGCCTCGGTTCTGCCGAACGGGAAACCGTGGACAAAGCCTGGGGCGATCTGGTGAAAAACACCAATGCCCTGAACGGGATGCGCAACCACCTGATGATGGAATCCTCCCGCTGGGGGCGCGCCAACCGGCGGCTGCGGGCGTTGCATACCCTGTCGCTGACGCTTATCACCCAGGCGTGCGAAACCTATTTCATCCTGCTGAACCACCCGGAAGAGATCTCCGCCAGCGTGCGCAGCCTGTTTGATGAACCGGCCGACACCCTGCCGGAGGTGCATAAGCGGATGAAAGTGCTGCGCCACCTGCTGACAAACAACGCCAGCGCGCCGGTCACCGTCACCAGTTGGGTCGGGGCCGCCTCGCGCTATCTGTTGCTGGCAAAAGGCGTACGCACCAACAGCAGCATCAACAATGTGGAAGAGGGCGTGCTGAGCGATGAAGTGGTGATCAAAACCCCTTCCGCCGAGCGTTACCACGCGATGATCAACGGCCTGCGCACCTTTGCGGCCACTGCCGCGGGCAGCCTGATCTGGCTCTGGACCGGCTGGACGTCCGGCAGCGGCTTTATGGTCATCATCGGCGTGGTCACCGCCCTGGCGATGCGCACCCCGAACCCGCGCATGATGGCGATGGATTTCGTGCTGGGCATGATGGTGGCGATCCCGGTCGGCTCGCTCTACTTTATGCTGATCCTGCCCGCCACCCAGCAGAGCGTATTGCTGCTCTGCCTGTGCCTCGGCGTGCTGACCTTTATCTGCGGCATTGAAGTGCAGAAGCGGCGGCTCGGCACCCTGGGCCTGCTGGCGGGCAGCATCAACATCCTGGTGCTGAGCAACCCGATGACGTTCAACGTCACCAGCTTCCTCGATAACGCCACCGGCCAGTTTATCGGTGCCGGGGTGGCGCTGGTGGTGATCCTGCTGATCCGCGATAAATCCAAAGAGCGTACCGGCCGCACGCTGCTGAACCGGCTGATGAGCAGCGCGGTGTCGGCGTTGACCACCAAGGCGTCACGCCGCCGTGAAAACCATTTACCGGCGCTCTATCAGCAGCTTAACCAGTTGCTGGTGATGTTCCCGAATGACATCGCCAAATACCGGCTGGCGCTGACGCTGATCATCGCGCACCAGCGGATGCGGCAGGCGGAAATCCCGGTGAATGAGGAGCTCTCGGCGTTCCATAAGCAGATCCGCAACACTGCCGACCATGTGGTTACCGCCACCAATGACGTCAAGCGCCGCTACTACTACGACCGGTTGCTGAAAGAGCTGAATGAGTACCAGCAAAAACTGGTGCACTACCAGGCTCCGCGCCACGTCACCGAACCGGTGAAGCGGCTGGCAGACATGCTGCACAAATATGAAAATGCGCTGCTCAGCGCGTGATAACCAAGCCAGACGCCGGTCTGGCTTTTTTTTGCCCGCCTTTTGCGATGAAGCAATAACTGGATGATATTAAAGGCAATGATGGCTGAATTGGCGCGTCATCTCCATGCCATGAGAAACCGCTATACTTAGCTGGACTGCTTTATTTTTCACGCGGCGCTGAGGCCGTGTGTGCATCAGGAGAAGAGTATGGCGCGCTATGACAGCCTGAAAAAAAACGACTTATTCAAAACCGGCTACTTTGTGGCGGGCGTCTGGCAGCAGGCCGGTGAGACCTTTGAGGTGCAGGACCCGGCTACCGGTGAGGTCATCGCCAATGTGGCGAAAGCCGGTGAAGCGGAAACCAACGCCGCGATTGCCGCCGCCGCGGAGGCCTTCCCGGCCTGGCGCAGCAAAACCGCCAAAGAACGCTCGGAAATCCTTTACCGCTGGTATCAGCTGATTCAGGAAAACAAACCTTTCCTGGGCGAGCTGATGGTGGCGGAGCAGGGCAAACCGCTGAAAGAGGCGCTGGGCGAAGTGGACTACGCCGCCAGTTACATCCAGTGGTTTGCCGAAGAGGCGAAACGCGCCAACGGCGAGATTATCCCCGGCACCAAACCCGGCGCGCGCATTCTGGCAACCCGTGAGCCGATTGGCGTGGTCGCCGCCATCACCCCGTGGAATTTCCCGTTGGCGATGCTGACGCGCAAACTCGGCCCGGCGCTGGCGGCAGGCTGTACCGGCTTGATTAAACCGGCCAACAATACGCCGCTCTCTGCCTTTGCGTTGCTGGAACTGGCAGACCGCGCCGGGGTGCCGAAAGGGGTGCTGAACGGTGTGGCAGGTGACACCCATGCCATCAGCGACGCCATCATGGCCAGCAAAACCGTGCGTAAAATCTCCTTCACCGGCTCCACGGAAGTGGGCAAAACGCTGGTCCGCAACGCGGCAGAGACCATGAAAAAAGTCTCGATGGAGCTGGGCGGCAATGCGCCTTACATCGTGTTTGAGGATGCCGACCTGGAACTGGCGGTGCAGGGGGCGATCGCCAACAAATTCCGCAACAGCGGGCAGGTCTGCGTCGCCACCAACCGCTTCTATATCCAGGACGGCATCTATGATGAATTCGTCAGCCGCCTCGCGGAGGCAGTGAAAAAGCTCAAAGTCGGCAACGGCATGGACGAAGGCGTGGTGGTCGGCCCGCTGATTGAGCCGAAAGGGGTTGAAAAGGTGGAACAGCACGTCAGCGACGCGTTGGGCAAAGGCGCGCGGGTCATCACCGGCGGCGAGCGCCACGCGCTGGGCGGCAACTTCTACCAGCCCACGGTGCTGGCGGATGTCACCGACGAGATGCAGGTGGCCCACGAAGAGACATTCGGCCCGCTGGCGGCCTGCCTGCGCTTCAGTACGGAAGAGGAGGTTATCCGCCGCGCCAATGCCAGCGAGTTCGGGCTGGCGGCTTACTTCTATACCCAGAACCTGCAACGGGTGTTCCGCGTGTCGCAGGCGCTGGAGAGCGGCATGATCGGCATCAACGAGTGCTCCGTCTCCACTGAGCTCGGCCCGTTTGGCGGCGTGAAGGAGTCCGGGCTGGGGCGTGAAGGCTCGGTGCTGGGCCTGGAAGAGTACCTGGAAGTCAAAACCCTGCACCTCGGCAATCTCTGACGGGGGCGGGTGAACCGGCCTGACGTGCGGTAACGGTAAACATTTCATCAGGATGGAGTAAGTGCATGGGGAAAGTGGTTTTCGACTTTAATCAGATACCGGATCTGCCCCGGTTTTACGGCGAATTTGCGCGAGAGTTTGCGCTGGGCGACGGTTTTGGGGCAAATCTGGATGCGCTGTGGGATGTGGTGACAGGCCGCCTTGGGCTGCCGGTAGAGATTGAGTTCGTCAACCTGAATGCACGCAAAAAGCGACGCTTCGGCGCGCTGGTGCTGTTGTTTGAAGAGGCGGAGGAAGAGCTGGAAGGCGGGCTGCGTTTTAACATTCGTCAGTAAGCGCACCGCCGATCATTGCGCCGCCGGAAAGCCGGCGGCCGGGCCAGCCACAGGGCGAGTTCCTCTCCCCCCGGCTGGCAGATCCCGGCGTGGGGATTACTGATCCTTGGCTTCGGCCAGTTCGCGCAGGTACTGGAAAATCTGGCGGAATGCTTTCGGCGGCTTGTTGGCAGCTTTCTCTTTCTGGGCGTTACGCACCAGCGCCCGCAACTGCTGGCGGTCAGCGTCCGGGTAGAGCGCCAGGACGTCCGGCACGGCGTCGTCACCCTCTTCAACCAGGCGATCACGCAGCGTTTCCAGTTTATGGAACAGGGAAACCTGCTGGTTATGGCGGTTTTTCAGCTTGTCGAGGGCGGTCTGGATCGGCTCCGGATCGCGGGCGCGCAGCATTTTGCCGATCAGCTGCAACTGGCGGCGGCGGCCCTCTTTTTTGATGCGTTGTGCCAGTTCAATCGCGGCGCGCAGGTCTTCATCCAGCGGGATTTTGTCGAGCGCGTTTTTGCCGAGCTCCATCAGCTCTGCGCCCAGATCTTTCAGCGCTTCGGCATCACGTTTAATTTCGCTTTTGCTGACCCAGATAATCTCGTCGTCTTCTTCGTTTTCATTCTCAGGGACGTCGTCGAGCCAGTCTTCGTGTGGTTTGTTCATGGGGACTCCAAAAAAAGAGGCTAATCCTATCAGGTTGTCGGCGTGGATCGCCAGCGACAGCCGGGTTTAGCAGCAAAGATCGCGCCCGCAGCCCGGTTATTATGGCGCAAGGCTGCGCGGATTGTGGGCAAAGATGCCCGGCGGATTGGCGGCCGCCATCAATTTATGTGAATCTCTGTTAGACTCAAGCCTATCAATCAGGTGTAAAACGCCGTGGACGTGGAGCGGGAACCCAGGCGAACCCAGCCGGTTTCCGGACGATTATCTCATTAATTATGGCAGATCGATGAAAGTAGTCACTCAAGTTGCAGAGCAACGTAAAACGCTGGAACAGGCGGTCGCCCGCGCCCTGGAACTGGCGCAGGCCGGGGCCGATCAGGCCGAAGTGGCCGTCAGTAAATCCACCGGGATCAGTGTCAGCACCCGGTTTGGCGACGTGGAGAACGTGGAGTTCAACAGCGATGGCGCGCTGGGCATCACGGTGTACTGGCAGAACCGCAAGGGCAGTGCCTCCTCCACCGATCTCAGCCCGGAGGCCATCAGCCGCACGGTGCAGGCAGCGCTGGACATCGCCCGCTACACCTCGCCGGACCCGTACGCTGGGGCCGCCGACCCGGAACTGCTGGCCTTTGAGGCCCCGGATCTCGATCTGTTCCACCCGACCGAGCTGGACGCCGAGCGCGCCATTGAGCTGGCGGCACGGGCAGAACAGGCGGCGCTTTCCGCTGACAAACGCATCACCAACAGTGAAGGCGGCAGCTTCAACAGCCACGTCGGCATCAAGGTGTTCGGCAACAGCCACGGCATGTTGCAGAGCTACTGCTCCAGCCGCCATTCGATGTCGAGCTGCGTGATTGCCGAGCACAACGGCGACATGGAGCGTGACTACGCCTACACCATCGGCCGCGCGATTGACGATCTGCAAAGCCCGGAGTGGGTCGGGGAAGAGTGCGCCCGCCGCACGCTCTCCCGCCTGTCGCCGCGCAAACTACAGACCATGAAAGCGCCGGTGCTGTTTGCCTCCGAAGTGGCGACCGGCCTGTTCGGCCACCTGGTCGGCGCCATCAGCGGCGGCAGCATCTACCGCAAATCGAGCTTCCTGCTCGACAGCCTGGGCAAACAGATCCTGCCGGAGTGGCTGACGATTGAGGAGCACCCGCACCTGTTGAAGGGGCTGGCCTCCACGCCGTTCGACAGCGAAGGGGTCCGCACCCAGCGCCGTGACATCGTGAAAGACGGCATCCTGCAAACCTGGCTGATGACCAGCTACTCAGCGCGCAAACTCGGCCTGAAAAGCACCGGCCACGCGGGCGGCATCCATAACTGGCGTATTGCCGGGCAGGGGCACGACTTCACCGCCATGCTGAAACAGCTCGGCACCGGCCTGATGGTCACGGAACTGATGGGCCAGGGCGTCAGCGGCGTCACCGGTGACTATTCGCGCGGTGCGTCCGGCTTCTGGGTAGAGAACGGCGAGATCCAGTACCCGGTCAGCGAGATAACCATTGCCGGTAACCTGAAAGAGATGCTGCGCAATATCGTCAGCGTCGGCAGTGACATCGAAACCCGCAGCAACATCCAGTGCGGCTCGGTGCTGTTGCCGGAAATGAAAATCGCCGGCGAATAAGCCTTCCCCGCCTTCCTTTAAAAACGGCCCCGTAGTGGGCCGTTTTTCTTTCTGTTTTTCTTCCTGTTTTTATTTTCCGTTCCCCCCTATTTTTCATTTAATCCGACTGTTTTGCGAATTGGATCTTTTCTGCCTATTTCATTTCCAGTTTGAACTGGAAAAAGTGCGTCTACACAGCGTGCCCGGCTGCGCGTAGGGTATTCCCATTACCCGTAAATAACCGGCAGGGAGACGCGCCGTGAATAATGGAACCGCACCGGGGCATCACGCCGTCAGGGTGGATACCGAAATGGCTGATAACCGGACGGAAGAGGTATTGGCCGAAATAATGGGGTTATTGCGCCGCCAGGCCATTTACCCAAATGCCGTACAGCAACAGATGCTGGATTCCCATATCCGCGCCATGGTGTTGCGCTCTTTTACCGGGGAGCCGTTGCCGGAAGTGGACAAAGATCTGTTTGAGGATATTTCCGCAGAGTCGATGGCGCTGGCGGAACAGGTCATCGGGAGCGTCGGTAATTTGCCGATTGAAGAGGCGTATTTGCTCTCGGTGCATTTTGAAGTCGCAAAAGAAAATACCCGCGATAACGACATGTAACCAGATAAGGGGATAACAATGGATATTACCGTAGTGATTGGTGACCGGCTGGGCAAAGGGCAGAAAGTCGCGCAGGGCGTGGAAGCCGCGGGCGGCCGGGCGGTGGTGGTGCCGGGCATGGCGGCGGATATGCGGCTGGGCGATGTGATGAAAGCAGAAGGCGCGACCTTCGGCATCTCATTTTGCGGCAGCGGCGGGGCCGGGGCGATAACCGCGCAGAATAAATATGGTTATAAAGCCAAACACGGTATGCGCTCCGTAGAGGAAGGCGTCACTGCCATTAATGAAGGCTGCACGGTATTAGGATTCGGTTTTATGGATAAAGAGGAATTAGGCCAGAAACTGGTGGAAGCCTGGCGTAAAAAATTCGGCCAGACACCATGAAACAGATCTATACCACCACGGTTCAGGTACAGGGAAAAGGCCCGACCAAAGCCGCCGCCTTTTCCGCGGCCTTAAGCCAGGTGCAGCAGGCAGTAATGAACTCCACGGAGACGGTGTTATTACGTATTGAGCCGCAGGATCTCCGGGTAATAACGGCAGAGGAAACCATCACGCGGGAAAAATTCCTGTTCTTCTTTCTGCCGCGTGAAAAGCGCCAGTATGCCGTCACGCTGGATATTACGGTCAACGTTACCGCCATTAATACCGGGCAGGTGACGTTCGCCACCCCTTAAACACGGGAACGAGAGATAAGGAGTCCTGATGTTTTTTATTATTCTGCTTAAATCGCTGATTATCGGCGGGCTGGTGGGGGTCGGCGTGGGTGCCGGCGCGGCGCGGATGTTCCATGCGCCGACGGTGCAGGGCATGGGGGCCTTCCGTACGCTCGGCGAGCTGAACGCCTGCGAGGGCGATCCGGCATCCCACTTCTCCTTCGGCCTCGGCTTCTTCTTCAACGCCTGGGCCTCCTCCGTGGCGGCCGGGGCCTTCACCCAGGATGTTGACCACCGCATCATCCCCAACTGGGGGGCGGCGGCGATCATGATGAAAAACCGCAACCTGGCGGAAACCCTGCACGACCCGCGCAAAATGGCGCTGGCCTGTGGGCTTATCGGCATGGTGGTGGTGGCGTTTCTCAATACCACCGCCTCGGCGGTGCCGGCGGCGCTTCAGGTCACGGCGGTGAAAGTGCTGGTGCCGGCCGCCAACCTGCTGGTGAACACCGTGATGCCGGTGATCTTCTGGCTGGCGGCGATTGATGCGGGCCGCCGCTCCGGCTTCTGGGGCACGGTGTTCGGCGGGCTGGCGCAGCTTATCATGGGGAACGCCGTACCGGGGCTGGTGCTCGGCATCCTGATCGGCAAAGGTGTGGAAGAGAGCGGCTGGAACCGCGTCACCAAAATCATGATGGCGGTGATTGTGCTGCTGTTCGTGCTGAGCGGCTTCTTCCGCGGCTTTGATATGAAGCTGCTGCAATCCTTCACCCTCGGCGTGCCCGGCTGGCTCGAGCACATCCATAACACCCTGAGCGGGAAATAATCATGACGACCCTTATCACCGAAAAAGCAGCTCCGCAGGAGAAAGCCGGGTTCTGGTACGCCGACTGGTCTTTCCCGATCTTTGTCGGCTTGCTCTCCTCCGGGGTGTTTGCCGGTACCCACATGTACTACCTCTACGGCATCGGCGCGTTTAACGAAGTGGCGTTTGTGTCGATGCTGCGCGCCGGGATGGACACCGGCGTTTACGGCGCAGTGGCGGCTTTCGGGGCGAGCTTCCTGTTCGCCCGCATCATTGAAGGCTCGCTGGTCGGCGTGCTGGACATCGGCGGCGCGGTGCAGACCGGCGTCGGGCTGGGCATCCCGGCGCTGCTGCTCGGCGCGGGCATCGTCTTCCCGGTGGAGAACTTTATCGCTTCGCTGATCACCGGGCTGGTGGCCGGGCTGGCGATTGGCTACCTGATTATCCTGGCGCGCAAATTCACCATCAACCAGAGCAACTCCACCTACGGCGCGGATGTGATGATGGGCGCGGGCAACACCTCCGGGCGTTTCCTCGGGCCGCTGATTATCCTGTCAGCGATCACCGCCTCGATCCCGATCGGCATCGGGTCGCTGCTGGGCGCGCTGCTGTTCTACCTCTGGCAGAAGCCGATCACCGGCGGGGCGATCCTCGGCGCGATGATCTTTGGCGCGCTGTTCCCGGTGACGCTCTCCTGATGGCGGCCGCGATGAAAGATCTGATCCTGCGCCGGGCGCGGCTGGCAGACGGCAGCGTCATCGATCTGGCGGTGCAGAACGGCCGGATCGCCGCGCTGGGGACGTTGCCGGGCGCGATGGCGGCGGAAAACACCGTGGATCTGGCGGGCGGGGTGTACCTGAGCGCCGGCTGGATCGACAGCCATGTGCACTGCTACCCGGCTTCGCCGATCTACCACGACGAGCCGGATCGCGTCGGCATCGACGGCGGCGTCACCACCGTGGTGGATGCAGGCAGCACCGGCGCGGATCAGGTGGGGGATTTCCACCGCCTGACCCGCACGGCGCGCACACAGGTGCTGGCGCTGCTGAACATCGCCCGCACCGGCATCGTGACGCAGAACGAGCTGGCGGACATGGCGCAGATCGACGGCGCGGCGGTGAAACAGGCAATCGGCGACTACCCCGGCTTTATCGTCGGGCTGAAAGCGCGCATGAGCAGCAGTGTGGTGGGGGAGAACGGCCTGCGGCCGCTGATCCGCGCCAAGCAGATCCAGCATGAGAATGGCGATTTGCCGCTGATGGTGCACATCGGCAACGATCCGCCTGATCTGGACGGCATCGCCGATCTGCTGACCGCGGGTGACATCATCACCCACTGCTACAACGGCAAACCGAACCGCATCCTGACGCTGGAAGGCGCGCTGCGCGGCGCAGTGCGTAAGGCGCTGGATCGCGGTGTGCGGCTGGATGTCGGCCACGGCAGCGCCAGCTTCAGCTTTGCGGTGGCGCGGCAGGCGATTGCGCTCGGCATTCTGCCGCACACCATCAGTTCCGACATTTACTGCCGCAACCGCCTGGACGGGCCGGTACACAGCCTGGCGGCGGTGATGTCCAAATTTTTGGCGCTCGGCATGACGCTGCCGCAGGTGATTGATTGCGTCACGTTAAACGCCGCCCAGTCGCTGAAACTCACCGGGCGCGGGCGGCTGGCGGTGGGGGAAACGGCTGACCTCACGCTGTTTGCCCTCAACGACACGCCGCAGATCTACGCCGATGCTGACGGGGCCGCCATGAATGCGCCGCAGCAGCTGGTGCCGCTGGCGGCGGTGGTCGCCGGGGCGCTCTATCCAACCCAAGAAGGGAATGCCTATCATGTCTTCTGATGCGCTGTCTGATAACAACACCGTTTCCCCCCACGAAAAATACCGGCTGAAACAGGTGATTAACGCCTCCGGCCGCATGACGATCCTGGGCGTCTCGACGCCGGAGCCGGCAGTGGCCGCCGCGGTGGAGTATGGCCTCGGCCACTTTTTCGAGATGAAGGATCTGGTGCTGAAAACCGGTGCCTATATTGCCGGGCTGCTGAACGTGGAGGATGCGGTGATCGTCTCCTGCGCCTCGGCCGGGATCGCGCAGTCGGTGGCGGCGGTGATCGTCAAAGAGAGCGATCATTTGCTGGTGAACCTGCACAGTGCCGCCCATCAGGAGCCGGACGAAATTGTGCTGCCGAAAGGGCATAACGTGAATTACGGCGCGCCGGTCGGCACCATGGTGGCGCTGGGCGGCGGAAAGGTGGTCGAAGCCGGCTACGCCAATGAGTGCTCGGCGGCGCAACTGGCCGCCGCCATTACCCCGCGCACCGCAGCGCTGCTCTACATCAAATCGCACCACTCGGTACAGAAAAGTATGCTGACGGTCGCAGAGGCAGCAGAGGTGGCACACCGCCACCAGTTGCCGCTGATTGTGGATGCGGCCGCAGAAGAGGATCTCACCTGTTATTACCAGATGGGTGCGGATCTGGTGATCTACAGCGGCGCGAAAGCGCTGGAAGGCCCGTCGAGCGGGCTGGTCATCGGGCGCGCAACTTATGTGGCCTGGGTGCGCCGCCAGTCGGAAGGCATCGGCCGGGCGATGAAAGTCGGCAAAGAGGGCATCCTCGGGCTGACCGAAGCGATTGAGCGTTACGTCCACCGCGTGCCGGTGAGCGGGCAGCAACTGGTGGAGAAAATGACGCCGTTTATTGAGCGCCTCAACACCCTGCCGGGCGTGACGGCACGCGTGGTATGGGACAGCGCCGGGCGCGACATCGCCCGTACCGAAATCGCCTTTGATGAGGCAGCGCTGGGGCTGCGCACCGGCGAGATTGTGCAGCGGCTGAAAACCGGGAAGATCGCCATCTATTTCCGCGGTTACCGCGCCAATGAGGGCAAGATCGAGGTCGATGTGCGCAGCGTCACCCCGGAGCAACTCACGACCCTTTACACCTGCCTTGCCACCCTGCTGGAGAAACGCCCGTGAAACCGACCTCATTAACCCCAAATTATTACCGTGACCGTGTCTGCCTCAATGTGCTGGCGGGCAGCAAAGCCAATGCGCAGGCGGTGTATGACGCGGCAGAGGGGCATGTGCTGGTGGGCGTGCTCTCGAAAAATTACCCGGATGTGGCGTCAGCCGTGGCGGATATGCGTGGCTACGCGGCGCTGATTAATAACGCGGTATCGGTCGGGCTGGGGGCGGGCGATCCGCGCCAGTCGGTGATGGTCGGGCAGATTGCGGCCGCGCTGCAACCGCAGCATGTGAACCAGGTCTTCAGCGGTGTGGGCAGCAGCCGGGCGCTGTTGGGCCAGCCTGATACGGTGGTCAATGGGCTGATTTCGCCTACCGGCCGCGTGGGCTGGGTGACGATTTCCACCGGGCCGCTGAGCAGCGGGCAACCGGCAGCGACAGTGCCGGTAGAAACGGCGATTGCGATGCTGAAAGAGATGGGCGGCAGCGCGGTGAAATATTTCCCGATGGGCGGGCTGGCCACGCGGGAGGAGTTCGCTGCCGTGGCGCGCGCCTGTGCGGCGCAGGATTTCTGGCTGGAACCCACCGGCGGCATCGATCTGGAGAACTTCACGCCGATCATGGCGATCGCGCTGGAGGCCGGGGTCAGCAAAATCATCCCGCATGTCTACAGTTCTATTATCGACAGCCAGAGCGGTGACACCCGCCCGGCGGCGGTCGCGGCCCTGCTGGCACAATTGCGCGCACTGGTGGGCTAAGCCTTCTTACACAGGAGAAACGCCGTGAAAACACGCACCGCCCTTTGTCTGGTACTGGCGATGGTCAGCGCGCCGCTGCACGCAGAGACCGCGCGCTTCGCTTATGTCGGCACCTATAACCCCAACGGCGAAGGCGTCTACCGCTTCACCGTCAATGCCACCGACGGCCGCCTCAGTGAGCGAGCACTGGTCAGCCGCGTCAGTAACCCGGCGCAACTGGTGGCGAACGCCGCCGGCACGCTGCTGTTTGTCGGCAGCGAGGTCGCGGATTTCAACGGCGGGCAGCAGGGCGGGCTGAGTGCTTACCGCATCAACCCACAGGACGGCAGTTTAACGCTGCTCAACCAGGTGATGTCCGCCGGGCAGGGGCCGGTCTGGCTGTCGTTGACGCCGGATGAGAAATTCCTGCTGGTGGCGAACTATATCAGCGGCAGCGTCGCCAGCTTCCCGGTGGCGGGTGACGGGAAACTTGGCGCGGCGGTGTCGGTGCAGCAGCAACAGGGCGAGCCGGGTGCCGCCAGGCCGGTCGCCGCAGTGCCGGGGAGTTTCGCCATCAGCGACCATAATGGGCCGCACGCCCATATGATCGAGAGCGATCCCAGCGGGCGTTTCGCCTTCTCCACCGATCTGGGGCTGGACAGGATCTACCAGTGGCGGCGCGATCCTGAAACCGGCGCGCTGACGCCAAATGATCCGCCGTTCATCCCGGCCGCTTCGGCCGGTGCCGGGCCGCGCCATCTGGTGTTCCACCCGTCGGGCGACACGCTGTTTGTGATTGCGGAAGAGGCCTCAGTGGTGACCAGCTACCGCCTCAACCGCGACACCGGCACGCTGACGCCGCTGAACAGCCTTTCATCGCTGCCGCCGGCCTACCAGGGTACCAGTTTTGCCGCCGGGTTGCTGCTGGGGCGTGACGGCAAAAACCTCTATGTCGCCAACCGCCTGCACAACAGCATCGCCCAGATCGCCGTCACGCCCGAAGGCGGGATGCGCTGGGTCAGTGAGGTGTGGACGCGCGGCGATTACCCCCGCAGCCTGACGCTCGACCCGGCCGGGAAAACGCTTTATGTCATGAATCAGAAAAGTGACAACATAACCCGCTTCCAGGTCGATCCGGCGCATGGCACACTGACTTTCGCCGACGAGTACACCCCGGTCGGCAGCCCGTCCCAGCTGATTATGGTGCCCTGAGGCAGCGATGCTGCCCTCCGGTGCGAACAGTTATCCCAACCCTGGAAGGATTATGGTGCGGTTTCCCTATCAACGTCTGGCCAATCTGTTTGATGCCTTGCAGGATGAGATCCTGCCGCAGGAGGAGCTGGCGAAACGCTTTGACGTCTCCACCCGCACCGTGCGGGCGGACATCACGGCACTTAACGAGATCCTGATCCGCTATGGCGCGCAGTTTGTGCACACGCGCGGCAGCGGCTACCAGCTCCGGGTAGAGGATGCGGTTCGCTTCAGTGCGCTGCGCCAGCCTGCGGCCGCCGCGCCGCAAATCCCGCGGACGGCGGCTGACCGGGCGACCTGCCTGCTGGTGCGGTTTCTCACCTCGCCGTTTTCGCTGAAACTGGAAGACCTGGCGGATGAGTGGTACGTGAGCCGCGGCACGCTGCAAAGTGACATGGCGGAGGTGCGGGAGTATCTCAGCCGTTACCCGCTGACGATTGAAACCAAACCGCGCTACGGCATGAAACTGTTCGGCAGCGAAGTGGCGATCCGCGCCTGCCTGACCGATCTGCTGTTCCAGCGGCAGGATGAACACAGCGCCGGGCTGCTGCATTCACCGGCGGTGCTGGCAGTGGCGCAGATGCCGGCGCTGGCCGCCGCGCTGCATCAGGGCGTGTCACAGGCGGGGATCCGGTTGACGGACGAGGGCGAGCACTATCTGGCGCTTTACTGCGCGGTGGCGCTCCGGCGCATTTGTGACGGCTACCCGCTCTCCGATTTCCAGGCCGACGAAGGGGATGAGGCGGTGCGGCAGGTCTCCTCAGCGCTGGCGGCCCAGTTGCGCCAGTGGGCAGGGAAGGAGATTGCCCCGGCGGAGGAGGCGTACCTGCGGGTAAACATCGCTGCACGGCGCGTCCAGGCGGTGCAGCCTACGGAGATCAATGCCGACGATGAGGAGGCGCTGGTGGATTACCTGCTCTCTTACATCAATGCGCACTATAACTACGATTTGCAGGGTGACGAGCAGTTGCGCGCCGACCTGCTGACGCACATCAAAACCATGATCACCCGGGTGAAATACCAGATAGCCATCCCGAACCCGCTGCTGGCGAACATCAAACAGCACTACCCGATGGCCTATGACGTCACGCTGGCGGCCCTGTCAAGCTGGGGAAAATATACCCCCTACAGCCTGAGCGAAAACGAGATCGGGTTTCTGGTGCTGCACATCGGCGTCGGGCTGGAGCGCCACTACAACATCGGCTACCAGCGCCACCCGCAGGTGCTGCTGGTGTGCGACACCGGCAATTCCACCATCCGCATGATCCAGGCGCAGGTCAGCCGCAAATACCCGCAGCTGGAGATCACCCGCATCATCACGCTGCGCGACTATGAGCAGCTCAGCCAGATTGACGAGGATTTTGTGATCTCCACGGCGCGGCTGGCGGAGCGCAACAAACCGGTGGTGGTGATGTCACCGTTCCCGACCGAATTCCAATTGGAACAGCTCGGCAAGCTGGTGCTGGTGGATCGCACCCGCCCCTATATGCTGGAGAAGTTTTTTGATGCCGGGCATTTCCTGATCCTCGACCAGCCGCTGAGCCAGGAGGAACTGTTTCGCCGGGTGTGCGGCCAACTGGAGCAGGAAGGGGTGGTGGACGGCGATTTTTACGCCTCGGTCACGGAGCGGGAGGCGATTGTCTCTACCATGCTGGGCGAGGGCATCGCGCTGCCGCACGCGCTGGGGTTACAGGCGAAAAAAACCGTGGTGGTGACGGTGCTCTGCCCGCCGGGCATCGCCTGGGGGCAAGGGGAGACGGCGCAGGTGATTTTCCTGCTGGCGATAAGCAAAGCCGATTATGAGGAAGCGATGGCGATCTATGACCTGTTCGTCACCTTTGTGCGTGAGCGCTCGGCCAGCCGGTTGCTCGCCAGCCGCGATTTTGCCAGCTTTAAAGCGATTGCCGGCGAAAGCCTGAGCCGGATTTAACCGCTACTCCTCGTCGAAGCCGGAGTTAAACAGCTCCACCACCGCGTTCAGCGCATTGACCTCATCGGGGCCGGTGGCCTCGATCTCAATGCGCTGGCCTTTGGGCGAGTCGAGCATCAGCAGGGCGATCACGCTGCTGGCCTCCGCCTCCATGCCTGCGTCGTTGCGCAGCATCACTTCGGCGTCAAAGCTCTGCACCAGCTCAAACAGTTTCATCGCCGGCCGGGCGTGCATGCCGAGCCGGTTTTTGATCTCCACCGTGTGTTTCACCGTCATAATTTACGTTTTTCCAGCGTGCGATGGCGGGATTGCACGTTCTTCCCGCGGGAACGGAAATAATCCGCCAGTTGCTCAGCCACATACACCGACCGGTGCTTGCCGCCGGTACAGCCGATGGCGACGGTGAGGTAACTGCGGTTATTGGTTTCGAGCATCGGCAGCCACTGTTCAAGGTAGCTGCGCGTCTGGTAAATGAAGTTATGCACTTCCGTATGCCGGTCAAGGAAGGCGGCGACCGGGCGGTCCAGGCCGGTCATCGGGCGCAGTTTCGGGTCCCAGTGCGGGTTGGGCAGGAAACGTACGTCAAACACATAGTCGGCATCAATCGGGATGCCGTGCTTGAAGCCAAAGGATTCGAACACCATCGTCAGCTCGCGCTCGCGTTTGCCCAGCAGGCGGGTACGCAGCATTTCGGCCAGCTCATGCACTGACATCTCCGAGGTGTCGATCAGCAGATCGGCGCGTGAGCGCAGCGGCTCCAGCAGCTCGTTCTCCTCATCAATGGCGCTCTCCAGCGACAGGTTGCGGGCGGAGAGGGGATGCAGGCGACGGGTATCGCTGTAACGGCGGATCAGGGTGTTGCGGTCCGCATCAAGGAACAGCAGTTGCGGTGAAAAGCTCTCCGGCAGCTGGGACATGGCGTGCTCAAAGATTTCCGGTGTTTCCGGCATGTTGCGCACGTCAATGCTGACGGCGGCGGAGGTGTTGCGTTCCACCAGCGCGTGCGCCAACTGCGGCAGCAGAACCACCGGCAGGTTATCGACGCAGTAAAAGCCCATATCTTCAAGCGCACGCAAGGCAACAGATTTACCCGAACCGGAACGGCCGCTGACTATCATCAGCACCATGTGTCACTCCCCCTGGCAATTCACTCTTGGCATGTTAATTACCGGCGCCGGCGGCAGAGCCCGGCGTTGCCGGCTATTCGGTAATGATCTGGTACAGCTCTTCGTCACTCTGGGCGGCACGCAACCGGCGGCAGACGTTTTTGTCCGCCAGCCGTTTTGCCACCAGCGACAGGGTATGTAAATGGGTTTTGCATTGATCGGCCGGGACCAGCAGGGCAAACAGCAGATCCACCGGCTGGTTGTCGATGGCGTCAAACGGGATCGGCTGATCGAGGCGAATAAAGACCCCCACTGCGCGCAGCGTGTCCTCCTCCAGCTTGCCGTGGGGGATCGCGATACCGCTGCCGATGCCGGTACTGCCCATCCGCTCGCGGGTCAGTACCGCCTCAAACACCACCTGCGGCGGCAGGCTGAGCTGTTTCGCGGCCAGTTCGCTGACGATTTCCAGGGCGCGTTTCTTGCTGGAGCAGTGGACGCCGCTTTTGGTGCACTCTGCGCTGAGCACAGTGCTTAACTGCATAACCGTATCGTTTATCATCTCATCTTTCACTTAAGCGCTCGGGTCACGCCTGATGGCTTATCGGCCCGTTACCGCAGGGCAACGAGCCGATTGTCAGGCGATGTAGCGCAACTGGCTACAGTGAGTTTCAGTGCTGTTTTAGCTTGTCTTTGTGTTTATTGAGCTGCCGGGACAGCTTGTCAATCAGGCCGTCAATGGCCGCGTACATGTCCTCATGTTCCGAGGTGGCGTGCAACTCGCCTCCATTCACGTGCACCGTTGCTTCGGCAATTTTGTGCACTTTCTCCATGCTGAGAACCACATAGACCTGGTTGATCCTGTCGAAAAATTGCTCAAGCTTGGCAAATTTCGTGGTGACAAAGTCGCGCAGGGGCTCAGTGATTTCAACGTGGTGTCCGGTGATGTTGAGCTGCATAATGTCTTCCTTCTCTGTTTAGGTCAAACCAGTTGTTTGCGTTGGTTCGACGGCGGGATGGACAAAGACTCTCGGTATTTTGCAACAGTACGACGGGCTACCATGATCCCCTGGTCGGAAAGCAGGGTCGCCAGCTTGCTGTCACTCAGAGGTTTCGCGGGGTTTTCAGCCGCAATTAATTTCTTCACCAGGGCACGGATGGCGGTAGAAGACGCCTCGCCGCCGCTGTCTGTGCTCACGTGGCTTGAGAAGAAATACTTCAGTTCAAAAATGCCGCGCGGGCTGTGCAGGAACTTCTGCGTAGTCACGCGGGAAATGGTGGACTCATGCATATCAACGGCCTGGGCGATGTCCGCCAGCACCATCGGTTTCATGTACTCTTCACCCTTCTCAAAGAATGCCTGCTGCTGCTCCACGATGCAGCGCGTCACTTTCAGCAGCGTCTCGTTGCGGCTCTCCAGGCTCTTGATCAGCCATTTGGCTTCCTGGAGGTTGCTGCGGATGAACTGGCCGTCGCTGTCGCTGCGGGTGGAGCCGCCCAGCGCCGCATACTGCTGGTTAATTTTGAGGCGCGGCACGCTGTCCGCGTTCAGCTCCACCGTCCAGACACCCTGATGCTTGCGCACCAGCACATCCGGGATCACATACTCTGATTCGCCGGTGTTGATCGACTGGCCGGGGCGCGGGTCCAGCGACTGGATCAGCTGCATCGCCCCTTTAAGTGTATCCTCTTTTAGCCGGGTCGAACGCATTAAGCTCCTGAAATCGTGATTGCCGAGCAGATCCAGGTGTTCGCTGACAATCAGTTTCGCTTCCGCCAGGTAGGGGAGGCCGGGCACAAACTGCGAGAGCTGGATCAGCAAACAGTCGCGCAGGTCACGCGCGGCGACGCCAATCGGGTCGAAGCGCTGCACGCGTTTCAGCACCGCTTCCACTTCGTCCATCGTGACGTTGTCGTCGCCGATGCTTTCGAGGATCTCATCCAGTGTGGCGGTGAGGTAGCCGGTATCGTCCACCGCATCCACAATGGAGGTGGCAATGGCGGCGTCGGTGTCGGAGAAGGGGGTGAGATCCACCTGCCACATCAGGTAGTCCTGAAGGGTCTGGGTGGTTTCGCCCTGGTAGACCGGCAGCTCGTCATCGCTGTAGTCGGTGCCGGTCCCGGACGGGGTGCCGGCGGTGTAGATCTCATCCCAGGTGGCATCCAGCGGCAGCTCCTCGGGCATATCCTTCTGCTCGAGGGCTTCGCGGGTGTCGAGGGCCTCGCTGTCGGTGCTCTCCCTGGCGTCGATTTCGTCGTGAATGTCCGTCTGTTCAAGCAGCGGGTTGCTCTCTAATGCCAGTTGGATCTCCTGCTGCAGTTCAAGCGTGGAGAGCTGCAGCAGCCGGATGGCCTGCTGGAGCTGGGGAGTCATGGCCAGTTGCTGGCTAAGCCTGAGTTGCAAACCTTGCTTCATAGAATGGATTCAATGTCCTTACGGGTAACGGCGCCGGAAGCAGCCAATCAAAGGCGGAACTCTTCGCCGAGGTAGACGCGTTTTACCTGCTCATCGGCCAGGATATCGCTGGGTGAGCCGTGGGCAATCAGGTGCCCCTGGCTGACGATATAGGCGCGTTCACAGACGTCGAGGGTTTCCCGCACGTTGTGGTCGGTAATCAGCACGCCCAGGCCGCTGTCGCGCAGGTGCTCAATGATTTTTTTAATGTCGATCACCGAGATTGGGTCAACCCCGGCGAAAGGCTCATCCAGCAGGATGAATTTCGGGTTGGCGGCCAGCGCACGGGCGATCTCCACCCGGCGGCGTTCCCCGCCGGAGAGCGCCTGGCCCAGGCTGTCGCGCAGATGGGTGATGTGGAACTCTGCCATCAGCTCATCGGCGCGGTCACGGCGCTGCTCGCTGGTGAGGTCATCACGGATTTCCAGCACGGCCATCAGGTTGTTATAGACGCTGAGGCGGCGGAAAATAGAGGCCTCCTGCGGCAGGTAGCCGATGCCGCGGCGCGCACGCGCGTGCAACGGCAGCAGGCTGATGTCCTCGTCATCGATGATGATCCGCCCGGCGTCCCGCTGCACGATGCCGACCACCATGTAGAAGGTGGTGGTCTTGCCGGCGCCGTTCGGGCCGAGCAGCCCGACAATCTCACCGGAGTTGACCGTCAGGCTGACGTCCTCCACCACTTTACGGCTTTTATATGATTTGGCGAGTTTTTCTGCGATTAAGGTAGCCATAGCGAATCAGTTACTCTTCTTCTGGGTGCCGGACGTGTTGCCCTTGTCCTGGAGCTGCGTCGGGATTAACACAGTGGTAACACGTTTGCCCTCATCACTGAAGGCCTCCATCTGCTGTTTTTGGACCAGATAGGTAATGCGGTCACCTTTCACGTTGCTGTCCAGCTGCTCCAGATAGGCGTTGCCGGTCAGGGTGACGAAGTCATTGGCCAGCTCATAACGCATCTTCTGCGAGTGGCCCTTCACCGGTTTGCCGTTTTCCTGCAACTGGAAGAAGGTGACCGGGTTACCGTAGGCTTCGATCACTTCTTTGCCTTGCTGGCCCTGCGGGCGGATCACCACCACTTTGTCGGCTTTGATCTCAATGCTGCCCTGTTTGGCGACCACGTTGCCGGTAAAGGTCACGGTGTTGCCTTCCATGTCCAGCGCCTGCTGGGCGGAGTCGATATGGATTGGCTGGCTGGTGTCATCTTTCAGCGCAAAAGCCGGCACGCTCACAGCCAGAAGCGAACTGACCATCAGCAGGTTACGGAGTGGGGGTTGAATTCTGGATTTCATAGTAGGTGTTTACCTTTTCGATCAGCTGTGCTGTTTTGTTCCGCAAATTGCCGCGCATTTTCAAACCTTTGGAGGTGAAGGCCGCTCCGTAGAGGGTCACTTCATCATCCGAGGAGACATCCTGGGTCACCAGGTTTACCTGGGCATTGTCCGTGTTGATCCGCTGCAATTGCGACGTCGCGGTCAGGCTGGTGACCTCAACATGGCCATACAGGTAGAGCATCCGGTCTTTGGTCAGCTTGGCACGATCGGCGCGAACCGACCAGGTCGGTACGGTATTGGCATCGTAAAGTGTCATGACCGGGGTGGTGAACCAGCTCAGTTCGTCCGTGGTGTAGTATTTCACTTCGTCCGCCACCAGTTTGTAGTTCAGCTTGCCGGTCGGGTCATAGACCACGGTCACGGTATGCTGGCTCTGGTAGGTCGGATCCTGGGTGTTCAGCGCGGAAGGCGCGGCATCGTCATCGCCGTCCGTCAGGTTCAGGCCGATCAGGATCAGGGCGGCGAGGCCGAGCAGCAGGGTGAGCCACAATTTTGGTCTGCTCATATGGAAAGCCCCCTGGCATCCTCCAGCTTGCCCTGCGCCAGCAGAATCAGGTCACACAGCTCACGCACCGCGCCCTTGCCGCCGCTGATGCGGGTGGTGTAGTGCGCGCGCGGCAGCAGCATCGGGTGGGCATCGGCCACCGCCACCGCCAGCCCGGATTCCGCCATCACCGGCCAGTCGATCAGATCATCACCGATATAGGCCACCTGATCGGCCCGCAGCGCCAGTTTCTCCAGCAGCTCGCGGAACGCCAGCAACTTGTCGGACTGCCCCTGGTAAAGGTGGCGGATGCCGAGCGTGGCGGCCCGGTCTTCCAGCAGCTTCGCCGAGCGGCCGGTAATAATCGCGACCTCGACATCCGAGGTCAGCAGGCAGCGGATGCCGTACCCGTCACGCACGTTGAAGGCTTTCAGCTCTTCGCCGTGGTTGCCCATATAGATCAGGCCATCGGACATGACGCCATCCACATCACAAATCAGCAGGCGAATCTGCCGTGCACGGTCGAGCACCCCGGCACTGACCGGGCCGTAGCAGGTATTCACTGTTGCTGTAGTCTCACTCATTTACCCTTTCCTTCATTAAACTACGCCAGCGCGCAGCATGTCATGCATATGTACCACACCCAGCAACTGGTCGCCATCGGCAACCATCAGGGCGGTAATATGCCGGGATTGCATGATGTTCAGGGCATCCACCGCCAGCGCGCCGGGGCGGACCCGCAGGCCGCCGGGCGTCATCACATCGGCGATGCGCGCCTGGTTGAAGTCGATGCCCATATCAATAATGCGGCGCAGGTCGCCGTCGGTGAAGACGCCCTCAATTTTCATCAGGTCGTCACAAATCACGGTCATCCCGAGATTTTTACGCGTGATCTCCAGCAGCGCATCGCGCAGGGAGGCGTCCCGGCTGACGTGCGGAAGTTCATTGCCGCTGTGCATGATATCACTGACGCGCAGCAGCAGCTTGCGGCCCAGTGCGCCGCCGGGGTGGGAGAGGGCGAAATCCTCGGCCGTGAAGCCGCGCGCCTCCAGCAACGCCACCGCCAGTGCGTCGCCCATCACCAGCGCCGCGGTGGTGCTGGTGGTGGGGGCCAGCCCCAGCGGGCAGGCTTCCTGCGGGACATGCACGCAGAGGTGGATGTCCGCCGCTTTGCCCATCGCGCTCTCGGGGTTGCCGGTCATGCAGATAAGCGGCACCTGCAACCGTTTCAGCACCGGCACCAGCGCCAGGATCTCGTTGGATTCACCGGAGTTGGAGAGGGCGACCACCACGTCCTGCGCGCTCACCATGCCGAGGTCGCCGTGGCTGGCCTCGCCGGGGTGCACAAAAAAGGCCGGTGTGCCGGTGCTGGCAAAAGTGGCCGCCAGTTTGCGGCCGATGTGGCCTGATTTGCCCATGCCCATCACCACCACTTTGCCGGGGCAGTAGAACATCATCTCACAGGCACGGGTAAAGTCATGGTTGATGTACTGGTCCAGTTGGGCCAGGCCCGCCCGCTCAATCTGCAACACGGTTTTACCGGCCTGTTCGAAGTTGAAACCGGGTTGGAGTTCAAAATTCGCCATGATGATATCCTGACTGTTTTACAGGGCGGGGCCGGCCGGAACACGCAGCAGCCACGCAAGATAAGCCATAAAGCCGCACAATAACAGCGCGCCTGCCAGGCGGCCAATACGGTGGCGGCGCATCAGACAGAGGCCGGCCAGCACGCCGCTGACCGCCAGCATCACCCAGTAATCGCGCTGGAAAGCCTCGGGCGCAAACTGGCCGGGCGCGATCAGGGCCGGGATGCCGAGCACTATACAGAGATTAAAGATATTGGCGCCTATGATATTTCCTAAAGCAATATCATCCTCGCCTTTCAGTGCGCCCGCGACCAGCGTGGCCAGTTCCGGCAGGCTGGTGCCCACCGCAATCACCGTCAGCCCAATCACCAGTTCGCTGACGCCGAAATAGCGGGCGATCACCGTGGCGTTGTCCACAATCATCCCGGCGGAAAGCGGCATCATGATAAAGGCCAGCACCAGCCAGAGCACCGCCACGGTGCTGCTGCTGTCCTGCGGCAGTTCGGCCATCTGCTCTGCCGTCAGCGGGTCACTGCCTTCCCGCTGCGCCAGCCGGGCAATTTTCAGCGACATCAGGCAGAAGAAGGCGGCCCCCAACAGCAGGATCACGCCGTCGAGCCGCGTGAGCTGTAAATCTGACAGCACAAACCCGCACATCACGGTGATTGCCAGCATCAGCGGCAGCTCACGCCGCAAAATCGCCGACTGTACCCGCAACGGGTGGATCAGCGCCGCGCCGCCGAGGATCAACAAAATATTCACAATGGTGGAACCCAGGGCGTTGCCGATCGCCAGATCGCGCTGGCCGCCCACGGCGGCGGTGGCTGACACCACCAGCTCCGGCAGGGAGATGCCGATGCCCACAATCGTCATGCCGGTGACCAGCGGCGGCACCCCAATTGCGCGGGCCAGCACGGCTGCACCATACACCAGACGATCAGCCGCGTAACATAGGAGAAGTAAACCAACGATCAATAGTACGGTCGCAAGCAGCATGCGGAGTCCTTTATTCGGTATAATCCCCTGTTCGTTGGTGAATCAGAAGGTCAAAACCTATTGTCCGAATCAATGATAAACTGACTAAAGCCGGCCGCGAACCCGCACCGGCGATAACGCTAAGATTTATCCGCTAATTTTGACCCTGCAGGCCATAAAAGTAAAACGTAGGGCAAGTGTAGCGGGAACCGCAGTAAGGTTTTGTAAAAATACGGCGCGCTGGCGCCTTTGCTTTAACATCAGGGGTATCGTCTCGGCGAAACAGACCCCAAAAGGGACCGCAAGAATGAACCAGAAGGCATCGAATCTGGTGGAGATCAAAGGCATCAGTTTTGTGCGCGGCGATCGCCCCATCTTCGAAAAAATCAATATGACGGTGCCGCGCGGCAAAGTCACCGCCATCATGGGCCCCTCCGGTATTGGTAAAACCACGCTGCTGCGCCTGATTGGCGGGCAGCTCGCGCCTGACGAGGGTGAGATCTGGTTTGATGGGGAGAACATCCCCACGCTCTCACGGCGCAAACTCTACGCAACACGCAAGAAAATGAGCATGCTGTTCCAGTCCGGGGCGCTGTTTACCGATCTCAATGTGTATGAAAACGTGGCTTTCCCATTACGTGAGCACAGCCAGCTTCCGCCGGAACTGCTGCACACCACAGTGATGATGAAACTGGAGGCCGTCGGGCTGCGCGGGGCAGCAAAACTGATGCCCTCCGAACTCTCCGGCGGGATGGCCCGGCGTGCGGCGCTGGCCCGCGCCATCGCCCTTGACCCCATGCTTATCATGTTCGATGAGCCGTTTGTCGGCCAGGACCCGATCACCATGGGGGTGTTGGTGAAGCTGATTGATGAGCTGAACCATGCACTGGGCGTCACCTGCATTGTGGTGTCGCACGATGTGCCGGAAGTGCTGAGCATTGCCGACTACGCCTATATTGTGGCGGAGCAGCACGTGGTGGCCGAAGGGACGCCGGCCGAGCTGCAAGCCAATACCGACCCCCGTGTGCGCCAGTTCCTCGACGGCATTGCCGACGGGCCGGTGCCGTTCCGTTTCCCTGCCGGTGATTACAAAGCCGGGCTGCTAGGATGAGGGAGTCAATACACTGATGTTTATTCGTGCACTGGCGTCATTAGGACGCCACGGAATTTCGTTGTGCCTTTCCTTCGGGCGCGCCGGGCTGATGATGTTCGGCGCACTGGCCGGGGTGCCGCAGCCGCGCAAGCATGGGCCGCTGCTGGTGAAACAGCTTTACAGCGTCGGCGTGATGTCGCTGCTGATCATTGCGGTGTCGGGGCTGTTTATCGGCATGGTGCTGGGGTTACAGGGCTACCTGATCCTCACCACGTACAGCGCGGAAAGCAGCCTGGGCATGATGGTGGCGCTGTCGCTGCTGCGGGAGCTGGGGCCGGTGGTCACCGCGCTGCTGTTTGCCGGGCGCGCCGGGTCTGCCCTGACGGCGGAAATCGGCCTGATGAAGGCCACTGAGCAGCTCTCCAGCATGGAGATGATGGCGATCGACCCGCTGCGGCGGGTGGTGGCACCGCGCTTCTGGGCAGGGCTTATCAGTATGCCGCTGCTGACGGCGATTTTCGTCGCCGTCGGTATCTGGGGCGGCTCGCTGGTGGGGGTGGACTGGAAAGGTATCGACAGCGGCTTCTTCTGGTCAGCGATGCAGAACGCCGTTGACTGGCGGCAGGACCTGGTGAACTGCCTGATTAAAAGCCTGGTCTTCGCCATTACCGTGACCTGGATTGCGCTGTTCAACGGGTACGATGCGGTACCGACCTCACAAGGGATCAGCCGGGCAACGACCCGTACCGTGGTGCACTCGTCATTGGCGGTGCTGGGATTGGATTTTGTGCTGACGGCACTGATGTTTGGGAACTGATAATGCAAACGAAAAAGAGTGAAATCTGGGTTGGGATATTCATGTTGATCGCGCTGGGCGCGGTCTTATTCCTCTGCCTGAAAGTGGCCAATATTACGTCGATGCGCACTACGCCGACGTACCGTATCTACGCCACCTTTGACAACATCGGCGGCCTGAAAGCCAGCTCACCGGTGAAAATCGGCGGCGTGGTGGTTGGCCGGGTGGCTGACATCACCCTCGACAAAGGCTACTCGCCGCGCGTGGCGATGGACATTGACGAAACCTATAACCAGATCCCGGACACCAGCTCGCTGGCGATCCGCACCTCCGGCCTGCTGGGCGAGCAGTATCTGGCGCTCAACGTCGGGTTTGAGGACCCGGACATGGGCACGGCTATCCTGAAAGAGGGAGGCACAATCCAGGACACGAAATCAGCGATGGTGCTGGAAGATCTGATCGGCCAGTTCCTGTACAAAAGCGGTGGCACTGATGACGCCGCCAAACCGGGCGCAGAGGCGGCAGCTCCGGCTGCTGCCCCGGCCGCGCCCAGCAATTAAGAGGAAACCTGCATGTTTAAACGTTTATTGATGGTGGCGTTACTGGTGGTGGCCCCGCTGGCAAACGCAGTAGATCAAACCAACCCGTACCGGGTCATGGAAGAGGCGGCGCAGAAAACCTTTACCCGCCTGAAAAGCGAGCAGCCGAAAATCAAGCAGGATCCGAACTACCTGCGTGAGGTGGTGCGTCAGGAATTGCTGCCTTATGTGCAGGTGAAATATGCCGGTGCGCTGGTGCTGGGCCGCTACTACAAAGAGGCGACCCCGGCGCAGCGTGAAGCCTACTTCAAGGCATTCGAGGACTATCTGGCCCAGGCGTATGGCCAGGCACTGGCGCTCTACCACGGCCAGACCTACCAGATCGCCCCGGACCAGCCGCTGGGGGATGCGAACATCATCGCCATCCGCGTCACCATCGTGGATAACGGCGGCCGCCCGCCGGTACGCCTCGATTTCCAATGGCGTAAAAACAGCAAAACCGGCAACTGGCAGGCGTATGACATGATCGCCGAAGGGGTGAGCATGATCACCACCAAGCAGAACGAGTGGGCAGACATCCTGCGCCAGCAGGGCGTTGACGGCCTGACCGCCCGCCTGAAAAGCGCGGCCGCCCAGCCGATTACCCTCGACCAGCAGAAATGATGAGCGACGCCTCGCCGTTACAGTGGGAATCCCTGCCGCAGACGCTGGTGCTGAAAGGGGATCTTGACCGTGAAACGCTGCTGCCGTTGTGGCAGCAGCGCCACACGTTGCTGGCTGACAAACGGGTGCTTGACCTCTCGCAGCTTGACCGGGTGGACTCCACCGGCCTGGCGATGCTGGTGCATCTGCGTGACGAAGCGGAAAAACGCGGCACCCCGCTGACGCTGACCGGCATTACCGACCGGCTGGAAACGTTGATTACGCTTTACAATCTGGATGAGATAATCCCTGTTAACGCGGCGACTTAGCCGCGTTTTTCCGCCGGTTTACAGCACAATACCGTTAAAGCCCCTGTAAGAAAGCCTTTGCAGGGGCTTTTTCTTTGTTTAAGAGTACGCCGGATTCAACTAAGATGGTCGGCTGATATGATCCCCTTTTAGACAGAATCGACTCCTATGGATACTCAAGAAATCAAAGATGTTCTGATGCAGGCGCTGACACTGCAAGAAGCCCATGTTACCGGTGACGGCAGCCATTTTCAGGTGATCGTGGTCGGTGAGCAGTTCGCCGGGATGAGCCGCGTGAAAAAACAGCAGAGCGTCTATGCCCCGCTGATGGAATACATCGCCGACAACCGCATCCATGCCCTGTCTATCAAAGCCTTTACGCCGGAAGAGTGGAAGCGTGACCGCCTGCTGAACGGCTTCTGATGCCGGGCGCCGGTGCCCGATCCGCCCTTTGCGATCCTTATAAAGTTAAACACTGAGAGCTGTCATAATGGATAAATTTCGTGTGCAGGGCCGTACCCGTTTGAGTGGCGAAGTGACCATCTCCGGGGCCAAAAACGCTGCCTTGCCGATCCTGTTCGCTGCCCTGCTGGCTGAAGAGCCGGTGGAGATCCAGAACGTTCCGCACCTGAAAGACATCGACACCACCCTGAAGCTGCTGAGCCAGCTCGGCACCAAAATTGAGCGCAACGGGTCGGTGTTTGTGGATGCCAGCGGCGTGAACGAGTTCACCGCGCCTTATGAGCTGGTGAAAACCATGCGGGCGTCCATCTGGGCGCTTGGCCCGCTGGTGGCCCGTTTCGGCCGCGGCCAGGTCTCATTGCCGGGCGGTTGCGCCATCGGCGCGCGCCCGGTTGACCTGCACATCACCGGCCTGGAACAGCTGGGTGCAGAGATCAAGCTGGAAGAGGGCTATGTGAAAGCCTCGGTGAACGGCCGCCTGAAGGGCGCGCATATCGTGATGGACAAGGTCAGCGTCGGCGCGACCGTCACCATCATGAGTGCCGCAACGCTGGCAGAAGGCACCACCATTATTGAAAACGCCGCGCGTGAGCCGGAAATCGTCGATACGGCGGGCTTCCTGAACGCGATGGGCGCGAAAATCACCGGCGCAGGCACTGACAAGATCACCATCCAGGGCGTTGAGCGCCTGGGCGGCGGCGTTTACCGTGTGCTGCCTGACCGCATCGAAACCGGCACCTTCCTGGTGGCGGCGGCGATCTCCGGCGGCAAAGTGGTCTGCCGTGAAACCCGCCCGGACACGCTGGACGCCGTGCTGGCGAAACTGCGCGAAGCCGGGGCGGATATCGAAGTCGGCGAAGACTGGATAAGCCTGGACATGCACGGCCAGCGCCCGAAAGGCGTTAACATCCGCACCGCGCCGCACCCAGGCTTCCCGACTGACATGCAGGCGCAATTCAGCCTGCTGAACCTGGTGGCCGAAGGCACCGGCGTCATCACGGAAACCATCTTCGAAAACCGCTTCATGCATGTGCCGGAGCTGATCCGCATGGGCGCACACGCGGAAATCGAAAGCAACACCGTGATCTGCCACGGCGTTGCCCAGCTCTCGGGTGCCCAGGTGATGGCGACCGATCTGCGCGCCTCCGCCAGCCTGGTGCTGGCAGGGTGCATCGCGGAAGGCACCACGGTGGTGGATCGCATCTACCACATCGACCGCGGCTATGAGCGCATTGAAGACAAACTGCGCGCGCTGGGTGCCAACATCGAACGCATCAGCGGCGAGCAGGCGTAAGCCTCCGCCAGACGGCGATAAAAAAGCCGGCTCAGGGAAACCTGGCCGGCTTTTTTTATGGGTCCGCGTAGAGGGCGCGCCCGCGCTTACTGGGACGGGTACTCCTGAATCGTGACCTGCAGCGTCTGTTTGTGGCCGTTACGCATAATCTCCACCGGGATCACGGAGCCGGGGCGGATTTCCGCAACCTGATCCATGGTTTCAATCGCGGAGATGGCCGGTTTGTGGTTCAGGCTCACAATCACGTCATTGACCTGCATCCCTGCTTTGGCCGCCGGGCCGCCCGGCGTCACTTCATTCACCACAATACCCTGAATGCGATCCAGCCCGCTGTTCGGCGTGTGCATCGGGCTGATTTCCCGGCCGCCGATGCCGATATAGCCCCGGATCACCCGGCCGTCGCGGATCAGTTTCTCCATGACTTTGGTGGCCAGCGCGGTCGGGATGGCGAAGCCGATGCCTTCCGGCGTTTCGCCGTCGTTGCTTTTGTCGAACGACAGGGTGTTGATGCCGACCAGCTCGCCCAGCGTATTCACCAGCGCGCCGCCGGAGTTGCCGCGGTTGATGGAGGCGTCGGTTTGCAGGAAGTTCTGCCGCCCGGACGGGCTGAGGCCGATGCGCCCGGTGGCGCTGATGATGCCCTGGGTAATCGTCTGGCCGAGGTTATAGGGGTTGCCGATCGCCATCACCACATCGCCGACGCGCGGGATGCGGTGGGTATTGATCGGGATCACCGGCAGGGCCGCGGCGTCAATTTTCAGTACTGCCAGATCGGTCAGGCTGTCTGAGCCAACCAGCAGCGCCTCAAACACCCGGCCATCCTGCAACGCCACAATGATTTGCTCGGCATCGTTGATCACATGCTTGTTGGTCAGGATGTAGCCTTTGTCATTCATGATCACGCCGGAGCCGAGGGTACGGATCTCCAGCTCATTGCGGGACGACGTGCCCATACTGCGGTTATAGACATTGACCACCGCCGGGGCAGCGTGGCGCACCCCCTGGTTGTAGCTGAGGGGTTGCTCATCATCGCCGCTGAATTGCGCCGGAAACAGGGATTCGGCCATCGGCAGCCGCAAGGCCGGCAAGGCGAACAGCAAAATGCCGGCAACAATTAAGCCCAACACAATAGAACGCAGTAACTTAGCAAGCATCGGCTCAGGTCATCAGGGGGTCGGATGGGGGCGAGGATAGCATGAAGTTTTAGGGCACGGCAGCGCGCCGTGCCCACTTTTAACGGAAATTATCGCAGCAACAAATAGATATTGTCGTTGCCGCGCACCACATTCAGCGCCACCAGCTGCGGTTTGGCGTCCAGCACTTTGCGCAATTCCGACAGCGTACGGGTGCGCTCACGGTTCACGCCAATGATCACATCGCCCTTTTGCAGGCCGATGGCCGCCGCCGGGGAGGAGGGTTCCACACTCACCAGCGTGATGCCTTTGTCACCGGCCTGGGTCGTGCCGTCGCTCATCGCGGCGCCCTGCAAGGCGGGCGAGAGCGGCAGGGCAGAGGCGATCTCCGTGCTGGTTTGCAGCGTCACGTTGACGTCCATCGGCTTGCCGGCACGCAACAGGCCGATGCGGACGGTTTTGCCCGGCCCGGTGGTGCCCACTTTGGCGCGCAGTTCCGCGAAACTCTCGATGGTCCGGCCATTCAGCGACACCAGCACATCACCCGCTTTGATACCGGCTTTGGCGGCGGCGGAGTCCGGCAGCACTTCGTTAACAAACGCCCCGCGCTGGGCATCAAGATTAAAGGCTTTGGCCATATCGGCATTCATCTCACTGCCTTTGATGCCGAGCATACCGCGTTTCACTTCCCCGAACTCAATCAGCTGTTTGCTGAGATTCTGCGCCATGTTGCTGGGAATGGCGAAACCGATGCCGATGCTGCCGCCGCCCGGCGCCAGGATCGCGGTGTTGATGCCGATCAGTTCGCCGTTCAGGTTAATCAGCGCGCCGCCGGAGTTGCCGCGGTTAATCGAGGCATCGGTCTGGATAAAGTTCTCCAGCCCCTCAAGGTTCAGGCCGCTGCGCCCGAGTGCAGAGATAATGCCTGAGGTCGCGGTCTGGCCGAGGCCGAACGGGTTACCGACGGCGATGGCAAAATCCCCGACCCGCAACTGGTCGGAATCCGCCATGCGGATGGCCGTCAGGTTTTTCGGGTCTTTCAGTTGCAGCAGGGCAATATCGCTCTGCTCATCCTTGCCGAGCAGTTTGGCGTCATATTCGCGCCCATCGTTAAGCTGCACCTGGATCTTTTCTGCATTGTTGATCACATGGTTATTGGTCAGCACATAGCCTTTGGCGGCGTCAATAATCACGCCGGAGCCCAGCCCTTCAAACGGGGTGATGCTCTCGTTGTCTGAGGGGCCATTCGGGCCAAAGAAATATTTGTACTCTTCCGGCAGGCGCTGATGCTCAACCTGCGTGCCATACACATGCACGCTGACCACCGCCGGCAAGGTTTTCGCCAGCATCGGGGCCAGGCTCGGCAGCGGCTGCCCGTCAACTTCGACCGGCAATGCAGACGCACCCGCCTGCGGCATGGACAGGCCGAGGCCAAGGGCGAGGCTCAGGGCACTGGCTAGTAATTTTATCTTCATCGGTGGGCTCTCCCGCAACCTGCGGCAAAAAACGCTAAGAAAAGACAATAACCTGTTGCGCGATGATGTCGTAGCGGCAACACACCTGCGCGCTCAACAGGGTATCTTTTAACAATAAGGGACTGATTTTCGGTTGTCATGTCTGACGTGCGAAATTGACGGGCTGTGAGGAAAGGTGAGGCCGGCAGCAGGGGGCTGCCGGCGTGCAGCGAATCAGTTACGGCGCGTGCGGTCACCCCGCAACAGGCCGGAGGCGCTGTCGGAGTAGTCGCGCGGCATCTCGACCGGTGCCTGGTCGTTATCTGCTTCGGCTTCCGTCAGGCGGTAACGGAACGGGTTATCCTGCGTCGGCATGTCCGGCAGCAGGTTGTTGGAGCTTTTCGCCATGTGCTGATAGAGCTGGCGATAGTCAGTTGCCATGTTGTCCAGCAGTTCCGCACTGCGGGCGAAGTGGCTGACCAGCTCCTGGCGGTACTCTTCCAGCTCGGTTTTGCTTTTTTCCAGTTCCGTTTGCAGTACCTGTTGTTGCCGCAATTTACGGTTGCCGAAACGCATCGCCAGCGCGCCGATAATCAGGCCGACGACTAAACCAATAAGTGCATACTCCCAGGTCATAATGACTCCTATGTTACTCTCGTTGTCCAGTAGGGCTTTTTCACTTAACTTTTTCACTTAATAATGCTCACTATAACCGTTAACCTTGTCTCAGTGGAATCCTGACGGGTCTGAACCTGAGGGAAGGCGAATTTTTCATAAGCAACACAGCAGGCAACTGCGGCGAAATCGGGGGGATCAGGCTCCGAAGCGCGGCGAAACACCGATAACTTTTTTCTCACGGAACGTCGAAAAACATGCAATCCATTACGCCCCTTGCACGCTATCACCAGGCGCTGGACGCCGGGGATTACCAACCGGATGACGTGCAGCGTCAGGCCGTCACGCAACTTGATGCCATCTACCATGCGCTGATTGCGCAAAAACCGGAGGCACCGCGTGCGTCCGGCGGCCTGTTCGCCCGGCTGATGGGCAAAAAACCGGCTCCGCAAGCGCCGGTGCAGGGGCTGTATATGTGGGGCGGTGTGGGGCGCGGCAAAACCTGGCTGATGGACATGTTTTTCCACAGCCTGCCGGGTGAGCGGAAAATGCGGCTGCACTTCCACCGGTTTATGCTGCGGGTGCATGAGCAGCTCACGCAGTTGCAGGGGCAGGAGAACCCGCTGGAGACAGTGGCGGACCGCTTCAAGGCTGACACCGATGTGCTCTGCTTCGATGAGTTTTTCGTCTCTGACATTACCGACGCCATGCTGCTGGCGACCCTGTTGCAGGCGCTGTTTGCGCGCGGCATCACGCTTATCGCCACGTCCAACATTCCGCCGGACCAGCTCTACCGCAACGGCCTGCAACGCCAGCGCTTCCTGCCGGCGATTGACCTCATCAACGCCCATTGCCAGGTGATGAACGTGGATGCCGGCATCGACTACCGCCTGCGCACCCTGACCCAGGCCAACCTCTGGATCTCGCCGCTGGGGCCGGCGGCAGAAGACCAGCTCGGCAGCATGTTTGCGCGGCTGGCCGGCAAACCGGGGGAGCCCGGCCGGGTGCTGGAGATTAACCACCGCCCGTTGCCGGTGCTGACGGAGGCAGAAGGCGTGGTGGCGATCGACTTCCACACCCTGTGTGAAGAGGCGCGCAGCCAGCACGATTACATCGCGCTCTCGACGCTCTACCACACGGTGCTGGTGCACAATGTGCGGGTGATGGACAGCCACAACGAAAACGCCGCCCGCCGCTTCCTGGCGCTGGTGGATGAGTTCTATGAGCGCCACGTCAAACTGGTGGTGTCCGCCGACGCCGGGATGCATGACATCTACCGCGGCGACCGGCTGAAATTTGAGTACCAGCGCTGCCTGTCGCGCCTGCAGGAGATGCAGAGCGAGGAGTACCTGCGCCTGCCGCATCTGCCCTGATCGCGGCCTTTTCTCTGCCTGCCGGACAGCGGGCAGAATTTATGCATTTACGCCAAAAAAGCAGTCGATCTTTGCAGGTGACTTCTCTATAATCTTGCGACCCCACGTTACAACAAAGTTTTTTTCCCGAAACTTTATTAGTGCCGGCATAGGCTATTCGAAGGGGTAGGTTTGCTGGACTTGATGGTCGTGTGAACCTCCAACACTGTTAATTAAGCGTTTGGGTGTTCGCCAACGTGTAACTTAAATTGGGTAAGCTTTTAATGAAAACTTTTACAGCTAAACCGGAAACAGTACAGCGTGACTGGTTCGTAGTTGACGCAAGCGGCAAGACCTTGGGTCGCCTGGCCACTGAACTGGCTCGCCGTCTGCGTGGCAAGCATAAAGCGGAATACACTCCGCACGTTGATACCGGTGATTACATCATCGTTCTGAACGCTGAGAAAGTTGCTGTAACCGGCAACAAGCGTAATGACAAGATTTATTACCATCACACCGGCCACATCGGTGGTATCAAACAAGCGACCTTTGAAGAGATGATTGCCCGCCGTCCTGAGCGTGTGATTGAGATCGCGGTTAAAGGCATGCTGCCGAAGGGCCCGCTGGGTCGTGCTATGTACCGTAAACTGAAAGTTTACGCGGGTAACGAGCACAATCACGCGGCACAGCAACCGCAAGTTCTTGACATTTAATCGGGATTATAGGCAATGGCTGAAAATCAATACTACGGCACTGGTCGCCGCAAAAGCTCCGCCGCTCGCGTTTTCATCAAGCCGGGCAGTGGTAACATCGTAATTAACCAGCGTAGCCTGGAACAGTACTTCGGTCGCGAAACTGCCCGCATGGTAGTTCGTCAGCCGCTGGAACTGGTCGACATGGTTGGCAAATTTGACCTGTACATCACCGTTAAAGGTGGTGGTATCTCCGGTCAAGCTGGTGCTATCCGTCACGGTATCACCCGTGCACTGATGGAATATGACGAGTCTCTGCGTGGGGAGCTGCGTAAAGCTGGCTTCGTTACCCGTGACGCCCGTCAGGTTGAACGTAAGAAAGTCGGCCTGCGTAAAGCACGTCGTCGTCCTCAGTTCTCCAAGCGTTAATTTCTGGCTGCTCACGCAGCGGAAACAACGTCAAAAACCCGGTGTCTCACCGGGTTTTTTTATGCCCGCAATCCGGCCGTTGCTCTCCTTATTTGCCGGATGACATACAATTCACGCTGAAATCACCGTTGCCCCGCCACAAAACAGGCAAAATCTGGTAAACTAACAACACTTTTGCGCCCGAGCGCCGAGCAGTTTTGTTGGTTCTTTGCCCTGAGGATCGCCTGTTCTTCAGGCTGGTCTGCGAGGCTGCTGGCTGGCGATGCATGATTCAGGATAGCAGCCTGATCGTTGGCTATTCGCACTGTTTTCTAGATAAACTTGGAGGTTTACATGGCTGTCGCTGCCAACAAACGTTCGGTAATGACGCTGTTCTCTGGCCCGACCGACATCTTTAGCCATCAAGTACGTATCGTACTGGCGGAGAAAGGTGTCAGTGTCGAGATCGAGCAGGTAGATATGGGAAATCTGCCGCAGGATCTGATTGACCTCAACCCTTATCAATCTGTACCAACGCTGGTTGATCGTGAACTGACGCTGTATGAATCCCGCATCATCATGGAATACCTGGATGAGCGTTTCCCACACCCGCCGCTGATGCCGGTTTACCCGGTTGCGCGTGGCGAAAGCCGCCTGTGGATGCGCCGCATCGAGAAAGACTGGTATTCGCTGATGTACAAAATCGAACAGAGCAGCGGCCAGGAAGCAGAAGCAGCCCGTAAACAGCTCCGTGAAGCGCTGATTGAAATCGCGCCGGTCTTTACGTTGAAGCCTTTCTTCTTAAGTGATGAATTCAGCCTGGTAGATTGCTACCTGGCACCGCTGTTGTGGCGTCTGCCGCAACTGGGCATTGAGCTTACCGGCGCCGGCTCCAAAGAGCTGAAAGGGTACATGACCCGCGTCTTTGAACGTGATGCCTTCCTGGCGTCGCTGACTGAAGCTGAACGCGAAATGCGTTTACATACTCGGGGTTAATTCAGATGGAGATGTCGCACATGTCTCCGCGTCGTCCGTACCTGTTGCGTGCGTTCTATGACTGGTTGCTCGACAACCAGCTGACGCCGCACCTGGTGGTGGATGTCACGCGCCCAGGTGTTATGGTACCGATGGAGTTTGCCCGTGACGGCCAAATCGTGCTGAACATTGCACCGCGCGCGGTAGGGAATCTGGAGTTGGGCACGGACGACGTCCGTTTCAATGCCCGCTTCGGGGGTGTGCCGCGTCAGGTGAATGTTCCGATTGCCGCTGTGTTGGCGATTTACGCCCGTGAAAACGGGGCCGGTACCATGTTCGAGCCGGAGCCTGCCTACGAAGAAGAAGGCATGTTTGAGGCGCCTGGGGAAGAGGGCGCCGCGCCAGAGCCTACCATGTCCGTGATTGACGGCGATCGTCCCGATAACAGCAATGATTCGGATGACGAACCGCCGCAACCGCCACGTGGCGGCCGCCCGGCCCTGCGGGTCGTGAAGTAACCCTTCATACCGCATCAAAAAGCCCCGCTCCGGCGGGGCTTTTTTTATGGCGCGACGTTTTATGTCTGGCAGGACGGCAATAAAAAAGGGGCCGTGAAGGCCCCTTTCGGTGGAGTGCGCGGTAAGAGACGCCGCTTACACTTCCAGGTAGTTCATGATGCCGTCTGCCGCTTTCCGGCCTTCGGCAATCGCCGTGACCACCAGGTCAGAGCCGCGTACCGCATCGCCACCGGCGAAGATTTTCGGGTTGCTGGTCTGGAAGGCGTTTTCGACCGCTTCCGGTGCCACGATGCGGCCCTGGTTATCCAGCTCCACATCGTGCGCCGCCAGCCATTCCATGCTGTGCGGGCGGAAACCAAAGGCCATCACCACGGCGTCGGCATCCATTGTATGCTCAGAGCCCGGCACGATTTCAGCCCGGCGGCGCCCGGCCGCATCGGCCGCGCCCAGTTGGGTACGCACCATCTTCACGCCGCACACCCGGCCCTGGCTGTCCAGCACAATGCTCAGCGGCTGCACATTGAATTTGAACTCCACACCCTCTTCACGCGCGTTTTTCACTTCGCGGCGCGAACCGGGCATGTTCTCTTCGTCACGGCGGTAGGCACAGGTCACGTGCAACGCACCCTGGCGGATGGAGGTGCGCACGCAGTCCATCGCCGTATCGCCGCCGCCCAGCACCACCACGCGTTTGCCTTCCATGTTGATGTAAGGCTCGTCCGGCTGTGCTTCAAAGCCCATCAGCTGCTTGGTATTGGCAATCAGGAACGGCAGCGCATCGTACACGCCCGGCGAATCCTCATTTTCCAGCCCGCCGCGCATGGACTGATACGTCCCGACGCCGAGGAACACCGCGTCGTACTCTGCCAGCAAAGCGTCCATGGTGATGTCTTTGCCGACTTCAGTATTCAGCTGGAACTCAATGCCCATGCCGGTGAAAATCTCGCGGCGGGTGGTCATCACCGATTTTTCCAGTTTGAACGCCGGGATGCCGAACGTCAGCAAACCACCGATCTCCGGATGACGGTCATACACCACTGCCTTCACCCCGTTGCGCGTCAGCACGTCTGCACAGGCCAGCCCGGCCGGGCCGGCACCGACAATCGCTACGCGCTTGCCGGTGGGTTTAACGTGGGACATATCCGGCCGCCAGCCCATCTCGATCGCTTTATCGTTGATGTAGCGCTCGATGTTACCGATGGTCACCGCGCCGAACTCATCGTTCAGCGTGCAGGAGCCTTCGCACAGGCGATCCTGCGGGCAGACGCGCCCGCACACTTCCGGCAGGCTGTTGGTCTGGTGGGCGAGGTCTGCCGCTTCCATAATGCGGCCTTCGTTCGCCAGCTTCAGCCAGTTCGGAATATAGTTATGAACCGGGCACTTCCATTCGCAATAAGGGTTACCACACGCGATGCAGCGATCGGCCTGCGACTGGGCCTGGGTATCAGAAAACGGCTCATAAATTTCTACAAACTCAATTTTCCGAATCTTCAGCGCTTTCTTTGGCGGATCAACGCGCTGCAAATCGATAAATTGATAAACGTTTTGACTCATCGAAAACCTCTTACTGCGCTTGTACCCGCAGCTCAGCTGCGGAACGACTGCGGTGACCCAACAATGCTTTGACATCACTGGACTTCGGTTTCACCAGGGCGAACTTCGCAGACCACACCGGCCAGTTGGCGAGCATTTCTTCGCCGCGGCTGGAGCCGGTCAGTTGCACATGTTCCGTAATCAGGCCGCGCAGGTGTTCTTCATGGATAGCCAGCTGATCCACATCCAAAATCTCGACCAGCTCCGGGTTGACGCGTTTGCGGAACTCGCCATCTTCGTCCAGCACGTAGGCGAAGCCGCCGGTCATGCCTGCGCCGAAGTTGACGCCGGTTTTCCCGAGCACGCACACGATGCCGCCGGTCATGTATTCACAGCCGTTGTCACCGATGCCTTCCACCACGGTGATGGCCCCGGAGTTACGCACGGCGAAGCGTTCACCCGCCCGGCCTGCCGCGAACAGTTTGCCGCCGGTCGCACCATACAGGCAGGTGTTACCGATGATGCTCGCTTCATGGCTGCGGAACGCGGAACCCACCGGCGGGCGCACCGAGATCCGGCCGCCGGCCATGCCTTTGCCGACGTAGTCGTTGGCGTCGCCGGTCAGCATCAGATCCACGCCACCCGCATTCCAGACGCCGAAGCTCTGGCCGGCGGTACCGGAGAAGTGAGCGGTGATCGGATCCGAGGCCATGCCCTGGTCGCCGTGCTTCTCAGCAATCGCCCCGGAGAGCAGCGCGCCCACTGAGCGATCGGTGTTACGGATGTCGAAGTAGAACGTCTTGCTCTGGCGTTTTTCCACGTACGGCGCGGCCTGTTCCAGCAGCGCTTTGTTCAGCAGGCCCGGATCAAACGGCGGGTTGCTGCTTTCGGTGCAGTAAAGCGCCTTGCCCGGATGCGGCTGGGCAGTTTTCAGCATCGGGGCCAGGTCCAACTTATTCTGCTTGGCGGTGAAGCCTTCCAGCTCCTCCAGCAGGTCGGTGCGGCCAATCAGGTCAACCAGGCGGCTGACGCCCAGTGATGCCATGATTTCACGCGTTTCCCGTGCGATGAAGTGGAAATAGTTCGTCACGCGCAGCGGCAGGCCGTGGTAGTGATCGCGGCGCAGTTTGTCATCCTGAGTCGCCACACCGGTCGCACAGTTGTTCAGGTGGCAGATACGCAGGTATTTGCAGCCCAGCGCGACCATCGGGCCGGTGCCGAAGCCGAAGCTCTCTGCCCCCAGGATCGCGGCTTTAATGATGTCCACGCCGGTTTTCAGGCCGCCATCCACCTGCAGGCGGATTTTGTGGCGCAGGCCGTTGGCCACCAGCGCCTGTTGCGTTTCCACCAGCCCCAGTTCCCACGGGCAACCGGCATACTTCACCGATGACAGCGGGCTGGCACCGGTGCCGCCGTCATACCCGGCGATGGTGATCAAATCGGCATAGGCTTTCGCCACGCCCACGGCAATGGTGCCGACACCCGGCTCAGACACCAGCTTCACCGAAATCAGTGCCTTCGGGTTGACCTGTTTCAGGTCAAAGATCAGCTGGGCCAGATCCTCGATCGAATAGATATCGTGGTGCGGCGGCGGGGAGATCAGCGTCACGCCCGGCACCGAATAACGCAGCTTGGCGATGTACGGCGTGACTTTGTCGCCCGGCAACTGGCCGCCTTCACCCGGCTTCGCGCCTTGCGCCACTTTCACCTGGATGACGTCGGCATTGACCAGGTAGGCAGGCGTCACGCCGAAGCGGCCTGAGGCCACCTGCTTGATGCGGGAGACTTTATTGGTGCCGTAACGCGCCGGGTCTTCGCCGCCTTCGCCGGAGTTGGAGAAGCCGCCGAGGCTGTTCATCGCTTCCGCCAGGGACTCATGGGCCTCCGGGCTGAGCGCGCCGATGGACATCGCCGCGGTATCAAAGCGTTTGTAGAGATTCTCTGCCGGCTCGACCTGATCCAGCGTGATCGGCTCACCCGATGGTTTGATCGCCAGCAGATCGCGCAATGTCGACGCCGGGCGCTCGTTCACCAGCTTCGCGTATTGCTGGTAGTCGCTGTACTCGCCGGTATGCACGGCATTTTGCAGGGTGCGCACCACGTCCGGGTTGTACATGTGGTACTCGCCGCCGTACACGAACTTCAGCAGCCCGCCCTGATCCAGCGGCTTACGCTTCAGCCAGGCGCGCTTGGCCAGGTTTTGCAGATCTTGTTCAAAATCGCTGAAGTTGGCCCCGCCGATGCGGCTGACCACGCCCTGGAAGCAGAGGTCGCTCAGCTCACGGTGCAGGCCGACCGCTTCAAACAGTTTGGAACAGCGGTAAGAGGCGACGGTCGAGATGCCCATTTTGGACATGATCTTGTACAGCCCCTTGTTGATGCCGTTGCGGTAGTTCAGCATCACTTCGCGGTATTTCTTGTCGATGGCGCGTGAGTCCACCAGCTTCGCCAGCGTCTCGTAAGCCAGGTACGGGTAGATCGCGGTGGCACCGAACCCGAGCAGCACGGCAAAGTGGTGCGGGTCGCGGGCGCTGGCCGTTTCCACAATCAGGTTGGCGTCACAGCGCAGGTTCTTCTCCACCAGACGCGTCTGGATGGCACCCACAGCCATCGGGGCCGGTACCGGCAGGCGGTCCGGGGCGATGGCGCGGTCAGAGAGCACCAGCAGCACCGCACCGTCACGCACTTTATGTTCCGCCTGGTCGCACAGGTCACGGATCATGCTTTCCAGATCCTGTACCGCCGGGTTGTAGGTCAGGTCCAGCGTTTCGGCGCGATAGTATTCACCTTCCAGCGACGTCAGCTGGGTGAAGTCCGAGTAGAGCAGAATCGGCGACTTGAAGCTCAGGCGGTGGGACTGGCCTTCCGCTTCAAAGAAGACGTTCATTTCACGGCCGATGCTGGTCGCCAGTGACATCACATGCGCTTCACGCAGCGGGTCAATCGGCGGGTTGGTTACCTGCGCGAACTGCTGGCGGAAATAGTCATAGATCACACGCGGGCGGCTGGAGAGCACGGCGAACGGCGTATCATCGCCCATCGACCCGACCGCTTCCTGGCCGTTCTCGCCCAGCACGCGGATAATCTGGTCCAGTTCTTCACTGCTGTAGCCGAACTGCTTCTGGTAGGTTTCCAGCTGCGCATCGTCCAGCTCGCGGCGGCCTACCTGATCTTCCGGCAGATCTTCGAACGGCACCAGGCGTTTGACGTTTTTCTCCATCCACTCTTTATAGGGGTGGCGGCTTTTCAGGTCATTGTCGGTTTCTGCCGAGTGCAGAATGCGGCCGCTGCGGGTGTCGATCACCATCAGCTCGCCGGGGCCGACGCGCCCTTTTTCAATCACTTCGTCCGGCTGGTAATCCCAGATGCCGACTTCCGAGGCACAGGTGATCAGCTTGTCTTTGGTGATGACATAGCGCGCCGGGCGCAGGCCGTTACGGTCGAGGTTACAGGCTGCGTAGCGCCCGTCAGAGAGCACGATACCGGCCGGGCCGTCCCACGGCTCCATGTGCATGGAGTTGAAGTCAAAGAACGCGCGCAGGTCGCTGTCCATGTCCGGGTTCTGCTGCCAGGCAGGCGGCACCAGCAGGCGCATGGCGCGCACCAGGTCCATCCCGCCGCTCAGGAACAGTTCCAGCATGTTGTCGAGCGAGCTGGAGTCGGAACCGCTCTCGTTGACGAACGGCGCGGCATCCTGCAGGTCAGGGATCAGCGGGGTCTTGAATTTATAGCCGCGCGCACGCGCCCATTGGCGGTTACCGGCAATGGTGTTGATCTCGCCGTTATGCGCCAGGTAGCGGAACGGCTGCGCGAGCTTCCAGCGCGGCACGGTGTTGGTGGAGAAGCGCTGGTGGAACAGGCAGATTGCCGATTCCATCCGCAGGTCAGCCAGATCCAGATAGAAGCGCGGCAAGTCGGCCGGCATGCACAACCCTTTATAGATCGTCACCAGGTTCGACAGGCTGCACACGTAGAATTCGTTGTCCTGAATGCGCTTTTCAATCCGGCGGCGGGCCATATAGAGGCGGCGCTCCATATCACGCGGACGCCAGCCGGCCGGGGCATTCACAAAGATCTGCTCAATACGGGGCAGGGAGGAGAGGGCAATCTCGCCGAGCACGTCCGGGTTGGTCGGCACGTCGCGCCAGCCCACCACCGACAGGGTCTCGTTTTGCAGTTCCTCTTCCACAATGCGGCGGCTCGCGCGGGCGTCGTCCTCGTTTTTGCTGAGGAACATCATGCCTACGGCGTAGTTCTTGGCCAGACGCCAGCCACGCTCTTCGGCCACCATGCGGTAAAAGCGGTCCGGCTTTTGCAGCAGCAGGCCACAGCCGTCACCGGTTTTGCCGTCGGCAAGAATTGCACCACGGTGTTGCATACGCGCCAGTGCGTGAATGGCGGTGCGTACCACCTTGTGGCTAGGTTCGCCTTCTATGTGGGCGATCAGGCCGAAACCACAGTTATCCCTCTCTTGGGATGCATCGTACAACATATCAGGAACCTCCCCAGGCTCTACGTGACTCTTGACTGCCGACGGCAAGGGGCAAATCTTCAGGAGGGGCAGGCGGTTACCTGCATGACCGGCACGTAATTACGCGGCCTGACGTCCTCCGTCGATGGCCTCTTGTGATGGCGCTCACAAGCGGGTTATGACTTGTTTAATGAGGGAGTCTTCAATAACTGCATAAGTATGACGAGTTGTTGCCCCGTCGAGAATGCTTCCAGCGGATGTCCAACTTAGCGAGAAAGAACAGGCAGGTCAAATATGTATTTAAGATATGCGTTTTTGTGATTTTAATGAGTTAATTCTATGAAATATAAGAAAAATATAGGTGTTTTTATCGGTCAGAAACTCGCCGCCGGGGTGGGTTGGTTGTGAGCTGTATCACTATAGTGCAAGGCCCAAATCTCTGCACCATGCTAGTGCGGGTAATAATGGCAGAATTATATTCTGGTAAACCCCCGTTGTATGTGGTTTGACACTGTTTTTTACCCCTTCATTTTCTCTCATGATCCCCCTGAGGCAGATAAGAAGAATTCATCAGGCCAGAGATGAATTAATTATCGTTTATAGTGAATTTTTATTCCATAGGTGTCGCGGTGGGGAGGGACTTGACCGGCATCATAATAGGAAAAGTGATTTGCCGCTAAAGTGTTGGGCTTTTTCTGAGGCAAAAATACCATCATGCAACTGCCCGACTTAGTCAATATGTTCGGCCCTTATTTACAGCGCCGCTTTGGCGAGAAAGTCCATAAACTGACGCTGCACGGCGGCTTTAGTTGCCCCAACCGGGACGGCACCCTGGGGCGCGGCGGCTGCACGTTCTGCAACGTCGCCTCCTTTGCCGATGAGGCGGCCGCGCAGCTCAGCATTGCGGAGCAGCTGGCGGCGCAGGCTGCCAGGGTCAACCGCGCACGCCGTTACCTCGCCTATTTCCAGGCCTACACCAGCACCTATGCAGAAACCCAGCTGCTGCGGCAAATGTACCAGCAGGCTTTGCAGCAGGCGGATATGGTCGGGTTGTGTGTCGGCACCCGGCCGGACTGCGTGCCGGACGCGGTGCTTGACCTGCTGGCCGGCTACCGGGCGCAGGGGTATGAAGTGTGGCTGGAGCTGGGGCTGCAAACCGCCCATGACGCCACCCTGCGGCGCATAAACCGCGGCCATGATTTCCGCTGTTACCAGCACACCGTGCAGCGCGCCCGGTCACGGGGCATTCTGGTCTGCGCTCACCTGATCGTGGGGCTGCCCGGTGAAACCGGCGCGATGGCACAACAAACGCTGGATCGCGTGCTGGAGAGCGGCATCGACGGCATAAAACTCCACCCGCTGCACATCGTCACCGGCAGCACGCTGGCGCGTGCCTGGCAGGCCGGGCGGCTGGCTGCGTTGCCGCTGGAGGAGTATGTACAGATTGCCGGTGAGCTGGTGCGCCATACCCCGCCGGAGGTGATCTTCCACCGCCTCTCTGCCAGCGCCCGGCGGCCCACGCTGTTGGCCCCGCTGTGGTGTGAAAACCGCTGGACGGCGCAGGTGGAACTCCACCGTTATCTTCAACAGCATGGCGGGCAGGGCGCGGCGCTGCCGGGCGATCGCCGGTTTTGGCCGCCGGCCCCGAAATTTGCGTAATATCTCGCAGCCTGAAGAAACTCTTGCCGGGCCAGGCGGTTGGTGCCCGCCCTGCCGGGCAAAGTACGGTATGATTTACCGCAAGATGTTAGACAGGAGCAGGTATGAAGCAAATCAGGGCATTGGCCCAGTATTATGTGGATCTGATGGTGAAGCTGGGGTTAATCCGGTTCTCACTGTTGCTGGCCTCGGCGTTGGTGGTGCTGGCGATGATCGTCCAGATGGCCGTCACCATGCTGTTGCGCGGTCAGGTCGAGAGTATCGATGTGGTGCGCTCGATCTTCTTTGGCCTGCTGATCACCCCGTGGGCGGTTTACTTTCTGTCTGTGGTGGTCGAGCAACTGGAAGAGTCGCGGCAACGGCTTTCGCGGCTGGTGGACAAGCTGGAAGAGATGCGCCACCGCGACCTGGAGCTGAACCACCAGTTGCAGGAGAACATCACCCAGCTTAACCAGGAGATCACTGACCGTATCCGGGCGGAAGAGGCGCGCCTGGCGGTGGTGGACAAGCTGAAGCTGGAGATGGCGCACCGTGAACAGGCCCAGATTGAACTGAGCCAGCAATCGGCACTGCTGCGCTCTTTCCTGGATGCCTCGCCCGATCTGGTCTATTACCGTAATGAAGACAAAGAATTCTCCGGCTGCAACCGGGCGATGGAGCTGCTGACCGGCCGCAGCGAGAAACAGCTGATCGGCCTGACGCCGTATGATGTCTACACGCCTGACATCGCCGCCAAAGTGGTGGAGACCGACGAAAAAGTCTTCCGCCATAACGTCTCGCTGACTTACGAGCAGTGGCTGGTCTACCCGGACGGGCGCAAAGCCTGTTTCGAGCTGCGCAAAGTGCCGTTTTATGACCGTATCGGCAAACGCCACGGGCTGATGGGCTTTGGCCGTGATATTACCGAGCGTAAGCGCTACCAGGACGCGCTGGAGAACGCCAGCCGGGAGAAGACCACCTTTATCTCTACCATCAGCCACGAGCTGCGTACGCCGCTTAACGGCATTGTTGGCCTTAGCCGTATTCTGCTCGATACTGATCTGAATGATGAGCAACACAATTACCTGAAGACGATCCACGTCAGCGCCATCACCCTCGGCAACATTTTCAATGACATCATCGAAATGGACAAAATTGAACGCCGTAAAGTGCAGCTGGACAACCAGCCGGTCGATTTCACCGGCTTCCTGGCCGATCTGGAAAACCTGACCGGCCTGCTGGTGCAGCCGAAAGGGCTGAAGTTTGTGATGGAGCCACACCCGCCGCTGCCGGAAAAAATCCTCACCGACGGTACCCGGCTGCGTCAGATCCTCTGGAACCTGATTGGCAACGCGGTGAAATTCACCCAGCAAGGGCAGATTGTGGTGCGTGTCTGGCATGAGCCGCATAACCGCCTGCGCTTTGAGGTGGAAGATTCCGGCATGGGCATCCCGCAGGATGAGCAGGACAAAATCTTCGCCATGTATTACCAGGTGAAAGATCAGCACGGCGGCAAGCCCGCCACCGGCACCGGCATTGGCCTGGCGGTATCACGGCGGCTGGCCCAGAGCATGGGCGGCGACATCACCGTGCGCAGCCAGCCGGGGCACGGCTCTTGCTTCACCCTGACCATCACCGCGCCGTCGCTGGAAGAAAAACCCGCCAGCCGCGAGGAGCCGGAAGCCTTGCCGCTGCCGGCGCTGCATGTGTTGCTGGTCGAAGATATCGAGCTGAACGTGGTGGTGGCCCGTTCAGTGCTGGAGAAGCTCGGCAACAGCGTGGAGGTGGCCATGAACGGCCATGATGCGCTGGCGATGTTTAATCCGGATGAATTTGACCTGGTGCTGCTGGACATCCAGCTGCCGGACATGACCGGGCTGGATATTGCCCGCACCCTGCGTGAACAATATGTTGATCAGGTGCTGCCGCCGCTGGTGGCCCTGACGGCCAACGTGCTGAAAGACAAAAGCGAATACCTTGAGGCAGGCATGGATGACGTCCTGAGCAAACCGCTCTCCGTCCCGGCGCTGACTGCCATGATTAAACATTTCTGGGATCATCCCCCACGCCATTCCGGCAAAAAAATGGAGCCAAAAAGTATGCAAACCAACGAGTCACTTCTTGATGTCGCGATGCTGGAGCAGTACATGGAGTTGGTCGGGCCGCAGCTTATCCACCAGAGCCTGGAGATGTTTGAGCAGATGATGCCGGGCTACCTGGCGGTGCTGGATTCCAACATGACCGCGCGTGACGAGAAAGGGATTGCTGAAGAGGCGCATAAAATCAAAGGGGCGGCAGGGTCGGTGGGGCTGAAGCACCTCCAGCAACTGGCACAGCAGATCCAGACGCCGTCACTGCCAGCCTGGTGGGACAACGTGCAGGATTGGGTCGATGAGCTGAAACAAGAGTGGCCGCAGGATGTGCAGGTACTACGTGAATGGGTCGCGAAAGCGGAACAGGCGTAACCGGAACGGGGCAGCGTAAGCAGGCCGGGGGCCGAAAAAACGCTGTGCCGCAGCATCAGAAAAAAGTGGGGGTCATAGAAAAAAATGACCCCAGCCTAAGCCGGGGTGCGCGAATACTGCGCCAACACCAGGGAAATCGGTCACCCACGAAGATTCTTATCAGAGGGTTTTCGGTATCGCAGGTTTTGGTAACTTTTCACAATAAAATTTTACTGTTTTTCAACAATAGCAAAAGACGCCGCGTTTGTTCAAGGAAACATTAAAATCTGTGATGTAGATTAGTCTTTATTCGTACAAAACTTCAAGCAGTTGTTTTAAGAAATTTCGGAGGCGGAAAATGAAAAGGATTGGGGTTGTCATCTGTGGAGACGCTTTTTCAGATAAAAATGAGATCAATGAAACAGAATTAGTCATAAACACGCTGAAAAACCACGGCGCCACGGCGACTTTTTTCACTTTTTTATCAGATCAAGCTATTGATAATAAAGATAATAATCAAAAGGAAGAAAAGGAGGGAAGCAAGGTAGCAGATCTCTTCACTGGACTGACCTCCTACCCCTTGTCAGACCTCTCAGAAAGAGAAAAATTTATGCCGGAGGCACTTCTTATTTTATCTGCAAACGGTGTACCGGTTTACTTTAAAACGAAAGAAAATAGTATCGAACAGACGCCGTCGAGCCAGGCTTATATGGACTTCTTCACGGAAATATATAAGCAAGAGTTAACAATAGGTCTGGTGGGGAAATGTGCTGCCCTGGCGCCCTTACTGGCGCAGGCTCCGGTCAGGGTCACATTAGGGAACGATCCCGATTGCACGGAACTGATTGAGGAATTAGGCGGTGAAGCAGTGATTTGTCCTGCGGACGACATCGTGATTGACGATGATCACCGCATAATGACCACACCGGGCTTTCTGGCAGGCGGTTCTGTTGCAGATATTTCACAAGGAATTGATAAGCTCATAACACGTATTTTAGGTGCGTGATTATGTGGCGCAAACAGCATCCCTGGGGTGCACGCTTTTGGCTACGCGGCCTTAAATGGCTGGCAGGCGGGATAATTACGCTCTGGGCAGGCCTGATCCTGATCTTTTCCGTGATGCCGGTCCCGTTTTCTGCCGTGATGCTGGAACGCCAGCTGAGCGCCTGGTTTACGGGTAACGTTAGCTACGTTGCCCATTCCGACTGGGTGCCGATGGAGGAAATCTCCCCGGCGATGGCGCTGGCGGTGATGGCGGCAGAGGATCAGCGCTTCCCGGAACACTGGGGGTTTGATGTCGCCGCGATCCAGTCAGCGCTGTCACATAATGAGCGCCGGGGCAGTTCGCTGCGCGGGGCATCGACGCTGACCCAGCAAACCGCGAAAAACCTGCTGCTGTGGGATGGGCGAAGCTGGGTGCGTAAAGGGCTGGAGGCCGGGCTGACCGCCGGGATTGAGCTGGTCTGGACAAAGCGGCGCATCCTGACGGTTTACCTTAACATCGTGGAGCTGGGCGACGGGGTATTTGGGGTGGAACAGGCCGCACGCACCTATTTCCATAAACCTGCCAGCCGCCTGACTGCCTCTGAAGCCGCATTACTGGCCGCCGTGCTGCCCAACCCGCACCGCTATAAGGTCACGGCCCCCTCAGCCTATGTACGGGGCCGCCAGCAGTGGATTTTACGCCAGATGCGGCAACTGGGTGGGGAAGGGTTCCTGCGGGCACACCAGTTATAGTACGGGCACAGGGAAAAGCAGCCGGGCGATACGCGCCCGCTGTTTTCCACGGAAATCCGCTTCTTTAATGCGGTGAGCCCGGCCACTGAGCGTACTCCTGCCACTCAGGCAAGGCCTGCCATTAAGGTAAGCCTGACCATTCAGGCAAGCTCCGCTATTAAGGCAACCCTGCGGCATTAAAACCCGCCCGGTGACCGGCATCCGCGCTGCCGGCCACCTTCCCCCGGCCGGTGCCTTGATGCTGCCGGCCACATCCGCTCTCTCAGGGACGGATGCCCCAACGCGGCCTCTGTGGTTACCCCAAAAAAATGCATAAAAAAACGGGTGCCGTGATGGCACCCGTCAGCAGTCACGCGCGGTTATTTCAGGTCGGTAAAGGCGGTGGTGACATGTTTCACCCCGCTGACCTGGCTGGCAATCTGCGCGGCGGACTGGCCTTCCTTCGGCGTTACCAGCCCCAGCAGGAACACTTCGCCATTCTCGGTAGTTACTTTGACGTTTGAGGATTTCACCGTGTCGCTGGTCAGCAATTGCGAACGGACTTTGGTGGTGATCCAGGTGTCTGACGAGGCGGTGCCCAGGCTTACCGGGGTGCCCTGACGAATTTCGTTATAGACTTCGCGTGCGCCGTCTACACCCATCGCGATTTGCTTGGCGCGGGTCGCGAGGTCAGTGGTCGGGGCCTGGCCGGTCAGCAGCACTTTGCCCTGATACGCCGTGACCACCACGCGTGCCTCTTTCTTAAGTTGCTGGTCTTTGCTCAGGGCGTTGCTGACACGCGCTTCCAGCGTTTCATCATCAACCTGGGTGCCCACAGTGCGGGGGTCCGTCGCGGTTTTGGTGGCTACGGCCGCGCTGCCAACCACCACAGCGCCGACGCAACCCTGCAACAGCAGGGCGCTGCACAACACAGCCAGTGTTAATCGAACCTTCATTGGTGCTCCTTAATCATCCTGGTGAGGAAACAGGGTGTTATCTATCAGATCACACAGGCAATTCACGGTGAGCATATGCATCTCCTGAATGCGTGCGCTGCGGTGGGAGGGAATACGGATCTCGACATCCTGTTGGCCGAGTAATCCCGCCAGTTCGCCGCCATCGTACCCGGTGAGCGCGACAATCGTCATGTCACGGGTGACCGCTGCTTCAACCGCTTTCACAATATCACGGCTGTTGCCGCGGGTCGAAATAGCCAGCAGCACGTCCCCGGCGTGGCCCAGGGCGCGGACCTGTTTGGCATAGACCTCATCATGCAGCCGGTCGTTGGTGATGGCGGTTAACACAATGTTGTCCGCACTGAGGGCAATGGCGGGCAGGCTGGGGCGCTCAGTCTCAAAACGGTTGATCATGCTGGCGGCAAAGTGCTGGGCATTGGCGGCAGAGGTGCCGTTGCCGCAGCAGAGGATTTTGTTACCGTTCAGCAGGGATTGCACCAGCGTCAGAGCCGCACGGGAGATGGCATCGGGCAGGGCTTCCGCCGCTGCGATCTGGGTTTGGATGCTTTCGGTAAAGCAGGCTTTGATTCTTTCCAGCACGTGAGTTAATCCAGTCAGTAAAAGGGCCGGGCGGGAGCACCGGTTAACATATCATTCCGCATTGAAGGCATTGGGCAACCATTCCAGGCATTCGCCGGTGATGGCCAGCACATCAAAACGGCAAGGTGAGGTGTCAAAACTGGCCTGCCGCCGGGCCAGCCAGACGCTGGCCGCATACAACAGGCGCTGACGCTTCTGCCGGGTGATGCTGGCAGCCGCACCGCCGAACGCGGCGCTGCGCCGGTAGCGTACCTCCACAAATACCCAGGTATCCCGGTCACGCATGATGAGGTCCAGCTCACCGCCGCGTACCCTGACATTGGCAGCCTCAAACCGCAGGCCGGCCCGTTCCAGATAGCGGCGTGCCTGTTGCTCATAGGCGATGCCGGTGTCGCGTGTCCCTGGGGGGGAGGTCAGCATGGCGTCTGTCCTGTCTTCATGCTGAGGGGAAAAGCAGCGGTTGTCTACTTCCCCTCTTCACCCGGCCGGGGCAACGCGCCCCGGCGCGGGCCATCAGTTGGCGGCGACCAGCGCGCCGCCGCGGTATTGCAGCCACGGCAACTGGCGGTGGATCACACAGTCACTGTTGGCGCTCAGGCCACCGGTGGTGCCGGGCAACTGGAAGCCGGGGATCTGGCGGAGTTCAGCGAAATGATTCGCCAGCGTCCAGGCATCCATTCCCATTGCATAGAGCCGTACCAGCGAGTAGTCATTGCGGAATTGCGCGCTGGCCTGCTGCATCAGCTGCGGGTTGGCCCCGGCCAGCAGTGGGATGTCGCTGAACTGCAACCCTTCCATCTCCAGCCGGTAATCCGGGCCGGCCCCGGCCTGATAGCTGCGGGAGCTGGCGTAGAGCGCGGTTTTGCTGCGGGAGCTGGTGGACATGTCGATCATCGGCTTGATCAGCGTCATCTCATCCTGCGTGGCGATGATGTAGACCGCGTCCACATTGCCGGACGGCGCAGCAGAGGCGCTGATCTGCGCATCGGTCGGCGGTGCCGGAATGGTAATGCCGCCGATGGTCACGCCCTGCGGCTCCGCAGGCGCGGCGACCGGGGCCGGGTTAACCGGCGTGCCGGTCAGGCGGATGCCTGCGCCGCTGTTGATTGCCTGCTTGAGTTCGCCGGTGGAGCCAAAGCCCTGTTTCAGCACTGTCTGGCCGCCCTGTTTTTGCCACTCATCGGCAAAGGCGGTGGCAATCCGGTCGCCCAGGCTGCCGCGCGGGGCCAGCACCAGCGGCATCTGTTTGTGTTGCGCCCAGATATGGCGGGCTGCGTCGCGCGCCTCATCTTCCGGCGACAGCGCGAAATAGCAGAGGTTCGGCAGGTTAGTGACCTTCTCCGGCTGGTTCAGCGCCAGGATATTCAACGGCGTCTGGGTGGTGGCGAGCTGCTCAACGTGGCTTTTCAGCAGCGGGCCAACCACCAGCGTGGCGCCATCCTGTTGCGCCTGCGCCAGCAACGCGGGCAGCGGCTGGCTGTCGGTGTCATACACTTTGACCTGTGTATTACTGACGGCCGGGGCCGGGGCGACCGGAGCAGGGGCCGGTTCAGCCGGGGCGGCTGCGGTATCAGCGGGTGGTGCCGACGGGCTGACGGCCGCATCCGGGTCAGCCGGGGCCGCGTTCGGGTCAGCAGGTGCGGCGGCCGGGTCAGCCGGGGCAGGTGCAGCGGCCGGTGGGGTGGCCTGTACACCATTCTGCGCCGCCATAAAGCCCTGCTGGATGGCGTTGCCGAACACCTGCGCCTGGCCGCTCAGCGGCAGGAACAGGGCAACTTTCGCGGTGGAGGCCTGCTGGAAGTTGAGCACATTATTCAGCTGGGTCGGCAAGGTTTTGGCGGCCGGGTTTTGCGGGTAGCGGGTCTGCCACTCCCGGATGCCGGATTTCAGGGCGTCCGGGTTTTGCATATTGTCCTGATAAACCCGCAACAGGTCGAGCCAGCCCTGCAACACATTCTCATCCGCATTGATCGCCAGCGTGCTGAGATCCTGCGGGGTCAGCTGGGTCAGCGCCATCCAGGTACGGTCGAGGTTGTCCTGGTGCGGCTGGCCGCTCAGCGTCGGTTCCTGCGCAATGTACGCGCGGATCAACGGCAAACCGGGGCGCGCCTGGCTGGCAGCAATCAGCGCCTGATAGTAACGGGCGCGCTGGCTGGCAGAGAGCAGATCCGGGTGGAGGGCGTCCAGCGTGCCGGCGGCGGCCGGGGCGTTGCCCTGGGCCAGTTGCAGTTCGGCGGTCAGCAGTTGCTGTTCCTGCCGTTGGACATCACTGAGCGTCTGCGGTAGTTTGCCGAGCTGTTCGGCTGCCTGCGGCAGCTTCTTCTCATTCAGCAGGGCGCGAATGGCGAGTAATTGCCAGTCAGCCTTGTTATCATCGCCGCTTTGCTGCATCTGTTGCAGATAGTAATCAGAACCGGCGGTTGCCGCGTCCTGGATGTTGACGGCCGGGGCCTGGGTTGACGGGCCTTGACAGCCGGCAGCAATCAGGGCGGCCAGCAGAACAGGCACAAAGCGCCCTTTACGGCGTCGAACGACATGTGAGGAAAGCATACTGTATCCAGTGATGTTTTTTTCAAGATGCTCAATATTAAATCGGCATTCCGGACGAAACAATGAATCAACACGATCAGGCAGTGATTTCTGCATCAACGCTTTATGTAGTGCCGACCCCTATCGGCAATCTGGGTGACATCACCCAGCGGGCGCTGGCGGTTCTTCAGGGCGTGGATCTGGTTGCTGCTGAAGATACGCGCCATACCGGCCTGCTGTTACAACATTTTGCAATAAATGCGCGACTCTTCGCACTTCACGACCACAATGAACAGCAGAAAGCGGAACTGCTGCTGGCGAAATTGCAGGAAGGGCAGAGCATTGCGCTGGTGTCTGATGCAGGCACACCGCTGATTAACGATCCGGGCTACCACCTGGTGCGCCGCTGCCGTGAGGCCGGTATCCGTGTGGTGCCGTTGCCGGGGGCCTGCGCCGCCATCGCGGCGCTCTCTGCCGCCGGCCTGGCCTCAGACCGCTTCTGCTATGAAGGGTTCCTGCCTGCCAAAACCAAGGCGCGCAAGGATACGCTACAGGCGTTGATTGAGGAACCGCGCACCCTGATCTTTTACGAGTCCACCCACCGGTTGATCGACAGCCTGAGCGATATGGTGACGGTGCTGGGGGCCGATCGGTACGTGGTGCTGGCGCGTGAGCTGACCAAAACCTGGGAGTCTATCCACGGCGCGCCGGTGGGCGAGCTGCTGGCCTGGGTATTGGAAGATGAGAACCGCCGCAAAGGCGAGATGGTGCTGATTGTGGAAGGCCATAAGTCCACCGAAGAGGCGCTGCCTGCCGAGGCACTGCGCACGCTGGCGTTGTTGCAGGCGGAATTGCCGCTGAAAAAGGCGGCAGCGCTGGCGGCGGAGATCCACGGTGTGAAGAAGAATTCGCTCTATCGTTATGCCCTGGCGCAACAAGAGGGTGACATTCAGGACGAAACCGCCTAATATGCGCGCCGGAGTTGACCAGACAGTCGCCGCTTCACTGCCGTCCCTTTCGGGGGAGACAGGTGGAGGGGAGGAAAGTCCGGGCTCCATAGGGCAGGGTGCCAGGTAACGCCTGGGAGGCGCAAGCCTACGACAAGTGCAACAGAGAGCAAACCGCCGATGGCCCGCGCAAGTGGGATCAGGTAAGGGTGAAAGGGTGCGGTAAGAGCGCACCGCATGGCTGGCAACAGTTCATGGCACGGTAAACTCCACCCGGAGCAAGGCCAAATAGGGGTTCACATGGTACGGCCCGTACTGAACCCGGGTAGGCTGCTTGAGCCAGCGAGCGATTGCTGGCCTAGACGAATGACTGTCCACGACAGAACCCGGCTTACCGGTCAACTCCACTCCATATAGAAAAGCCCGGATCAGGCAACTGATCCGGGCTTTTTGCTGTTTGCGTAAGCCTGCTCCCCGGCACAGCTCAGGTTGCCGGGCATCGTGCATCACGCTGTTTTTCTGGTTTATTCACGTTCTGGTTTATCAACGTACAGGTGCTGTGTGCAGGCAATGCCTGTCTTAACCTGCCGCAAGGGCGGCGGGAAATCGGGTAATCAGGTCGGCAAATCAATCAGCAGGGCGCGCATCGCACTCTCGGCCACGATAGTCAGGCTCTGCTCTTTATAGATAAATGCCCCGTCGCCGCAGGCCAGCAATTGCTGTTCATCCCCGGCGGCGTTATGCGCCTGCACCCGGCCATGAATCGATTGCAGGTAGGCGCGCGGCCCGTGGATGCTCAGGGTGTGGCGCTCGCCCGCATGCAGGTCAAGCTGGTGCACCCAGGCCTGCTGGCGCAGTTGCAGGCTGCCGTCCGCGCCGTCCGGCGAGGCGATCAGCTGGCAAGGGGCGCTGCGCAACGCCAGGTGTTGCAGGGCATCGCTCACCCGCTCCGGGCAGGCGTCGAGCCAGAGCTGCATCCGCGTCAGCGGCTGGTCAGAACTGACGTTCTGTTCGGTGTAGGTCACATCCTGCCGGGTGGCCAGCAGCAGTGCCTCACCGGCCTGCGCACGCAGATGGTTGCCGAGGCTGTCGCGGTATTCCGCTTCGCCCTGCAATATCAGGTTCAGCACATCCACCCTGGGGTAGCTGCGCGGTTGCAGGGCGGCACCGGGGGCCAGCACTTCCTGGTTCAGGACGCGCAGCGCGGCATAGCCCATGAGTTTGGGGTCAAAATAGTGGCCGAACGAGAAGGTGTAGCGGGCTTTAAGCCAGCCAAAGTCCGCTTTCCCGCACTGTGTGGCTGCTCTGCAAGTAATCATGACTGAGGCTCTCATTATTCAATAGGGAAATGGTAAGCGTCTGGACGCCGGATTGTTAGCCAGTTAATCTGGTTGGCATATTCAAAAATCCTGACAGAGAAGAATCATGGCCAAAGATCGGGCATTGACGCTGGAAGCGTTACGCGTAATGGATGCAATAGATCGCCGCGGCAGTTTTGCCGCCGCCGCGGATGAACTGGGCCGTGTGCCGAGTGCCCTGAGCTACACCATGCAGAAGCTGGAAGAGGAGCTGGACGTGGTGCTGTTTGACCGCTCAGGCCACCGGACAAAATTCACCAATGTCGGGCGGATGCTGCTGGAGCGCGGCCGGGTGCTGCTGGAGGCGGCCGACAAGCTGACCACCGATGCCGAAGCGCTGGCGCGCGGCTGGGAGACGCACATCACCATCGTCTGCGAGGCGCTGTCGCCTGCCGTGCAGCTGTTCCCGCTGATTGAGCGGCTGGCGCAAAAAGCCAACACCCAGGTGTCGTTGCTGACTGAAGTGCTGGCCGGGGCGTGGGAGCGGCTGGAGCAGGGGCGGGCGGACATCGTTATCGCGCCGGACATGCATTTCCGCTCCTCGTCCGAGATCAACAGCCGCAAGCTGTATAAGCTGATGAGCGTCTACGTGGCCGCGCCGGACCACCCGATCCACCAGGAGCCGGAGCCTTTGTCAGAGATTACCCGCGTGAAATACCGCGGCATCGCGGTAGCAGACACCGCCCGCGAGCGCCCGGTGCTGACGGTGCAGTTGCTCGACAAACAGCAGCGGCTGACGGTAAGTACCATTGCGGAGAAGCGGCAGGCGTTGCTGGCGGGGCTGGGTGTGGCCACCATGCCTTACCCGATGGTCGAGCAGGACATCGCCGAGGGGCGGCTGCGGGTGGTGAGCGCGGAGTACAACCGTGAAACGGACATCATCATGGCGTGGCGGCGTGACAGCATGGGCGAGGCGAAAGCCTGGATGCTGCGCGAAATCCCGAAACTGTTCCAGCACCTTCAGCAATAATGGCGGCGGGGCCGGGCATCACTGCCCGGCCCCGCACGTTTTCCCTTACAGCCCGTCGGTTTCCCCGTCACGCTCCGGCGTACCAAAGCGCGTATCGCGCCCATGTTCTGCCAGCAGATCCTGTTCCGGCCCGATGGAGATCACCCCCGCCGGGTTGATGGTTTTATGGCTGCGGTAGTAGTGGTTGCGGATGTGCGCCAGATCCACCGTCTCCTCAATGCCCGGCATCTGGTAGATGTCACGCAGGAAGCCGTACAGGTTAGGATAATCGCTGATCCGGTGGCGATCGCACTTGAAATGGGTGACATACACCGGGTCAAACCGCACCAGCGTGGTCCACAGCCGCAGGTCAGCCTCAGTGAGCTGGTTACCGGTCAGGTAACGTTTGAAACTCAGGATCTGTTCCAGCCGATCCAGCGCCTCAAATACCCCTTCCACCGCCGTGTCATAGGCCGCCTGGCTGGTGGCAAACCCGGCTTTGTAGACGCCGTTGTTCACCTTGTCATAGATCCAGCTGTTGAGATCGTCGATCTCACCGCGCAGCGCTTCCGGGTAGTAATCCCCGGCGCGGGCGCCCACGGCATCAAACGCGCTGTTGAACATGCGGATAATGTCAGCGGACTCGTTGCTGACGATGGTCTGCTGCTGTTTGTCCCACAATACCGGCACCGTCACGCGGCCGGTGTAATCCGGCTGGGCTTTCAGGTAGAGCTGATAAAGATAGTCAAGCTGGTAGAGGGAGTCGCCGGTGGCGGCCGGGAAATCACTGCCGAACGTCCAGCCGTTTTCCAGCATCAGCGGATGTACCACCGACACCGGGATCAGCGTCTCCAGCCCTTTCAGTTTGCGCATCAGCAGAGTGCGGTGCGCCCACGGGCAGGCGAGGGAGACATACAGGTGGTAGCGATCCGGCTCGGCGCGGAAGCCGCCGCGCCCATGCTCACCCGCTTCACCGTCCGCGGTGACCCAGTTACGGAACTGTGAGGTGGAGCGCTTGAAATGGCCGCCGGTTGATTTGGTGTCATACCAGGTATCCTGCCAGACACCGTCAACTAATTGTCCCATGATTCTCTCCTTCCTTCAGTATTCGCGGGGGGCAAAAGGGCAAGGCGGGAACGGCCCGGCACTTACCCTTATCATGTGCTGCGTTAAGTGTAGCGGATCACGCCCGGCTTAAGGTTTTGGCGGCCAGCAGGCGCTTTTTCAGCAGCGCATCCAGGCTGAAACCACCGGCACCGGCCACGCTCAGCGCCAGGAAGCCCCCGGCAATCGACAGGTTCTTCATAAACATCATCTGGTTCATGCCATCAGCAAAGTTACTGTGGAAGATAAGCGCCGTCAGGATAGTGAAGATGGCGGTGATAAACGCCGTTGTACGGGTCAGGAAGCCGAACAGGATGGCCAGGCCGCCGCCGAACTCCAGCAAAATGGTCAGGGGCAACATAAAGCCGGGCACGCCCATGCTTTCCATATACTGCTGGGTGGCGCTGTAGCCGCCGATTTTGCCGTAACCCGCCGTGATAAACAGGATTGGCATCAGGATGCGTGCCGCCAGCAGACCGGTATCTTCTAATTTCTTCATCATCTTCTTCACCATTATTTTGCCGGGGCAATCTGCACCCGTGTGAGGTATTGTGCGCCTCAGGCCAGCAATGACGCGGCATCAGGCTGTTTCGCTATTCGATGGAGAGAAGTGTAGGGGAGGCGTGAAAAAGATGTAAGCAAGGAAAACTGCTGGATAACATCAAAAAAACTGACTAAAGGTTAAAGCAGGAAAACGGAGGGAAAAGAACACGGTAGCGCACCGGCTACCGTGGGGAGAGGGTATTGCGGATCAGTTTAACGGTGCCCCAGATGCCGATGGCACGGCGGCCCCACTGCATCACCTTATTCGGGTGACGGGCGGTATACACCGCCATCAGGCTGGAACCAATCGCCAGGTACTTTTTCATACCCATCAGCTTGATCCAGCCCCGGTCATAGGGGGCGGTTGCCACCAGCCACTGATCACACTCATCCGTCAGATCCGCGCGCTGCTGCTGAATCAGGTAGAGCAGGCGCAGTTTTTCGGCATGGCGTTCACGGGGTCTCATGGAATTTTCTTCTCCAGCAGGGCGCGGTCAATCTGCAACTGACGGCGTGTGGCCCCGAGCAGCGTGGAGCGTTTGGCTTTCACCAGTGTCCAGATGCCGACCCCCAGCGCCAGTGCCAGCAGAATGCCGGTGGTTATCCACAACGCCGGCTGGCGGTAAGCCGGGTCGATCGCCCAGAAGATCAGTACCAGTAAACTGACCAGGCCAAAGGCCAGCAGGATTAATGAGATACCGGTCATCAGCAGCAACTGCACCAGGTGGGATTTCTCCTCCTCCAGTTCCAGTACCGCCAGCTTCACGCGGGTTTCAACAATGCCAACCACGGTGGTGACAACACGGTGCGCAACATCCAGGGCCCCTTTCGCCGGGCCCTGGGAATCAGTGGGTTTGCGATAATCCGTCATATCAGCGTCGTGCAATCAGAACGCCGATGATGACGCCGACAGCAGCACCGATGCCGACCCCTTTCCACGGGTTATCATGGACATAAGAATCCGCCTGGCTGGCGATCTCCTTGGTCTGGTGGACAACTTTGTCACTGGTGTCGCTCAGGCGCACGCGGGTGTCTTTCAGCGTGCTTTCAGCACGGCTGCGAAGTCTGTCCCATTCGGCCAGCGGCTTCTCCGAAGAGGAGCGAAGCACATCTTCCAGCGTATCGGCCAGTGACTTGAGTTCTGCACGTAAACTATCCGAGGTGTAATCTTTTGCCATCAGGTGACTCCTTCATTTACAGGACGGTCTTTTTAACATAGAGGATTTCCGGCGGTGCGCAAATGCGATTAATCTGGTTGATTCTTCACGCTTTTCACCGCGCCGTCACGCAGCCGGAAGGGGGCTCAGGCCCACCCGGCCGGGTTATTGCCCGGCTTCGCGCAGCTCCGCTATCGCCTCTTCCAGTTTTTGCTGGCGTACGGCAATTTTTTCCTTATCGCCGCTCGCCTGTGCTTCCTTCAGATCTTGCTGCCGTTCTGCGACCTCCTGCTGCTTTTCCTTTACCTTATCGGCTTTTTCCGCCGACAGGCTTTGGGCAGTGCAGTTGGCTTTGACCGCCGTCAGCGCCTTTTGCAGGCCATTCAGCCGGTCAGCCTGGCCCTGTTCACGGGCGTGGGCCATCTGCTGTTCGATCGCCTGCGCCTTGCTCTCGCAGGTTTCGACCGGTGCCGCGACACACGCCGCTGAAAACAGCGACAGCGAAAGGAAGAGTGTCAGGGGGGCGTGAAACGTCATCATCCGGTTCCTTATTTATGTCCGGGCGGGGCAACAACTTCCACCCGCCACAGCGTTAAGCATAGACGGGAATTACGCATCCCCCCAAAAAAACAGGCTTTTTCGGAAAAGTTTTGTGTCACAGGCCAAAAAAAACGCGCCGTGGCGGCGCGTCTGCAGGCAGAGGGGCAGTACCGGCTAGCCGGTACGCAGCTGATCATGGGTCAGCTTCTTTACCCAGGTTTGCTCGGCACTGACGGCGCGCTGCTCCACGATATAACCCTGGGGAAGGATCACCGAGAGCGCCTCACGTGCGGCCTGCTGCTGCTGGGGCGAGGCCAGCCGGATTATCAGGGTGTCATTTTCCGGCGTAATGCTTTTGATGCGGATGCCGCGCTGGTCCAGGTTCTGGTAAACGAAAAAGCCGTCCGGCAGGGTCAGCCCGTGCCGCTCAGGGCGGATAGAGAGCGCGTTCTCCTGGCTGTTGCCGCGCGGCAGGGCCAGCAGGCCCAGCACGGCGAAGGCCACCATCAGGCAAATCAGCCACTGCCAGCGCAACGGGGAGCTCAGGTACGGGAGCTTCATACATTATTTCCTTTGTCTGAACTGCCTTGCCGCTTACGCCACAGCACCACCAGCGAGCCAATCAGGCCCAGCACCAGCAGCACCAGCGGCAGCATCATCAGGCAGAACATCAGTTGATCTTCATATTTTAAAAACAGCGGCGTCTTGCCGAGGAAAAAGCCCATCGTGGTCAAAATCACGACCCACAGGAAGCCGCTCATCCAGTTAAAGAACTGGAAGCGGCCGTTGCTGAGGCCGGAAAGCCCGGCAATGGTGGGCAACAATGTGCGCACGAAAGCCAGGAAACGGCCAATCAGCAGGGCAGACAAGCCATGCCGGTGAAACAGGTTATGCGCCCGCTGGTGGTACTGGGCGGGCAGGTGCGACAGCCAGCTCTGCACCAGGCGCGTATTGCCGAGCCAGCGCCCCTGGATGTAACTGAGCCAGCAGCCGAGGCTGGCGGCAGTGGTCAGGATCACCAGCGTCAGCGGGAAATTCATAGTGCCTTTGGCGATCAGCACACCTACCAGAATCAGCAGGCTGTCACCCGGCAAAAAGGCCGCCGGCAGCAGGCCGTTTTCCAGGAACAGGATAATAAACAGTAAGATATAAATGGCCCAGACCAGCGTGGGGTCGGCCAGCAAGTCAAAATTTTGGTGCCACAATGCGTGCAGCAGCTCTTTGATGATATCCATGTAGCGCGTCCGGAAACTCCATAACTTTTTAAGCCCGGTTTCCACAGTGACATCCTGTGCTGTGTTTCTTACCGGCCGATTAACGGGCGGAGGGCGGAGGTATCACGGGAGGGCCGTGACGTAACTTTCCCGCGTATTATCCGCGGGTTACCTGTTTTGGCGGCATTTATCTTAAAAACGGGTAAAAAAAGTGGTCTAACTGTAACAAAAACCGTCAGAACGAAACAGCGGTAATCACACGGCTTCAATCATGTTTACACTGCATTGTATTAAGGCGGAAAAAAGCCGGACAGGTTTTACATAAATTGACATAAACGGCGGGCAGAAAAAAACCGGCTGACGCCGGTTTCAGGGAGCTGGGGCCTATTTGGGCAGGCTCAGGTGGCTTTCCAGATGTACCACCGGGTTTTCGGCGAACAGGTAACGGTCAACGTTAAACTCGAAATCGTCGGTGGTGGCATGGAACAGCATCTGTTTGGTGTTCTCCAGGTGCTGCCACATCGCCAGCTTGGCGGCGTGCGGGTCTTTGCGCATCAGCGCTTTCAGGATCTGGTCATGATCCTCGCACCAGCTCTCAATTGACTTGTCATCAATGTGTTCATGCAGCTTCAGCCAGTAGGGGTTGTGCACCCGCTGGCTCCACATCTTCTCGACAATGGCGGCCAGGGCGCTGTTTTGGGTTGCCAGCGCCACCTGCACATGGAATTTCAGATCCCACTGCGAATCGCGGAAGCGATCCTCCTGCCGGGCGTGCTCCTGAATCTCCATCAGCTGCACAATATCCTGCTTGGTGACCTGCGTGGCGGCAAACTCCGCGATGTTGCTCTCAATCAGCTGGCGTGCCTGCAACAGCTCGAACGGGCCGACGCTGGCAAACTCCATCTCGGCGCTCGGCATCACCAAATGCTTCTGTTTGCTGGAGATGACATGGATGCCCGACCCTTTGCGCACCTCCACATACCCTTCCACCTCCAGCATGATGATCGCTTCCCGCACCACGGTACGGCTGACGTTCATCTCTTCAGAGATATAGCGCTCTGCGGGCAGCTTTTCGCCCACCGGATAAACCCCGGACTCGATACGCTGTTTAAATTCTGCGGCCAGTTGCTGATAAAGCCGTCGCGATTCGGTGAATTCCATGACAGTGCTCTTGGGTAAAGGTAAGTGGAAAAAGCCGGCGGTGATGATAGCAAGTTATGGCGGGCATGTTTACCCGAAGTCTTCCCTGCGCCATAACCTGTTATACCACTTTACTATAGCGCAGCGGCGGGGCGGGGCCTATGTCTCAGGGCGCAAAAATGAAAAAACCCGGCACACCGGCCGGGTCAGGGAAGGGCAGTCACCGGGGCGTCAGGCTTTTGCCGTGGCCGGCAGCTCGGCCGCCGGTTGCAGTTCCGCGGCCGGGCGGTTTTGCAGCACCGTCCAGATAACCACCGCACCCAGCAGGTCAAACACCGCCAGCGCAGCGAACAGCGGGCTGAAGCCCAGCGTATCCGCCAGCGCACCGACCACCAGGGCAAACATGGTGCTGGCCGTCCAGGCCGCCATGCCGGTCAGGCCGTTGGCGGTCGCGACTTCATTGCGGCCGAAGACGTCTGAGGAGAGGGTAATCAGCGAACCGGAGAGCGCCTGATGGGCGAAGCCGCCGATGCACAGCAGCGCAATCGCCGCATACGGGCTGGTGAACAGGCCGATGGTGCCGGGGCCGATCATCAGCACCGCGCCCATGGTGACCACCAGTTTGCGCGACACAATCAGGTTCACGCCAAATACCCGCTGGAACAGCGGCGGCAGATACCCGCCGACGATGCAGCCGAGGTCAGCAAACAGCATCGGCAGCCAGGCGAACATGGCGATCTCTTTCAGGTTGAAGCCGTAAGCCTTGAACATAAACAGCGGGATCCAGGCGTTAAAGGTGCCCCAGGCCGGTTCCGCCAGGAAGCGCGGCAGGGCGATGCCCCAGAACTGGCGGTTTTGCAGGATCTGCCAGGCGCTCATCTTTTTGGCGTTATTGGTCTGGTGCTGCGCTTCCTGGCCGTCCAGGATGTAGCTGCGTTCTTCGTTGCTGAGTTTCTTTTGATCTTTCGGGTGTTTGTAGAAGATCAGCCAGCAGATCGCCCAGGCGAGGCTCAGCACACCGGTAATAATGAAGGCCATTTCCCAACTGTGCGCCACAATCGCCCAGACCACCAGCGGCGGGGCGATCATCGCGCCGATTGAGGAGCCGACGTTGAAATAGCCCACGGCGATTGAACGCTCCTTCGCCGGGAACCACTCACTGCTGGCTTTCAGCCCGGCCGGGATCATCGCCGCCTCGGCCATGCCGACCGCCCCGCGCGCCAGCGCCAGGCCGCCCCAGCTATTGGCCAGCGCCGTACACATACAGAAGATGGCCCACATCACGGCGAACATCGCATAGCCGATTTTGGTACCGAGCACGTCCAGAATATAACCGGCGACCGGCTGCATCACCGTGTAGCAGGCCGAGTAGGCGGCGACGATATAAGAGTACTGCTGCGTGGTGATGTGCAGCGAGCTTTCGAGGGTGGGTGCCGCAACCGCAATCGCATTGCGCGTCAGGTAACCGAGCACGGTGCCGACGGTCACCAGCGCAATCATGTACCAGCGCAGCCCTTTGATCTTACGCATATAACTCACTCCCAGTCATTTGATAGGCGATGGGTGCCGCGGGATGCGGCCCCAGAACACAACGGCCTTCCCAGGGAATGGCCGTTGGCGCTTCGTATAGTTTTTATGGGAGAAGCCCGGAAGCCGGGGCTTCTGCCGGCACGCACCGCTTAAGCACGCCGGAAAGGGGCTGCATCCGGCCCCGCCGTGGCAGGTAAGCGGAACCGGTGCAGCACAAAACGCAAGCACCTTAACTTGTCATACAGATTTAAAAGTTGAGTGACATCACAAAACCCATTTTTCAATTAGGGAATACTGCTAACCATGCGGGAAGGGTGCGACAGCGCACGCATTTTTACCTTTTAAGCCGGAACGGCCCGGCCCGGCACGGTACAATCAGGAGACTGGGTGCCATAAGAAAGTGCTGGACGCCCCCCGGAATTGGTGTGATAACTTTATCCGCAACACGGACCCTGTTTCGAATGCAAGGTGAGGAACCTACTATGTCGTCATTTATGACCGAAGATTTTCTGCTCGACAGTGAGTTTGCCAAACGGCTTTACCATGACTATGCCAAAGACCAGCCGATTTTTGACTACCACTGTCACCTGCCGCCGGAGCAGATCGCCCAGGACTATCAGTTCGCCAATTTGTATGACATCTGGCTGAAAGGCGATCACTACAAATGGCGGGCGATGCGCACCAACGGCGTGGCAGAACGCTTCTGTACCGGTGATGCCTCCGACTGGGAAAAATTCCTCGCCTGGGCCGATACCGTGCCGCATACCCTCGGCAACCCGCTCTACCACTGGACGCACCTCGAGCTGCGCCGCCCGTTCGGCATCACCGGCACGTTGCTGTCAAAAGAGACGGCGGAAGAGGTCTGGCAGCGCTGCAACGCGCTGCTGAGCCAGCCCGCCTTCAGCGCGCGCGGCATCATGCAGCAGATGAACGTGAAACTGGTCGGCACGACGGATGACCCGGCCGACTCGCTGGAACACCATAAAGCGATTGCCGAAGACCACAGTTTTGACATCAAAGTGCTGCCGAGCTGGCGGCCGGACAAGGCGTTCATTATTGAAGCACCGGGCTTTACCGACTACCTGACCCGCCTGAGCGCCGCGGCGGACGTCGCCGTCTCCCGCTTCAGCCACTTGTGTGATGCGCTGACCGCCCGGCTGGATCATTTCGCCGCGCATGGCTGTAAAGTGGCCGACCACGCGCTGGACGTGGTGGTCTATGCCGACGCGGATGACGCCACGCTGGACGGCATCCTCGCCCGCCGGCTGACCGGTACGCTGCCCACCAAAGAGGAGAGCGCCCAGTTCCGCACCGCAGTGCTGCTGTTCCTGGCAGCGGAATACCAGAAACGCGGCTGGGTGCAGCAGTACCACATCGGCGCGCTGCGCAATAACAACACGCGGATGTTACAGGCCATCGGGCCGGACATCGGTTTTGACTCGATCAACGACCAGCCGCTGGCGGAGCCGCTGTCCCGCCTGCTGGACGCCCAGGCGCGCAACAATGCGCTGCCGAAAACCATTCTTTACTGCCTGAACCCGCGGGATAACGAAGTGATCGGCACGATGGTCGGTAACTTCCAGGGCGAAGGGATGCCGGGCAAGATGCAGTTCGGTTCCGGCTGGTGGTTCAACGACCAGAAAGACGGGATGCAGCGCCAGATGACCCAGCTCGCCAACCTCGGCCTGCTGAGCCGCTTTGTCGGGATGCTCACCGACAGCCGCAGCTTCCTCTCCTACACGCGCCATGAGTATTTCCGCCGTGTCCTCTGCCAGATGATGGGCCGCTGGGTGGCCGACGGCGAAGCACCGGCGGACATCCAGTTACTCGGCAGCATGGTGAAAAACATCTGCTTCGATAACGCGAAAAACTATTTTGCGATTGAGCTGAACTGATGCCGTGGGCGGATCGCTCCGCCCGTTTATTCCTTGTCAGGCGACGGCCGTTAAAGGTTGATTATGCAAAGCATCATAAAAATACACTCTCTGGATAATGTCGCAGTCGCCCTGCGCGATCTCGCCGCCGGTGAAACCGTCACGCTGCACGATCAGCGGCTGGTGCTGCCGCAGGCGGTGGCGCGCGGCCATAAGTTCGCCCTGCAACCGATTGAGGCCGGGCAGCACATCATCAAATATGGCCTGCCGATCGGCCATGCGCTCACGGCAATTGCTGAAGGTGAGCACATCCATTCACAGAACGCCAAAACCAATTTAAGCGATCTGGATGAGTACCGTTACGTGCCGGAAGCCGTGCCGCTGCCCACGCAACCGGCGGATCGCGAGGTGCAGATCTACCGCCGGGCCAACGGCCAGGTCGGCATCCGCAATGAGCTGTGGATAATCCCGACCGTGGGTTGCGTCAACGGCATCGCCCGCCAGATCCAGAGCCGTTTCCTGAAAGAAACAGAGGACGCGCCGGGCATCGACGGCGTGCACCTGTTCGGCCACACCCTTGGCTGTTCGCAGCTGGGGCAGGACCATGAGAACACCCGCACCATGCTGCAAAACATGGTGCGCCACCCGAATGCCGGCGCAGTGCTGGTGATCGGGCTGGGCTGTGAGAACAACCAAGTGGATGTGTTCCGCAGCACGCTGGGCGAGATTGATGAATCGCGCGTGCGGTTTATGGTCTGCCAGCAGCAGGACGACGAAGTGGAAGCCGGGCTGGAGCAGTTGCGCGCGCTCTATCAGGTGATGCGTGACGACCGCCGCGAGCCGGGCAGGCTCAGCGAGCTGAAATTCGGGCTGGAGTGCGGCGGCTCGGACGGCCTGTCCGGCATCACCGCCAACCCGTTGCTGGGGCGCTTCTCCGACTATGTGATCGCCAACGGCGGCACCTCGGTGCTGACTGAAGTGCCGGAGATGTTCGGGGCCGAACGCATCCTGATGAGCCGTTGCCGCGACGAAGCGACCTTCGACAAAACCGTCAGCATGGTCAACGATTTCAAACGCTACTTTATCGCCCATAACCAGCCGATCTACGAAAACCCGTCGCCGGGCAACAAAGCGGGCGGCATCACCACGCTGGAGGAGAAATCCTTAGGCTGCACCCAGAAAGCGGGGCAGAGCCAGGTGGTGGACGTGCTGAAATATGGCGAGCGGCTGAAAACGCCGGGGCTGAACCTGCTGAGCGCGCCGGGCAACGATGCCGTCGCCACCAGCGCGCTGGCCGGGGCAGGCTGCCACATGGTGCTGTTCAGCACCGGCCGCGGCACGCCGTACGGCGGGTTTGTCCCGACGGTGAAGCTGGCCACCAACAGCGAGCTGGCGGCCAAAAAACCGCACTGGATCGATTTCGACGCCGGGCAGTTGATCCACGGCAAGCCGATGGATCAGTTACTGGCGGAGTTTGTGGATCTGATCGTGGCGATCGCCGACGGCAAACTCACCTGCAACGAGCGTAACGACTTCCGTGAACTGGCGATCTTCAAGAGCGGGGTCACGCTGTAGATCGCACGATTGGGCCAACCGGGCAGCGGCCACGCGGTTGTCATGCTTACCCCCACTGGCTAAAATAGAAACAGCGTTTCATATCCGGCGCTCTCTCAGGGGGCGCCGTTTTCATTTGCGGCAGCAGCTTTTCGGGCGGGGCAGGGCGTATGACGTTTTACGGGTTCGCACAAGGCGTCGGGGTGCTGGCGTTTCTGGTCGGCATCACGATGTTTTTCAACCGCAATGACCGCCGCTTCAAACAACAGCTCGCCACCTACAGCGCCATCATCGGCACCCACTATTTCCTGATGGGCGCGCACTCCGGCGCGTTCAGCGCCTGGCTCAGTGCCATCCGTACGCTGGCCGCGCTGCGCACCCGCAGCCTGTGGGTGATGTGGCTGTTCATTGCCCTGACGCTCGGGCTGGGGTTGGGCAATGCGCGCCACCTGATGGAAGTGCTGCCGATTTGCGGCACCGCCATCAGCACCTGGGCGCTGTTCCGCACCTCAGGGCTGACCACCCGCTGCGTGATGTGGTGCTCCACCTGCTGCTGGGTCGCGCACAATATCTGGCTCGGCTCGATTGGCGGCTCGCTGATTGAGGGCAGTTTCCTGCTGATGAACGGCCTGAATATTATCCGGTTCTACCGACTGCAACGGCGCGGCATCGATCCATTCAAAGTCGAGAAAGCGCTAAAACAGGAAGAAGAGGGTGAAACGCTGCCTTCCGGCAAAGCGGGCTAGGCGTCACGGCGGGAAACGGGGGAAGGGAAGAAACCGGTATGCGGCGCATACCGGTTAACGGCCATCAGCGGCGGACAGCGATCGCTTCGATCTCGATCTTCACATCTTTCGGCAAGCGGGCCACTTCCACACAGGAGCGCGCCGGGAACGGGGCGTCATGCTCGTTGAAGAAGGCTTCATAGGTGGCGTTGACGGTGGCGAAGTCGTTCAGGTCTTTCACGAACACCGTGGTTTTGACGATATCCGCGACGTTCAGGCCCGCCTGTTCAACGATCGCTTTGACGTTCTCCAGCGACTGGCGCGCCTGGGCGGCGATGTCGTCCGCCACGGCACCGGTTTTCGGGCAGACCGGGATCTGGCCGGAGGTAATAATCATACTGCCGAGGTCTACACCCTGGACATAAGGGCCGATGGCGGCCGGGGCGAGTTCAGTGCTGATAGTGCGGGACATGACTTCTCCTGGTTATGGGTTAAGCATCCAACGCATTATAAGGAGCGGGCGGCGCAATGCACAAGGCACGCCGCCGCGCCGGTCAGTCGTTATTCAGCACCACCTGGCGGCTGAACGCTTTCTCGCAATAGTTGCAGGTCAGGCGCACATCATCGCCACGGGACGTGACGCTGAAGCGGGAGGCCACCGGCTCGCTGCGGCTGATGCAGTTGCCGTTCGGGCAGCGCAGCACGCCGTGGATCTGCTCCGGCAGCGTCGGCATGATTTTGCCGACCACGTCATACTCATCAATGCGGTTGACGGTGGCGTCCGGCGCGTAGAGCGCCAACTGGTTCACCTGCTGCTCGGTCAGGAAGGTGTTCTCAATTTTGATGATGTCTTTGCGGCCCAGCGCGTTGGACGGCAGGTTCAGGCCGATGGTGATGCGCTGTTCGGTTTCCGTCAGCTTGAACAGCGTCAGCAGTTTGAACCCGATGCGCGCCGGGATGTGGTCAATCACCGTGCCGCATTTGATGGCTTCCACCTGCAATTTGTTTTCATGACTCATGGTTGCGCCTCCTTCAGGCCGTCAGATCAGCGGGTAATTCAGGGGTCAGGACCAGCGCCAGCAGCGCCTGGCGGGCGAAGATGCCGTTACCGGCTTGCTGGAAATACCAGGCGTACGGCGTTTTATCGACGTCCGGCGTGATCTCGTCAATCCGCGGCAGCGGGTGCAGCACTTTGAGGTTATCGCGCGCGCCGGCCAGATCGGCAGCGCGCAGCACGAACTGCGCCTTGACGTTGGCATATTCGGACGGGTCGAGCCGCTCTTTCTGCACCCGCGTCATGTAGAGGATGTCCAGCGCCGGCACCACCTCTTCAATATTGTCATGCAGGCTGTATTCAATGCCGCGCTCTTCCAGCATCGCGAGGATGTACTCCGGCATCGCCAGTGCATCCGGGGCGATGAAGTAGAAGCGGTTGCCTTCAAATTTCGCCAGCGCCTGGGTCAGTGAGTGCACCGTGCGGCCATATTTCAGGTCACCGACCATCGCGATATGCAGGTTATTCAGCCGCCCCTGGGTTTCGCGCAGGGTGAACAAGTCCAGCAGGGTCTGGGTCGGGTGCTGGTTTGCGCCGTCCCCGGCATTCAGCACCGGCACGCCGCCGGAGAACTCCGCCGCCAGCCGCGCCGCGCCCTCCTGCGGGTGGCGCATCACAATCGCGTCCACGTAGGTGCTGATCACTGAAATGGTGTCGGCCAGCGTTTCGCCCTTTTTCCCAAGCGACGTGTTGCTGCTGTCAGAGAAGCCGACCACCGACGCGCCCAGCCGGTGCATGGAGGTTTCGAACGAGAGGCGGGTGCGGGTGGACGCCTCAAAAAAACAACTGGCGATCACGCTGTGCTTCAGCAGCTCCGGCTGAGGGCGCGCTTTCAGCGCGGCGGCGGTGTCCAGCACCAGCTCCAGCTCTGCACGGCTGAGATCGTTAATTGAGATGATGTGTTTTTGATACAACGGGTTGGCCATAGTTGCTCTCCTGTTCGTCCCCCTGCGCGGGGAATGCCGGTGTGTTCGGGCATCGGGTCTTTTGGGCGTGTGATATACGCGGGTGCCGGAACGCAGACAAAAAAAAGCCCCTCAATGAGGGGCTTTCTGCGATCGGGCAACGGGAGGAAAAACGGCGTCGCGCCCCTGTGGGGACAGGGTGGTGCAGCGGTATTCAGCAACCAGAACAGCAACGTTTTTCATGGATTCTCCCGGCAAATTGTCGCGCATTATACGCACGCCGTTTTACTCTGCAAGCGCAAACTACCGTCCTTGCAGTCATAACAAGCGTAACAGCGCAATCGATTGTCTGCCTGCTTTACGCAATATCATGCGTCAGCCGGAAACGTTACCCCGATCGCGGTAGCGTCACACACCCGGCGTATAATGAAACGCTATTTCACTTTAACCAGGGGCGATCATGATTACCGGGAATATCCATGCACTGGCACTGCTGCCATACCTGCCGGCACCGTTGTGCGCGGCGATTGACTATGTAAAACAGAACATTACGGACGAGACACCGTTGGGCAAGCACACCATCTGCGGCAGTGATGTGTTTGTGCTGATCTCTGAAGACAGCACTGAACCGATGGCGCAACGGCGCGCGGAGTACCACGCCGAGTATCTGGACATCCAGATCGTGTTGCATGGCCAGGAGGGCATGACCTTCAGTACCCGCCCGGCGGGGCCGCCGGAAACCGACTGGCTGGCGGACAAAGACATCGCTTTTCTGCCGCAGGGGGAGCAGGAGCGTACCGTGGTGCTCCAGCCGGGCGATTTTGTGGTGTTCTACCCCGGCGAAGTGCATAAACCGTTGTGCGCCGTGGGCGAAGCCGCGCCGGTACGCAAAGCGGTGATCAAGATGCGCGTCAGCGCACTGTAGGCGCAGGCGTTATTTCACCACCGGCAGATCGGCAAAGCGGGTGGTGTAGGCGGGTGAGAGCATCGCCCGCCGCATCTGCCAGCTTTTCTGCACACCCTGGCCGGCGAACCACAGCGAGCCTTTGCCGGTGCGGTTCAGGTGGTCAACTACCTGCATCAGTGCTTCGCTGTTGGCGCGTGGGGCCAGCTCATCAAACAGGCCGAACTGCGCCACGCCCTCGTTATAAAAATCCCCCAGCATCACGCCCGCTTTCATATAGCGATAGCCTTCCAGCCAGATACGTTCAAACGCCTGCATCGCCAGCGCGATGATGTCGCGCGTGTCCTGGGTCGGCGTCTGGCATTGGGCGGTGGCGTGCGGGGTGTAGTGATCGCCCTGGGCGTCATGCGGGCTGGTGCGGATAAACACCGTGACCTGGCGGCAATAGCGGCGCTCGCCGCGCAGCTTCTCCGCCGCCCGCTCCGCAAAGGCGCACACCGCCTGGCGCACCTCCTCTTTGGCCGTAAGCCGGTGGCCGAAAGAGCGGCTGCACACAATCTGCTGCTTCGCCGCAGGCTCCAGCTCCAGCGCCAGGCAGGACTCGCCGCGCAGTTCGCGCACCGTGCGCTCCAGCACCACGCCGAACTGTTTGCGGATAAGCCCGGTATGGGCCTGTGCCAGATCGAGCGCGGTATGGATGCCCATCAGCATCAGCCGCTTGCTGAGGCGGCCGCCAATGCCCCACACGTCGGACACCGGCACCAGCGCCATCAGTTTGCGCTGGCGCAGCGGGTCACTGAGGTCGACCACGCCGCCGGTTTTGCGCCACCGCTTGGCCGCATGGTTCGCCAGCTTGGCCAGGGTTTTGGTCTGGGCAATGCCCACGCCGACCGTCACGTGTGCCTCTTTCTGCACCCGCGCCTGTACCCGGCGGCCATACTCCTCCAGCGGCATCAGCCGCGCCATGCCCTGCAACAGGAGCCAGCTCTCATCGATGGAGTAGTACGCCTGAAG
>NZ_JAERKB010000012.1:0-192831 GCF_018257325.1 Nissabacter archeti
GAGAAGCTGTTCGAGCTGTTCGGCTTCACCGTGGAGAACGTGGTGAGCAAGGCGAAAGCGCTGCTGGGCTAAGCCCGTATCGCCTGAGCTGACAAGCGCCCCGATGGGGCGCTTTTTTTATGTCTGCTTTTCAGCCCCGCGTACACAACGGTGGTCTGGCCCTGCTCTCACGGGGAACACAAGCGGAACGTAATCTACCGGTGATACAGATCCGGTTTATCCCCGCTCTTGCGGGGAACACGTTGTGCATAGCTCGCCATACGACGCAACTGCTCGGTTTAGCCCCGCTCACGCGGGAAACATATGATCCCTAACCAAACGTTGAAAACAGTGTCCGGCTTAGCCCCGCTCACACGGGGGATTCACCCCATCAGGCAAATGAGTCCTTACTTTTCACCCTGCGTCGTCCACAGTAACGGCCAGCCGTTCAGGCTGTAGCCGTCGCAGTGCGGCTCGGCGCGGTATTCCGCCAGCCGGAACTGTTTGCCGTCATATACCCAGCGGCTGGACTCCCCACAGTCACCAATGCCGCGCCCCTTGGCGTAGATCGACAGCTGGCCGCGCGCCTCGTCCATGTCGACATTGATCAGCTCCGGCTCAATGAGTTGCGATCCATTCAGTTTGAACGGTGCCTGCAATACCAAATCTTCTGCTTTCAACGGCGTATGGCGGGTCACCACGGAGGCCAGAGAAAAGAGGTTATAGGCACCCATGTCGCAATTCACCAAAATCAGCGCCTTATCCCCGCTGAGCGGCGTCAGGCTGATGTCGCGCTCCGACTGCTCCAGCGTACAGTCACTGGTGTCCATGTTGGTGGCGGCAAACTGGGTCAGCGCGGCGATCTCGCGTTCAGACAGCGAAGGCGCGGGAGTGAATGCCGGCATCACCGGCGCAACCGGGGCCGCGGGCACCGTATCGGCAGCTTTGCTGCCCGGCGTCGCCCAGGCGGTGCGGGTTTCCACCCGGCCCTGCTGGGCATCCATCGCCAACAGCGCCGCTTTCAGCCCCTTGAGTGACACCACCTGCCGCACCTGTGCCTTCTCCTGCCCGGAGAGCGTCAGTACGGAGGCATCACGGAGGCGGGCAATAAAGTCATCCACCACCAGCGCATTGTCGGCTCGGGTAACGTGGTCTGCTATCTGCCATTCACGCGGGTTCAGGCGCAACACCTTGCCGTCCAGCGTCAGGCGTGAGGCGATTGGCCGGGTATCTTCGCCTTCAAAAACCTCACTCTGCTGGTTATCAAGGCGGGCTTCTGCCCTGCCCTGCGGCCCGGCCTCACGGCTGAGATGCAGCACCAGGCCATTATGGTCATTAATATTACGCGCTTCACAACGGTTCAGGTTGTCACAGCTGACTGTCCAGTCACTGTAATCCTGTTGCAGCGGATCAGCGGCGGCGGTGCCTTGCCACCCCGCCATCAGCAGCACAGAAAAGGTCACGGCTCTTAACATCATCATTCTCGGCTCCGGGAAAGTTCGCCCCGATAATAACGTAACACGTTGAAAAATTGCCTCCCTTTCCTGTGCATTTTACGAAACGCCACGCAAATTATCGTGGCCCGGCCGCAAACCTCATCCGGTATTGGAACGCGTCCCGCAACACTGCAATTTGGTTGCACCCGGCCATTGCCGTTACCCTGCCCGGCCTGCAAAATGCTGCGGTACCTCACCGGGCTGGTATGCTTTCAGGGTAACGCAAACCTGATAACCGCCGCCCGCCGGGGCATCAACGCGTGGCGGGAGGAAGCCAAAGATGATAAACGGAATGAACACTGTGTGGCGGCGGGCGACAGCGGGGCTGTTATATGCTGCGGGCCTGTTCGTGGCCCTGCCGCTGTATGCCGAAGAGGGGCCGGCGGTGTATACCGGCACCCTGGGCAGCCAGGCTATTGTGGCCGAGCTTGATTTCACCCAGCCGGAGGAGGTCAGCGGGCGCTATTTCTACCAGAAATATCACCTTGACCTGCCGCTCAACGGCCAATTGGCCCAGGAGACACTCAGCATGAAAGAGGGGCTGGACAGCCTCGATGCGTCGCCGCGTCCCACCATCACCCTGCACCCTACCGCACACGGATGGCAGGGTGAGTGGGTCAGTGCTCAGGGCAATGCGCTGCCGCTGCAACTCACTGCCGCCCAGCCGGTGGCGGCGCAGGGGGATGACCCCTACCTCGCCTCACTGGCGGGTGACGACCCTTATGAATATCTGCGTTTGCAGGGGTTACGGCTGCAACGTGGCAAACAACAAACGGTGATGGGCTACCCGCTTCAGTGGTGGACAGAGCCACAATCCGGCATCACCCTCTTTGAGATTATGTCCGGCTACCCGCCGGCACAGCTGGCACAGCTTAACCAGCAACTGCGCGCCAGGTTATGGCAGGAAGTGGTGGATTATCATGGCTGCCAGCTCGGGGCCAGCCGCTTTGGCCAGGGTGAGTTTGACCAGACTGTCACGCCGGAATACCTCTCTGCCAATGTGGTGAGCATCAGCATTTTTACCAGCTATGACTGCGGCGGTGCGCACCCGGATTTCGGCGATGCTCCGCTTAATCTCAATGCCCGTACCGGGGAGAAGCTGGCGCTGGAGGATGTGCTCTGGGTCGGGTCTGGCCGCCCGTTCCATTACCTTTATGACAACGAAGAGAGTGATGATGATGAGGGCGATAACCGCAACAGCGTGAGTTTTGATGAGTATTCGGCCTACCGCAGCAAACAGTTTGCACCCTGGCTGGTAAGCCGCTTCCGCGCCCTTTACCCCACTGAGATGGCCGCCCCGGCAGAAGGGGATGAAGAGGGCTGTAACTACAGCGACCCTGAGGTATGGAATTTTCCAGCCTGGTACTTTACCCCGCAAGGGCTGATGTTCAGTCCCTCGTTTGCCAGGGTGGCACGCGCCTGTGAGGCCGGGCTGAGCTGGCCGGTGCTGCCGTGGGCGCAGATTCTGCCGCATCCGGGCGGTGCCGGGCTGACGCTGCCATGATCCGGCCCTGCCATGACCTGGCGATGGCCCGGCAAGAGATCCGCCACAGCACGGCGGCGCACGATGGATCGCACGCCGCCTGAACAGCTTTATATTACTGTTTTATAATATGCTGCTGTTTTGTAAATAGAAGCGGGGCTGGCAATGTGGCCGGAAACCCCGGCCACCGTTGGCACAGCGCGTTGCTAGCAGCCGATGTCGCGCAGCTTTTTGCCCGCCATCAGGTTCTTCTCGATCTTCTCCAGCGTGACGTTTTTGGTTTCCGGGATCAGGAAGACCGTGATCACGATGAAGACAACGTTCAGCCCGGTGTAGAGCCAGAAGGTGGCGGCCGCCCCGATGCTGTTAAGCAGCGTCAGGAAAGTGGCACCGATGATCATGTTAGAGACCCAGTTGGTGGTGGTGGAACAGGTGATGCCGAAATCACGGCTTTTCAGCGGCTGGATCTCTGAGCAGAGGATCCAGACCACCGGGGCGGCGCTCATTGCATAGCCGGCGATGCACATCATGGTCATGCCGACGGAAAGGTAAGAGATGCCGGTTGAGTGGTTGCCGTTCTCAATCAGTTGCAGGCAGATGCCCAGCACCAGCGTGCCTAAGGCAATCACCGAGAAGCCGATTTTCAGCGCCGGTTTGCGCCCGGCCTTGTCCACCATGCCGATGGCGATAAAGGTTGCCAGCACAAAAGTCAGACCGACCACCACGGTGGCTATCATCTGCTGATGGGTACTGGTAAACCCTGCCAGGCTGAAAATTTTGGGGGCGTAATACATGATGATGTTCATGCCGGTGAACTGCTGCATCGCCTGCAACAACATGCCAAGGAAGACTGCCCGGCGCACATTGCGGTTGGTTTTGAACAGCCCCCAGCCGTTTTGTTTCAACTTCAGGCTTTCGCGGATGTCGTTGAGTTCCTGGCGCGCTTTTTCAGAGGTATCGCGCAGCATGTTCAGCACCTGCTCCGCCTCCACATGCCGCCCTTTGGCCGCCAGCCAACGCGGGCTGTTGGGCAGGAAGAATACCGCCACCATCAGGATCAGTGCCGGAATACAGAGCACGCCCAGCATGGCGCGCCAGTTGCCGCTGTAACTGAAGGCGGTATCGGAAAGGAACGCGACCAGGATACCCAGCGTGACCATCAACTGGTACATGGCGATCATCTTGCCGCGGATGTTTTCGGTCGCCATTTCAGACAGGTAGAGCGGTGCCGTATAAGACGCGATGCCGACGGCAAACCCCAGCAGCACCCGGGAAACCAGCAGCACCTCAATACTTTGGGCCAACGCTGACCCGGCAGACCCGGCGACAAACAGGATCGCCCCGGCCATCAGGCTGTATTTACGCCCCAGCCGCGAGGAGAGCCAGCCATTAGCCAGTGCGCCGAAGGCGGCACCCAGCATCATGGTGCTGACCACCCACTCTTGCAGGTGGCTGCTCAGTGAGAAGTGATCGGTAATAAACGGCAGTGCGCCGGAGATGACGCCGATATCCAGCCCAAACAGCAGGCCGGCCATCGCCGCCGCAAACGAGACAAACAGATTCATCAGGCGGGTTTTCTTCGCCGCACTGCCGGCACCGGTTTCCGGTTTACCGGGGTACTCATGGGTTGCAGACATAACGTTCTCCGTAACAAATCATCGGCACGCGCCGACAGCAGATTTACCGCATACGAGAACGTCACCCTACGAGGTGCGCAGCAAAGGGTGTGAGGGCAGAGCAGCTATAAGTATTCACTTATCTGCTGTGCCCCCCGTTTTTGTGATAAACCCATCACAAAAATGTGTTTAAAAATGCGGAATATATGGAGAATAGCGTTACAGAAAACAAGGGAATCTGCCGCGTGATCCTCATCACCGGGCGGCATCCGCGCCGGTTATGCCGCAAAAAATCGGCCAGGTTAACGCAGCCTGAAGCCTGTGATAAACGGACGTGACATAAGAACAGCCGCGGCACAGGAACAGCCGCGACACAAGAAAAGGCCGGTTCAGGGCGGCAACCGCGCGGGCCTAGACCAGCAGACCCGCCAGGCGCGCGTGTTGCAGCAGCATAATGGTTTTGCCGTCTTTGATGCGGCCGTCACGGATCATCTCCAGCGCCTGCGGGTACGGGATTTCAAGCACTTCGATATCTTCATCTTCCACCCCGCCCCCGGCGTGGCTGCGCTGGGCGTCATCATATTCGGCGGCAAAGAAATGGATAAGCTCTGTGACACCGCCCGGTGACATATATGCCTCGAACAGTTTCTCTACCTTCCCCACCACGTAGCCGGTCTCTTCCACCGCCTCTTTGCGGATGCAGTCTTCCGGTGAGTCGTCATCCAGCAATCCGGCACAGGCTTCCAGCAACATACCGTCCTGATTGTTGTTCACGTATGTCGCCATGCGGAACTGGCGGATCAGCACCACGCTGTTCTTTGCACGGTTATAGAGCAGGATAGTCGCGCCGTTCCCGCGGTCATAGACCTCACGCTTATGCTGTACCCGGCTGCCGTCCGCTTTTTCCAGTTCGTAGGTGTAATTACGCAACACAAACCAGTTATCGGATAAAATTTTATTTTTGATGATGTGAATTTTCGCTGCCATACCGCTCCCCGGTTTAGCGTCAATGAACGATGTTGTCCTGACCAGGACAGTGCGCCTGTGATAATAAGGCGCGCGCCAGGGATATGCCAGCCGCCGCGGGCGCTGAAATGTGCCGGGTGCTGCCGCGCAAACCGGGAATTAATCCCTGCCCCCTGCCATAATTTTGATTAAGATGCGCTTTACGCTCGTTCATTGACTCTTCTTATTCTTTACTGAGGCGCTGTGGTGACAGTCAAACGCTCACTTACCCACTCACTCGCCCGGGTATTGTGCGGCATTCTGCTGCTCTCCGGGCTGACCACCGGCATGGCGCTGCTGACCTTGTTCAGCAGCCTGCGCGATGCAGAAACCGTGAACCTTGCCGGGGCGCTGCGGATGCAGAGTTACCGGCTGGCTTATGAACTCACCACCCAGGCGCCGCAACTGGATGCGCACCTGCGCGATTACCGCCATTCGCTGGACGCGCCGGCCCTGCGCCACCTTAACCGTTTTTATGTGCCGTCAGACGTTGAACAGCGGTATCAGGTGCTGCGTGCCAGCTGGGAGAAAATGGATGCCGCCGTCCGCGCCCGGCAGCCCGATACCTATCAGCGACACCTGGAACGGTATGTCGCTGAGATCAATGATTTTGTTTTGGCGCTTCAGCGTAATGCCGAACGCAAGCTGGCGATGGTCGCGGCGATAAGCCTGGTTGGTTTTTCCGCCATTATTATGCTGGTGGTGTTCTCCCTGCGTTTCATCCGCCGGCAGGTGGTGGCCCCGCTGAATAAACTGGTCGATGCCAGCCTGGCGATGCAGCACGGCACTTTTGCTTTTCCGCCGCTGCAGGAGACGCTGCCCAATGAACTGGGGCTGCTTTCAGCCACCTTCCAGCAGATGTCCGGCGATCTCTCCCGCCTCTACCATTCGCTGGAGCATAAAGTGCAGGAGAAAACCGCGCGGCTGATGCAGGCCAACCGGGCGCTGGGGGTGCTGTTTGACTGCTCGCAGGCGCTGAGCGTCGGCCAGCTCGACCGGGCCTGTTTCCAGCGGGTGCTGGACATTGTGCGCAACAGTGAAAACCTGCACTGCCTGCGCCTGACGGTGCTGGAAGGCGGCGGCAGCTGGCAGCTTGACAGCGGCATACCGCAGGAGACGCTGAACTGGCACAGCCTGGCTATCGTGCAGGATAACCATACCGTCGGCCAACTGGACTGGCAGAGCGAGGTGCCGATCCCTCACCCGCAACTGATGGATAACGTGGCCAATATGCTGGGGCGCGGGGTGTTTTTCAACTATGCCCAGAAGCAGCAGATGCAACTGTTGCTGATGGAAGAGCGCGCCACCATTGCCCGCGAACTGCATGATTCGCTGGCGCAGGCGCTCTCTTTCCTGCGTATTCAGCTGACGTTGCTGAAACGCGCCCTGCCCGACGCCCCACCCCCGGCGCAGGAGATTATGTCAGCTCTGGATCAGGGCATGGCCGATGCCTACCTGCAACTGCGTGAACTGCTCAGCACTTTCCGCCTGACGATTCAGGAGGCCTCGCTGGAAGAGGCATTGCGCCAGATGCTCATCCCATTACAGGCGCAGAGCGAGGCGGAAATCCGCCTTGATTGCGCGCTGCCCTCGCAATCGTTAAGCGCCCAGCAGCAGGTACATGCCCTGCAAATTGTCCGGGAGGCGGTGCTGAATGCCATCAAGCACGCCAATGCCAGCGTGATTGATATAAAATGTCACCCTTATAACGATGAGTTAAATGTGATTACCGTTCACGATAACGGCACCGGCATTATCAGCACCGAGGAGCCGGAAGGCCATTACGGCCTGACCATTATGCGGGAGCGCGCCCTGAAACTGGGCGGCAACCTGACCATCCGGCAGGCCCTTCCGCGCGGCACCGAAGTGCGCCTGCTGTTTCCGCAACGGTAAAAATACCGGGATTCTTCGCTTTTCAGCAGGTGAAACGGACGATTTGCCCCTATTGTTGGTAAAGGCAGGCATACTGTTGCCTCCCTCTCACCAGCAGTGAAGGCAGCGTTTGCGCCGGTGGTCTGAAGAGAGATAAAACGGTGTTACGCATGGAGAAGGGTTTTTATGGCGAATCAAACACATACCGTTATGATCGTGGACGATCATCCGCTGATGCGGCGCGGTATCAAACAACTTCTGGAACTGGACCCGGCCTTTACCGTGGTGGCCGAAGCCAGCAGCGGCAGTGAGGCACTGGCGCTGGCGGCGCGCACGGCACCGGATTTGATCCTGCTGGATTTGAATATGCGCGGGCTTTCCGGCCTCGATACCCTGAAAGCCTTGCGCAGTGACGGCGTGATTGCCCGCATCATTGTGCTGACGGTGTCTGACGCGCGCAGTGACGTCTATGCCCTGATTGATGCCGGGGCCGACGGTTACCTGCTTAAAGACAGCGAACCCGAAGCCCTGCTCAGTTGCATCCATCAGGCTGCCGGGGGCAACGCGGTGTTCAGTGAGGGCGTGGCCGATTATCTCGCCTCACGCGGCGACCAGGCTGACCCCTTTGCCGCCCTGACCGAGCGTGAGCGGGATGTGTTGCAGGAAGTGGCGCGCGGAATGTCCAATAAGCAGGTTGCCGCCCAACTGGCAATTTCAGAAGAGACGGTCAAAGTGCATATCCGTAACCTGTTGCGTAAGCTGGATGTGCGGTCACGCGTGGCGGCCACGGTGCTCTATCTTGAGCATAAAAAACAGTAACCCGCCCGGCGGTCACTCAATCGCAGCGAGCAACTGATCATGATGGCGGGTGATCCACTGGCTGTCGAGCGGGCCCCAGTCCGCCAGCTGGTAGTAACCGTCATTATTCCGTATGCCCTGCTGAATAAATTGCAGTTCAATCCCCATCCCCGGCAAGGCTTTCAGCACATCCTGCAATGTCCGGCGCGGCCAGCCGGTCAGTGCCATCAGGCGCGGCACATTGGGCCGCTCATGGTGGCTTATCAGCCAGCAAAGATAGAGGCGGCGGGCAAAAACAGAGTTGAGCGGCATGACAGACTCCTGTTGAACCATAAACATTGATTATGACACTTCCCTGTCCTCTCTGCCGTTAACCGGGCCTCAGACCCGCCGGGCAAAGGGCGACGCAGACATCGTCTGCGGACGGCAGAGTATTCTGCAACGGAACATCTTAGTTTTTTTTACATTATCTTCTTATTTTCTCCACGCTTTTGCCACCCGTGGCGCGTAAAGTGCCAAAGGGGCCGGGCATGGGTTCGCCCCGCGCCTGCCGGGCAGCGCGGCATGTCGCGCTCAGTGTAATCATGAGGTTTTCAGCAGATGGCTAATTTCTTTATTGATCGCCCGATTTTTGCCTGGGTGTTGGCGATCATACTCTCCCTTACCGGCCTGCTGGCGATCTTTTCACTGCCTGTAGAACAGTACCCCAACCTGGCACCGCCCAATGTGCGTATTACGGCCACTTACCCCGGTGCGTCAGCGCAGACACTGGAAAACACCGTCACGCAGGTGATCGAGCAGAGCATGACCGGGCTGGATAACCTGATGTATATGACATCAGACAGCAGCAGCACCGGCCAGGCACGGGTCACGCTCTCTTTCGAGGCGGGCACCAATCCCAATGAGGCGATGCAGCAGGTGCAGAACCAGTTGCAGTCAGCATTGAAGCGTCTGCCGCAGGATGTGCAGCAGCAGGGCGTGACGGTCTCGAAAACCGGTGACACCAACCTGATGATGGTGGCGTTTGTCTCCACCGACGGCAGCATGGACAAGCAGGATATCGCGGATTATGTCGCCACCAACCTGCAGGACCCGCTCAGCCGGGTGAACGGCGTCGGCAGTATTGACGCCTACGGCTCGCAATATGCGATGCGCATCTGGCTCGATCCCAATAAGCTGAATGATTATCAGCTCACTACCAGCGACGTGGTGGACGCCATTACCGCGCAAAACAGCCAGGTGGCCGTGGGCCAGCTCGGCGGGATGCCGTCGGTGGAGACGCAGGCACTGAATGCCACCATCAATGCGCAATCCCAGTTACAGACGCCGGAACAGTTCCGCGCCATTACGTTGCGGGTCAATGCGGATGGTTCGGTGGTGCGGCTGGGGGATGTGGCGCAGGTTGAACTGGGCGCAGAAAAATATGATTACCTCAGCCGTTATAACGGCATGTCTGCGTCAGGCATGGGGATCAAACTGGCGTCCGGTGCCAATGAACTGGAAACAGACAAGCTGGTGCGGGCGCGTATCGAGGAGCTTTCCCACTATTTCCCGCACGGGTTGCAGGCGAAAATAGCCTATGAAACCACGCCGTTTGTGAAAGCGTCTATTGAGGACGTGGTGAAAACGCTGTTTGAAGCAGTGCTGCTGGTGTTCCTGGTGATGTACCTGTTCCTGCAAAACTTCCGTGCCACGTTGATCCCGACCATTGCCGTGCCGGTGGTGCTGCTCGGCACCTTCACGGTACTTTCCCTGTGCGGTTTCAGCATCAATACCCTGACCATGTTTGCGATGGTGCTGGCGATCGGCCTGCTGGTGGATGATGCCATTGTGGTGGTGGAGAACGTTGAGCGGGTGATGAGTGAAGAGGGGCTGGACCCGCGCGCCGCCACCCGTAAATCGATGGGCCAGATCCAGGGGGCGCTGGTGGGCATCGCCCTGGTGCTGTCGGCGGTGTTTGTGCCGATGGCCTTCTTCGGCGGCACCACCGGGGCCATTTACCGCCAGTTCTCCCTGACGATTGTGTCATCGATGGTGCTGTCGGTGCTGGTGGCGCTGATCCTCACCCCGGCGCTGTGCGCCACCCTGCTTAAACCCATTGCGCAGGGCCACCATGACAGCAAACGCGGGTTCTTCGGCTGGTTCAACCGCAGCTTTGAGCGCAACAGCCGTCGCTATGAGCGTGGGGTCGGCATGGTGTTGCAACGCAGCCTGCGCTTTATGCTGATCTATGTATTGTTGATTGCCGGGCTGGCCTGGTTGTTTATCAAACTGCCGACCTCTTTCCTGCCGGTGGAGGATCGCGGGGTGTTTACAGTACAGGTGCAGTTGCCGGTAGGGGCGACCCAGCAACAGACGCTGAAAGTGGTGGAAAAAGTTGAGCGCTATTTCCTGACGCAGGAAAAAGAGGATGTGCTGTCGGTGTTCGCCACCGTCGGGGCCGGGCCGGGCGGCAACGGGCAGAATGTGGCGCGGCTGTTCGTGCGGCTGGCGGACTGGGATGCGCGCAGCGCTGACGGCTCTGCCGACGCGGTGATTGAGCGCGCGACCCGTGCTTTCCGTGAGATCAACGAAGCGCGGGTGATCGCCAGCAGCCCGCCTGCCATCAGTGGGCTGGGTAACTCCGCCGGGTTTGATATGGAATTGCAGGATCACGCCGGCCTTGGCCACACCGCCCTGATGAAAGCACGTGACCAGTTGCTGGAACTGGCCGGCCAACAGCCGGATCTGGCCCGGGTGCGGCACAACGGGCTGGATGACAGCCCGCAATTGCAGATTGATATCGACCAGCACAAGGCGCAGGCGCTCGGCGTCTCGGTGGATGACATCAATGACACGCTGAAAACCGCCTGGGGCTCGACCTATGTGAATGATTTCGTCGATCGTGGCCGGGTGAAAAAGGTCTATGTCCAGTCTGCGGCCCGCTACCGTATGTTGCCGGAAGATATTTACCGCTGGTATGTGCGCAACAATGCGGGCGGCATGGTGCCCTTCTCCGCGTTTGCCACCACCCACTGGACATACGGTTCGCCCCGGCTGGAGCGTTATAACGGTTACGCAGCGCTGGAGATTGTGGGGGAGGCCGCCGCGGGCATCAGTACCGGTACGGCGATGGACACCATGGAGCGGCTGGTGCGGCAGTTACCCACCGGGTTTGGCCTGGAGTGGACCGGCATGTCTTATCAGGAGCGCCTCTCCGGTTCGCAGGCCCCGGCACTGTATGCCATTTCGCTGCTGGTGGTTTTCCTCTGCCTGGCCGCGCTTTATGAAAGCTGGTCAATCCCGTTCTCGGTGATGCTGGTGGTGCCGCTGGGGGTGATCGGCGCGGTGGCGGCGACCTGGCTGCGCGGGCTGGAAAATGATGTCTATTTCCAGGTCGGCCTGCTGACCATTATCGGCTTGTCCGCCAAGAACGCGATCCTGATTGTTGAATTTGCCAATGAACTGCACCAGAAAGGCCGCGACTTGACCGAGGCGACGCTGGAAGCCTCACGTATGCGGTTGCGCCCGATCCTGATGACGTCGCTGGCGTTTATCTTTGGCGTGTTGCCGATGGCCATCAGCCAGGGTGCCGGTTCGGGCAGCCAGCACGCCGTCGGAACCGGCGTGATGGGCGGCATGATTACCGCCACCGTGCTGGCCATTTTCTTTGTGCCGCTGTTCTTTGTGCTGGTGCGCCGCCGTTTCCCAGGGCGGAAAACGCAGGGCACCGCACCGGATGCAGGCCAGGCCTGACCCTGCTTCCGGGGTGCCGCCCGGCACGCCGGCCATGAAAAAAGGGCCGTCTTTAATAGACGGCCCTTTTTATTAGGTAATAGCCAAGAGAGTGCTGTGTATAATCTCTTTTTTAAATTTACCCTGATGCGGCATTAAATTAAAATAGATGTCACTTTAGTCTTGTTATTAACTTCACCTACGTATTACTTACGTAACATCTCTTCGATGAAGTCTTTCCAGGTACTTACTTCTTGTTCGACCATAACCACCTCACTGATGAATTAACGCAAGTGTACGCCACTTTTTTCACTTTAGGAATAGTCTTAATGAACAATTTTTAATCCAGTCTAACTATCAGTGCAATTGCTGTTTCGGCAGCATGTTGAGCAGCGATAAACCTTATATCGGCACGATTTCCTGCCCAATTAATTTTTTAAAGTGGTTTATCTACGCTCTATAACAAGAAAAAGTGTTCAATCAGGGCAGTCAACCTCACCTGGGTTATGAAACCGGGTTACCGCCCATGCTACGGGCGTTTACCGCGTGTTGATCGCTGCTTTTTCCGGGCTTATGGCCCCCATGAGACGCTGAGGTGGGCCAGATTTTTACTTTTCCCGGTATTAATCCCTTTATAGGTGTTTCATTCCTGAAACAAAGCCCTATGGCCAAATAAGAATTAAAATAAAAACTCTCCCTGATAAACACGTCGCGCATAGAAAAACCGCGAGTAATAATAACTCATGAAATTATCATAATTAAATCTCAATAAATCATTAACGTTGATTATTTATTAACCAATTTATAACAATTAATTAATTTCATATTATCACCTCCTCCCCTTCCCGCTCATTTGACGCTTTTTTACCTGCGCCCTCTACGGCAACAATGAAACAGCCTTTCTGCCGCCGTCAGGAATAAAAAAACCAGCAGCGCCAGGGCCTGTTTTTCCATCCCTTTGTTTTTGTAGCCGTTGCCATTATTTGCGCCTGCCAGCGGCGATGAAATCGCTTACTCTGTTTTGCCCAATCCCTCTGTCTCCCACCGGGAGTAATGCCGTATGACGACTGTTAGGATTACTGATGCCCTGGAGAGCCATATGCCGGCTATTCAGGCAATTTATGCCCATCACGTTCTGTATGGGCTGGCTTCGTTTGAAACTGACGCGCCTGATGTGGCTGAAATGCACATCCGTTATCAGAAAACCCTGGCGAGCGGCCTGCCCTGGTGGGTCGCCCTGGAAGGTGACCGGGTCATTGGCTACTGTTATCTCTCTTTTTACCGCCCACGCTACGCCTACCGTTATACGGTCGAGAACTCCATCTATATACGGCATGATGAAACCGGGCGCGGCACTGGTAAACGCCTGATGGAAACCGCTATTGAATGGGCGGAACAACAGGGTTATCGCCAGATGGTGGCAAATGTGGGTAACAGCAACAACCGGGCATCCCTCGCGCTGCACCGTTCACTGGGTTTTGAGCAGTTGGGCGTGCTGCGCGCCGTCGGGCTGAAACAGGGCCAATGGCTGGACACCGTCTTGCTGCAACGCCCCCTGGGTGTGGGGGATACCACTCTTCCTGATAGGGAGCCGAAAAAATATGGCAAAACTGGACATTGAGACGGATGAAACCCGCTACCCGGTGGATTGGCAGGCCCTGGCACGGCTGATTGAGCGCGGCGGCCTGAATGCGCGTAATGTTGATCAATTACGCCAGGCCTACCGCAACAGCGCATTCTGTTACTGGGGTTATCTGGAGGGAAAACTGGTGGCGACCGCCCATGCCATCAGTGACTTTACCTATGCGTCTTACCTTTCCGATGTGGTGGTTGACCCGGATGTACAGGGCCGGGGGCTGGGCGATCAGCTGATGCGCCGCATCTGCGATGATTTGCGCCCTTACGGTAAGCTGTTTATCTATGCGGTGCCGGATAAAATCGATTTTTACCGCCGTTATGATTTTCACCTGCTGCACACCGGTATGGTGGCCGCCTCACCCGGCCAGATTCAGGCGATGCAGCAAAAAGGCTATATCGATTGATCACACGGGCCCGGCGGCTGGATCGTCCCGCCATTTTCCCGCATTATGTCGGGATGCCGGGACATTCAGCGCCCCCGGCGCACCGTTCCCTTTTCTGATCACGCGTTTATAGGTATTTTTCATGGCAGAGTCCCCCACCTCCCCTGATTTCACCCTCTATGGCATAAAAAATTGCGATACCGTTAAAAAAGCCCGTCGCTGGCTGGATGAGCAGCAGGTGGCGTATCGCTTTCATGACTATCGGGTTGATGGCCTGACGGCGGAGATGCTTCACACCTTTATTGCCCAGCAGGGGTATGAGGCGTTGCTGAATACCCGCGGCACCACCTGGCGCAAACTGAGTGAGGAGGAGCGTGGGGCCGTGACCGATGCCGGCTCCGCCCTGCAGCTGATGCTGGCACACCCGGCGATTATTAAACGCCCGCTGCTGGCCGGTTCCGGCGAGACGTCACTGCTCGGTTTTGATGCCGGACGCTATCAGCACTTTATTTCACAGGGGAACTAAGATGACCTGTCCGGTAATTGATTTGGCGCAGCAATTGATTAAGCGCCCCTCCCTCAGCCCGGATGATGCCGGCTGCCAGGCCATCATGATAGCCCGCCTGAAGGCGTTGGGCTTTACCATTGAACCCATGAATTTTGGCGATACTCAGAACTTCTGGGCCTGGCGTGGTGAAGGTAAAACGCTGGCCTTTGCCGGGCATACCGATGTGGTGCCGGTGGGTGACGAGTCGCGCTGGATTAACCCGCCGTTCGAACCAACCATCCGTGATGGGATGCTGTTTGGCCGGGGTGCCGCGGACATGAAAGGCTCGCTGGCCGCGATGGTGGTCGCTGCTGAGCGCTTTGTGGCCGCCAACCCGCACCACCGTGGCCGCCTGGCTTTTTTGATCACCTCTGATGAAGAGGCGAACGCGACTTACGGCACGGTCAAAGTCGTGGAAGCCCTGATGGCGCGTCAGGAGCGGCTGGATTACTGCCTGGTGGGCGAGCCATCCAGCACTGAGCGCGTGGGTGATGTGGTCAAAAATGGCCGACGCGGCTCGATGACGGCCAACCTGCATATTCATGGCGTGCAAGGCCACGTGGCTTACCCGCATCTGGCGGATAACCCGGTGCACCGGGCGCTTCCGGCCTTAGCGGAGCTGGCCGCCACCGAGTGGGATCAGGGCAATGAATTCTTCCCCCCGACCAGTATGCAGATCGCTAACGTGCAGGCCGGCACCGGCAGTAATAACGTCATTCCCGGTGAATTTTTTGTGCAATTCAACTTCCGCTTCAGCACCGAATTAACCGATGAGCTGATCAAGCAGCGGGTACAGGCGCTGCTGGAAAAGCACCAGTTACGCTATACCATTGAGTGGAAAATTTCCGGCCAGCCTTTCCTGACTGCACGCGGTGAGCTGGTGGACGCGGTGGTCAGGGCCGTCCGGCATTACAGCGAAATCTCGCCGAAATTGGAAACCACCGGCGGCACCTCCGACGGGCGTTTTATTGCCCAGATGGGCGCGCAAGTGGTTGAGCTTGGCCCGGTTAACGCCACCATCCACAAGATTAATGAGTGTGTCAGCGCGGCTGACCTGCAACTGCTGAGCAGAATGTACCAGCGGATTATGGACCAGTTAATCGCATGATCACCGACGAGATGCTGACCGGCCGCAGCGAGGCCCATCTGGTGCCGCTTTGTGGCCCCCATCGCCTTCAGCCGGAGGCGGCACAGGCGTTTATCCGCTTGCAACGTGCTGCGCGCGCTGCCGGATTTGATCTGCAACCGGCCAGCACATTTCGTGACTTCGATCGGCAACGCGCCATCTGGAATGGCAAATTCCGTGGCGAGCGGCCACTCTTAGATCAGGCCAGCCAGCCGCTGGATGCCGCCGCGCTCCCTGTCGCGCAACGCTGTGAAGCTATTTTGCGTTGGTCAGCGCTGCCCGGCACCAGCCGCCACCACTGGGGCACCGATCTGGATGTGTATGACCCCTCACGGCTGCCGGCCGGGCACCCCCTGCAACTGGAGCCGTGGGAATATCTGCCGGGGGGCTATTTTGCCCCGCTGACGGAATGGCTGACCGGGCATATGGCTGAGTTTGGGTTTTACCGTCCCTTTTCCGAGGATCGCGGCGGGGTAGCGATTGAGCCCTGGCATTTGAGTTATTACCCGGCGGCCCGTCAGCTGGAAACGTTACTGACGCCGGAAAAGATCATATCATCGTGGCAAGGGCAGGATGTGGCAGGCGCAGAGTGGTTGTCTGCCCATATCGATACGCTGTTTACGCGTTACGTAAGCATTAATCACGGAGGGTAACCATGCATTGGATAGCCGATTACTGGTGGATTTTTTTAGTGATTCTGGTGGGTATTATCCTCAACGGCATCAAAGAGTTACGCCGACTGGATCATAAACGTTTTTTAAACAACAAACCGGAAATTCCTCCCCATCGCGATAATAACGCACAATGGGATGACGAAGACGACTGGCCAAAGAAAAAGTAATTGGCCGGGAGTCACACCACGGGCAGCGCAGGCTGCCCGTTTTTTTATGGCCCTTCCCCGGCTTACAGACAAAAAAAGGCCCCGCAGGGGGGCCAATGGGTACTCTCAGGGGGAGGCGAACAGGAATTGCTTAATTACCTACGGCATGTCGTACCGGCACTACCCATGATATTTCATACCGGCATTACCAACGGTATTTCACACCGAGGTTGGCAGCCCACGGCTGGTCAACATCGCTGCCGCCCAGGTAGTTGGCGTCAGCATAGATGCTGAAGTTTTTGCTCATTTCAAACTGACCACCGAGCCCTACGCGAACGGCTGAGCCATCCACGCCGTTATCAATGCGGTCACCATTGATTTGCGCATCGTTGCTTGAGCTTTCATACACATAGGCCAGTGAGGCATACGGGGTGAACGCCTGGCCGCCTGCATATTCAAAGGTGTAACCGATGTCCGCGCCCAGTTCATAACGGATACTGTCGTATGCCTGATCGCTGACGTTCATGCCGTTATTCAGGGTGTAGTCATCGTCCCCCACAAACACGCCGGTGATGCTGGCGTATGGCGTCAGGTAGGCTTTCGGCTGGAAGGCCCAGTCATAACCCAGTTTCAGGCCAAAGCCCCAGGCATCCGTGGTGTTGTCACCGGACGCGTGCTGGCCGTTGCTCATGGTGCTGTCGAGGTCATTGCTGAAGTGGCTGTAGCTCAGGGAGCTGTCGACGAACACGCCGTTGTTAAACATCAGGCTGCTGTAAACCCGGGCTGACTGGCTGTCAGAATCCGCGTCAGCATCAGACATGCTGAGGCTGGATTTCGCGAAGCTGGCAGACATACCGACCAGCCATTCGCGTTCGCCACCGCCTTCAACCACTTTATCCAGGCCCACCATAACGCCGTTGACGTCCTGATCGTAGTCAACCACATCATTGCTGGTATTCAGGTTGCCGCCAAAGTAGTTAACCCACACACCGCCTTTATCCTGATTAGCCGTATGGCGGACATTGTCCATGCGGTTATCCAGAGTATCTTGTTCCATGTGCCAGGTGCTGGCGTTGGAAGACGGCAGGCTCAGGGCCGCATTGGCGGACGAGGTCAGCCCTTTCTGGTCCAGCACCACCACATCACCGCGTTGCTCTGCCTGATAACGATAGGCGCCCAGATCCGCTTCGTTGGCGTCGGTAAAGGTCGCGTTGCCGCCATAGATGCGGATCAGCTCTTTGTCTTTGTAATCTGCCACGCTGCCGGCACCGGTCGCATTATCAATACGCACCTGATAATTGCCGTTTGCCGTGCCATTCACGCTCAAGTGGCCGTCTGAATTGAGGCCAATCACGCCGGAGTCATAAACATAATCGGCGGCAGTTTTGTCACGGGCATTATTCAAATCAGCATTCAGCACAAATTCACGGCTGCCGATATCAAATACGCCGTTGTCAGTCAGCACCAGATTTTGGGTGTCAACCTGACCACGGCCCAGATCCAGCTCCGCCCCGTTGCTTACCGTCAGGGTGTTGGCATACAGGTGGGCACTCTCTTCCACCAGCGATGCGCGGCTGCCTGAGTCGAGATGCAGATCGTCGGTGGCGACGTCACCGTGAGCCGCAATGTTCAGCAGGGAACCGTTGGTCAGGGTAATGGTGTCGGCAAGAATAGAGGCTTCCTGCACCGTGACCTGTGACGCGTTATTAACAGTGAGGTTGTCCAGGTTAGAGGCTTTGGTCGCGTCCCACTCGGAACCATTGTTTATGGCGATATCGAACAGGCCGCTTTGATAAACGGCATCACCGGTCAGGTGACCATAATCAGAATTGTAAACTGACGCCGGCCAGCGGCTGTTGGTGGTGTGGTCATACAGGGAGGTGTCCGCCTGGACACTGGAGGTTGCCGCCCCGACCCATTTGCTGCCGTTATCCAGCGTCAGGTGCAGTTCATCGGTATTGTCCCAGCCATCGGTGTCCAGAACGCCGTCACCGTTGCTGTCATGCCCATCAACGTAATAGCCGTTGTCGAAATAGCTGACAAACGCGACATCGCCGGTCATGGTGGAGTTGTTTAATACCACGTTGGTTTTCATGGCATTGTCTGCATCGGCACTGGCGACCACAGACAGGGCGATATCATCGGCGGCAGTGCTGGTTGCGGTGTTGTAATCGCTTGGTTTATCAGACTGGCCGTAGAAACCTTGCTTATCCAGTTCGCTGTAAGCGCCGGAGGTCAGAACCGAGTCATTAATCTGGACATTATTATCGAAGGTTTCGGCGCTGTTGCCGTTCACATCCGCCCAGTCATACCCCTGAGACAGCGAAATACCCGCCACATGGGAGTTATTCTGAATCGTAATATTGCTTTCCTGATCCAGGGTAATGGCGGTGCCCAGCGCATAGGTGTCTACCTGATGGAAATCACGTATCTGATCCGCATCCGTCACATCATAAATATAGTGCTCATAGGTATCATTAATCGTGGTGTTATCAATAACCAGACTCAGGGGGTCAAGATAATTCCCCCGCGGCTCAGTATTACTGCAATCCCCCGTCATACAACCGGAGGTGATCATCCCATTCACCGTGGTATTCGAGAGGGTCAGGGTATTATTGTCGCCCGCACCGTCATCTAAATAATAGGTTGAGATCACACCATTTACGACGGCGTTATTGATAACCGGGTAAATGTCGCTGCCGTCATAACCGGCGGCAGTATTATCCCAGTCCACATACCCCTGATAATGCACATGGCCATTAATATCAACACCATGCGTAAAGGTATCAAAGGAAGAACCGGAGATATCTTGTGATAGTGCGGCAGAGGAGGTCAACGCAAGCGCACAGGCGAGCGTGATTTTTGATAAGGAGAACTTCTTATGGCTGACAGGCATTTGATAATCCCTCAATGCATAAAGTTACACCGCTACTTATCAGAATTTATTCTGATAAAGAGGCACGTCCATTAATAAAAAATAGTCTTACTTGCACAGTAATCCGCAGGGACGATCATATTTTAAGGTCGAACTTTATTCAACCTTGCAGGGAACTTTACCGCTAACTCTTAATTCATTGAGATTTTTTAAGAACAATTCTAAGATAATAAAGATATTCATCCATTTATTTTTATCTTATTTAATCAGTTAATATCAAGAATCAAATTAATTAAGCCACAATTAATTTAAGCGGCCTGTATTAATCTTTAAAATAAAATAAAATGACAATCGTAAAAAGCGGGCGTAAATGCGTTATACGCCCGGCCATGCCGCCGCCCACGCCTGTGCGTGCCGGCAGGCAGCGGGATCACACGCCGCCAGGGCGTTGGCCGTCTCCTGACGCCAACGCACTAACAGGGCTTTGCGCCCCGGCAGCGAAAATTGCGCGCAGAGAGACGCCACCTCCTGACCCTGCTGCAAATGCGCCCGCAGCGCCGGCAACGGCAGGGCTGAGTGCAGCAACAGGCGTTGCAGCGCACCCAGGCTCGCCTCCAGCGGGCGGTGGGCAAACGCAAAGCCCGCCAGTTCACGCCAGTCTTCATCATCCAGTGTTTGTGAAACGTGGTTTGCCTGCGGCAGCGGCAGGTCAACCCGTGCCGCCAGCCACGGCCAGTCCCGGTTGAACCGCAACGCGGCCTGTTGTGCCAGGGCATGTCCGGCGTCTGAGAGCGGCAATAAGGCCATCGCGGCATAACAGCCGCTGCTTGCCTCACGCTGGCTGCCGATACGCGCCAGACGAAAACCGCACTGCTGCCAGAAGGCCCATAAAGGCTCGGTAAAACCAAAGCTGACTGACAGGAAATCGGCCCCATCAGCATGCGCACGTGCGATCTGTTCCTGTACCAGCCGGGTGCCCAGCCCATGACGACGCTGGCCCGCCGTTACGGCAATGCGGCTGATGCGGCGTGAGCGCAGCACCGGTGCCTGCCACTGGCCGCCGTGTGCGGCCAGCGACTGGGCGATCAGGCTGCCGCGCGGGCGGCGGCGACCGGCCCATACCTCGTGCGCCAGCGCCTCGGGTAATCCGCCCTCTTCCACCAGCCACAGTGCACCATGCACCTGCTGCTGATCCCAGGCGGCCATCACATGCTGGCCTGGTGCATCCAGTAACCGGCGTAAATCGAGCGGAGAGGTACGGTAATGGGCGGCGCTGAGCAACCCGTAGAAGTCGGCCAGTAACGTGGGGTTTTCAGGCCAGGACGCCTGCGGCACTGGCATCAGCGTACAGTGCGCTGCCGGTGTGCTGTCGGGCACCGGAGAATCCGCCATCAGCAGGGCCGCATCCAGCAGGGCCTCCAGCGGATCCCCTTCCGCCCAGCGAACCGGCTGGGTGAGCCTGAGATCGTGCCAGCACGGCAGGTCAGCACAAAATTTCAGCAGGAAGCCGCGCCCGGTGCCTTCATAGCCCTGAACGGTGGTCGTCAGCAAAACCTGGGGGAAAAAGGCGATCAGCGCGTGCAGCAACGGTGCCGGAATGGCCGCTGCCTCATCAATCAGCAACCAGCCGCGGTGTGCCGGGGGCTGACGCCGGCAGGCCGCCAGCAACGCATCGGGGGCCATAAACGGCAGGTCGTCGCCTGCCCATTGGCTTAACGTTTCTGCGGCCTCACGGCTGGGCGCGGTTAGCAGGCAATGGCCCGGCTGGGAAGCAGCCAGCATCCCTGCCAGCGCCGATTTGCCGCGGCCTCGCGCCGCCGTCACCACCCAGACGCCGGCGTCAGCCTGTTGCAGGCGGGCCAGGAGTTGCCGCTGCCCGGCGGTCGGGCCGCCGTCCGGCCGCTGCCATGCCGGGCGGGCTGCCCATGCTGGCAGAACAAACGGCTCGCCCTGCCGCCAGAGCAGGGTTTCTGCATCGTTTTCCAGCAGGCGGGTAAGGTGAGCCACAAAATGCGGTGTGGGAATAGGCTGCGGCTGTTCGCTCCAGCGCACACTGTCACTGTCCGGCTGGTGCGGCCAGCGATCCCACGGCGGCACCAGCAACAGCAACCAGCTGCCGGCGGCCAGGCATCCGGCAAGTGCTGCCAGCGCCTCGGCGTCCAGGCCCTGGGTTGCATCAAAGACCGCATGTTGGCGTTCACGGCCGAGCAGCCCCCTCGCCCGCGACGGGGGAAGAGCCTGCGGCAGCGCGGGATCGGGTGACATCCACAACACATCGGCGGCCAGCGCTGAGGCGATAGCCCCAGCCTGCGCCAGGCACCATGTGCGTTCGCCGCTCAGCACCAGCAGGCGGCGAATACCGGCCTGCTGCATGGCGTGCTGTGCGTTGAGGATGTCGGTGATCATACCCTGCCTGCCGCGTCATAAATTATCGGGCGGCAAAGGTATCACACTCCTTATAGTTTCCGCTGTCAAAACCGCGTTTGAACCAGGTGTAGCGCTGCTCTGAGGTGCCGTGGGTAAAGCTGTCCGGCACCACCCGGCCCTGGCTCTGTTGCTGCAAGCGGTCATCACCGATTGCCTGCGCGGCGTTCAGCGCCTCCTGCAAATCGCCCGCTTCCAGTACCTGCTGTTCCTGCATGGCATGGCCCCAGACACCGGCGAAGCAGTCCGCCTGCAACTCCAGCCTCACAGAGAGATGGTTGACCTGCGTTTCAGACGCGCCCTGCTGCATTTCACGCACTTTGCGCTCAATGCCCAGCAGGTTCTGCACATGGTGGCCGACTTCATGCGCCACCACATACCCTTGGGCGAAATCCCCGTCGGCACCCAGCTTATCTTTCAGTTCCTGATAGAACGAGAGATCCACATACACGGTGCTGTCTGCCGGGCAGTAGAACGGCCCCATCACTGACTGGCCGGTGCCGCAGCCGGTGCGGGTCATGCCGCGATACATCACCAGTTTCGGCTCACGATACTGTTTTCCCTCCTGCTGGAAAATCGTGTTCCAGGTATCTTCCGTCGACGCGAGGATCACCGACGTGAATTTTGCCATCTCATCATCCTGCGGGCTGATGGTCTGCGTCTGGCTTATTTGTTGTTGCCCGCCGCCGCCCAGCAGCGGAGTCAGGTCAATGCCGTAATAGCCGGCGATCAGCACCACCACCACAATAATAATGCCGCCTTTGCCGCCCATTGGTACGCGGAACCCGCCGCCGCCACCTGAACTGGCGCCGCGGCGATCTTCCACATTGTCACTTTCACGTCTCCCTTGCCAACGCATAACCCTGCTCCCCGGCGTTTTAACACCCATTTCTGTTAATGATGATCGTTATTAATAATCGTTGATAACCCTCGGAGTCATCACACTTTAGCTTAGCTTAAATCCCGCCGGGTGAGGTGTGCCTCGCCTGCCGGGGAACCGCCGAAAACAAACGGGCGGCCATCAAGGCCGCCCGCGGGGAAATCAGGAGCAGGGTAATCGATTGCGTGGTTAGTCCAGCTGAACGCCGATACGTCTGGCGACATCCTCATAGGCTTCAATCACGCCGCCCAGGCTCTGGCGGAAACGGTCTTTGTCCATTTTGTTGAGGGTGGCTTTGTCCCACAGGCGGCTGCCGTCCGGGGAAAACTCGTCGCCCAGTACCACTTCGCCGTTGAACAGGCCAAATTCCAGTTTGAAGTCCACCAGGATCAGGCCGGCATCATCAAACAGTTTGCTCAGCACGTCATTCACCTGATAGCTCAGCGCCTTCATGCGCGCCAGGTTCTCTTCATTCACCCAGCCGAAGGTTTTGCAGTAGGATTCGTTGACCATCGGGTCATGCATGGCATCATTTTTCAGGAACAGATCGAACAGCGGCGGGTTCAGTTCCAGCCCCTCTTCAATACCGAGACGTTTCACCAGAGAACCGGCCGCGCGGTTACGGATGACACACTCTACCGGCACCATGTCCAGCTTCTTCACCAGCACTTCATTGTCAGAGAGCAGGCGCTCCATCTGGGTCGGGATCCCCGCCTCTTCCAGTTTGCTCATGATGAAGTGGTTGAACTTGTTGTTCACCATGCCTTTGCGGTCAAACTGCTCAATACGTTCGCCATCGAGCGCTGATGTATCGTTACGGAACTCCAGCACCAGCAGGTCAGGATTTTCGGTGGTGTAGACGGTTTTCGCCTTTCCGCGATACAGCTCAGCTAACTTTTGCATCTTAACTTACTCCAGTGATATGACTCGTCGGGATAAAGGGTAACGTTTGCGTCGTGGTGGCGGCAACAAAAATCTGTGCCGGTCATGCTGCCGGAAGCCCAATAAAAAAGGGGCCGAAGCCCCTCAGATTAGTTTGCCGGTCCCTTGTCGAAGGCGGCCTGGAACACCGCCACCAGCGCATCGTTTTCCGATTGCGTCAGCGGGTGTCCTTTGGAATCAATGAACTGCAAGCTGCTACGGTTGTCGAGATCGCCAACCTGCAATTTGTAGTCACCGTTTTTCACGTTTTCCGGTGCGCTCACACCCAGCGCTTCCCAGTCACTGTCGCTCAGGGATTTGTAGGTAACGGAGAGCGTGCCCTGCGGGCGGCTGCTGTCGGTCACGGTCATGCCGACGCGCTCCAGCGTGTTCGGCAGGCGGTTCCATACCTGGGCATAAGGCGCACGCACCACCAGCACCGGCAGGCCGGTATCATCGCTGCCGCTGGTGACATTGAAGCTGCTGGTATCACGCCCTGCCCGGCTGTTTTCCAGGTCAGTCGAGATTTTGTCGAGGCCGGCCACCAGGCTGTTCAGCATCTGGCCGTTATAACGCTGGATCTCAGACGGCGCAGTGATCGCGTTGCCCTGCTGTTGCAGTGCCAGGGTTTTCACGCTCAGGGCCAGCTGATAGTCCTTCGGTGCCACGGTGATTTGATAACGGCCTTCGTACTGGAAGTCCTCATCGGCGCGGTTCCATTTCACCCAGTCGGTGCTGAGTGTCTGGCCGGCATCATTGCGGTTAGCCACCGGGTAACCGTTCTGTTCGACCACTTTCACCACATTGGCCCACAGATCGCGGTTTTGCGGGCTGTTTTCCAGCAGGATCATGACGCTGTCACCGGCCAGCTGGGAGCGGGAACCGCTCAGCAACGGCAGCGGCTGCACCGGCGGCCGGATATCCAGTTGCTTACCCACGCCGCCTTTCAGCGTCACAGCCGGTACATCGTATGTCCCGTCCTGCAACGGCAGAATCATCCCGGCGGGCGCCTTCAGTTCTTTCAGCGCAGGCGCATCGAGGTAGGCTTCGTCACCACTCACCTGGCGCTTATAACGCTGATCGCTGGAACAGGCCGCGAGCAGCAGAACGAGGGATACCCCCGCGACTTTCGCTACACGCGACGTATGCAATGAATAAACCATCAAATCTCCCTAAGAGTTACAGCAAACCGGCATGTTTCAATGCCTGCTCCACCACCGGGCGGGCTGCATCGGTCAACGGCGTCATTGGCAGACGCAGTGTATCGGTTGCCATCAATCCCAATGCCTTGCAGGCCCATTTCACCGGAATTGGGTTCGCTTCTACAAATAAATCCTGATGCAACGGCATCAGGCGCTGGTTCAGGCGACGGGCTTCAGCAAAATTTCCCTGCTGAGCCAGTGCACAGAGTTGCGCCATTTCCCGGGCCGCCACGTTGGCCGTCACCGAAATCACGCCCTTGCCGCCCAGTTGCATAAAGTCCAGCCCGCTGGCGTCATCGCCGCTCAACAGACAGAACGCCTCATCATCAACCAGCACTTGGATCTGGCTAACACGGTTTAAGTTCCCTGTGGCCTCTTTAATTGCCACAATATTCTTGATTTTTGCCAGCCGCGCGACGGTCACCGGCAGCAGATCACAGCCGGTACGGGAGGGCACATTGTACAGGATCTGCGGCAGCGCGGTGCTTTCAGCAATCGCTTTAAAGTGCTGGTACAGCCCTTCCTGCGTGGGTTTGTTATAGTAAGGGGTCACGGTCAGGCAGCCCACAACGCCACTTTTTTCAAAGCGTTGCGTCAGAGAGATGGCTTCTGCGGTGGCATTTGCCCCGGTGCCGGCAATGATCGGGATACGCCCGTCAGCCAGTTCCACGGTCTGCATCACCACATCACCGTGTTCATCGTGGCTCAGGGTGGCAGATTCGCCGGTGGTGCCTACGGAGACAATCGCCGAGGTTCCGCTGGCGACATGATAATCAATCAGTTTTTTCAGGCTCGCGCGATCGACAGCACCTTTGTCGTCCATCGGCGTAACCAGTGCAACAATACTTCCGGTAAACATTAGCCATCCCCTCCACAAACAGGTCACTCATGGTACGTTTGACTCTTCATTAAAAGCAAGCAAACAACCTGGTTACAAGCGCTTGGCAGGCGGTTTTTTTTATGTTTACCATGGGAACCCCACGGAGCATGACAGGAAGAGCAATTTTGCCGCAGCCACAACAACACTATCTGGTTATCACCGCGCTGGGCGCTGACCGCCCCGGCATTGTGAACACCATTACCCGTCACGTCAGCAGCTGCGGCTGCAATATTGAAGACAGCCGTCTTGCCATGCTCGGTGAGGAGTTCACCTTTATCATGCTGCTGTCCGGGAGCTGGAATGCCATTGCCCTGATTGAATCGACCCTGCCGCTGAAAGGGGCCGAACTGGAGCTGTTGATTGTGATGAAGCGGACGCATTCGCACGGGCGCCCGCCGATGCCGGTCACAGTATGGGTGAAGGTGGAGGTGAAGGATTCACCGCATATTATTGAACGCTTTACCGATCTTTTCGACTCGCATCAGATGAACATTGCCGAACTGGCCTCCAAAACGCAGCCCGCGACTGGAGATAACCCGCCCCAGCTGTCGATCCAGATCACCGCGCACAGCCCTGCTGACACAGACTCATCAATTATTGAACCGGCCTTTTACCGGCTATGTACAGAATTGAATGCGCAAGGCACTATTAGCGTGGTGAACTATCCACAGCATGATGAGAAAGATGGAGAGTAGTGATGAGCCCACTGAAAGCCGGTGATACAGCGCCGCAATTTAGTCTGCCCGATCAGGACGGCGAATTGGTCAATCTGGCCGACTTCCAGGGACAGCGCGTCCTGGTCTATTTCTACCCTAAAGCCATGACGCCCGGCTGCACCGTGCAGGCCTGCGGTTTGCGTGACAATATGGATGATCTGAAAAAAGCGGGTGTGGAGGTGCTGGGCGTCAGCACTGACAAGCCAGAGAAACTCTCGCGGTTTGCCGAAAAAGAGCTGCTGAACTTCACCCTGCTTTCCGATGAAGATCACCTGGTGGCGCAGCAGTTCGGCGTCTGGGGTGAAAAGAGCTTTATGGGGAAAACCTATGACGGCATCCACCGCATCAGCTTCCTGATTGGCCGCGACGGCAAAGTCGAGAAGGTGTTTGATGAATTCAAAACCAGTAACCACCACGACATCGTGATGGATTACCTGAAGGCCAGCGTGTAACGCCCCGTTTCACGCCGGCGGTCTCCCTGTTTTTTTAAAAAAGCGCACCCGCGCTTTTTTTTATGGCCGGTGTTCCGGGTCGTCGTACAGTTCGTCCGGCCAGGCGTGCACCACCGCTTTGACCAGCGTCGCCAGCGGAATGGCAAAAAAGATGCCCCAGAAGCCCCACATGCCGCCAAAAATAATCACCGACAGGATGATCACCAGCGGGTGCAGGTTCACTGCCTCGGAGAAGAGGATCGGCACCAGCAGGTTGCCGTCCAGCCCCTGCACCACCAGATAGGCGATAATCAGCGTCCAGAAATCCGCGCCCAGCCCCCACTGGAACAGCGCAATCACCACCACCGGAATCGTGGCGATCACCGCGCCGATGTAAGGGATAAGCACCGAAAACCCCACCAGCACCGCCAGCAGCAGCGAGTACTGCAGCTCCATAATAAAGAACACGATATAGGTGGCGATGCCCACCACCACCATCTCCAGCACCTTGCCGCGGATATAGTTGGTGATCTGCTGGTTCATCTCCACCCACACCTGCCCGGCCAGCCCGCGGTTACGCGGCAGCACCCGCCGCACCGCGTTCAGCATCTGCTCTTTGTCCTTGAGCAGGAAAAACACCATCAGCGGCACCAGCACCAGGTAAATCGACAGCGTCAGCAACCCCACCAGCGAGGCGAGCGAGAACTTCACCACTGACCCGCCCACCAGCGTCAGGCGGGTGCGCACATCCTCGGCCATCATGTCGATGATGCCGGCATCCACCAGCGCCGGGTAGCGCTTCGGCAGGCTCTGCGCGTAAGCATAGAAATGGTTGAGCATCGACGGCAGATCCGTGGCCAGGTTCACCCCCTGCTGCCAGGTGGCCGGGGCAATCACAAACAGCGCCAGCATCACCACCCCGGCAAACAGCGTCAGCACGATGCTGGCGGCCCAGGTACGCGAGCAGCCCAGCCGCTGAAGCCGTGCGGTCGGCCACTCCAGCAGGTAGGCGAGCACAATGGCCACCAGCAGCGGAGCCAGAATGCCGTGGAAAAAATAGAGGATACAGAAACCGGCCAGCAGGATAATCAGCAGCGCAATGGCTTCCGGGTCGGAGAACCGGCGGCGGTACCACTGTAATAACAACTCAAGCATTCAACACTCCAGAGACCGGAAACCGGGGCAGCCCCCACTTTCCGGTATATATCCCCGCGCAAACGTTCCATTGCATCAAGGGGATGGCTAAGATAAGAAAAACACGCGTGCGCAGGAACCCGCTACGCCGCAGGGAGTCTACGCAACCGGGGGAGCGCCGGAAAGCCACACCCGCCTGTTTTTACCTCCCAGGCCAGACGTTTACCGCCATTGGGCAGCAAAGGTGCCGCGGGAGCAGCCCGCCCGGCGCCGTCGCTTACCGTCAGGATTTTTTACCAAGGGATCGCGCATCATGGCTTTATCATTGAAAAAACCGCTTATTGCCGCGCTGATTGGCGCATTGTCGCTCTCCGCCGTCCTCCCGGCCGCGGCCGCAGCGCCGTTGCTGGCGGCAGACGCCACCCCGCTGGCTGACCAGTTGCCGGACATCGGCACCACGGCGGGCGGCACCCTGAGCATCAACCAGGAGTTGCAGATGGGGGATTTCTATGTCCGCCAGCTGCGCGGCAGCGCCCCGTTAATTAACGACCCGTTGCTGGTTCAGTATATCAACCAGCTGGGAAACCGGCTGGTGGCCCACGCCTATTCCGTGCGCACACCCTTCCATTTTTTCCTGATCAACAATGACGAGATCAACGCCTTCGCCTTCTTTGGCGGCAACGTGGTGCTGCATTCGGCGCTGTTCCGCTACACCGACAATGAAAGCCAGCTCGCCTCGGTCATGGCGCACGAAATTTCCCACGTCACACAACGTCACCTGGCGCGGGCGATGGAAGACCAGCAGCGCAGCGCCCCGCTCACCTGGGTGGGCGCACTCGGCTCTATCCTGCTGGCGATGGCCAGCCCGCAGGCCGGGATGGCGGCCCTGACCGGCACGCTGGCCGGTGCGCAACAGGGCATGATCAGCTTTACCCAGGCCAATGAACAGGAGGCGGATCGCATCGGCATTCAGGTGCTGCAACGCGCAGGCTTTGACCCGGAAGCGATGCCGACCTTCCTGCAAAAGCTGGCGGACCAGTCGCGCTCCGCCTCGAAACCGCCGGAAATGTTGCTCACCCACCCGCTGCCGGACAGCCGCCTCGCCGACACCCGCAACCGCGCCAACCAGATGGGGCACGTGGTGGCGCACTCTTCGCTGGACTTTATGCTGGCCAGGGTGCGCATTCTCGGCATGTACGGCAGTGAACAGAACCGCCTGACTGAGGACACCCTGCAACCGCTGGAACAGGGCAACGTGCGTGAGCAGACCGCCGCGCGTTACGGCCGGGCCATTTTGTTTTACCAGGCAAACAAATATGGTGAGGCGGCAAGCGCCCTTGCGCCGCTGCTGGCGAAAGAGCCGGGCAACGTCTGGTATCTCGATCTGATGACGGATATCGACCTCGGCCGGAAACAGATCCCGCAGGCGATTGCCCGGCTGGAAAAGGCCAACGCCGCCCGCGGCAACCCGGTGCTTCAGCTTAACCTGGCGAATGCCTATGCCGAAGGCAACCGCCCGGCCGACGCCATCCGCATTCTTAATCGCTATACTTATGCTAACCCGGACGATCCGAACGGCTGGGAGCTGCTGGCCCAGGCATCGGCCGCCAATAACCAGCGGGCACAGGAGTTATCGGCCCGGGCAGAGAGCCTGGCGCTGGTGGGCAGGCTCGATCAGGCCATCGAGGTGCTGAGCAATGCCAGCGCGCAAGCCAAACTCGGCAGCCTGGACCAGGCGCGGTATGACGCACGCATTGACCAGTTCCGCCAGATGCAAAAGCGCTTCCGCCAGTACCAGCGCGGCTGACCTTACGGCAGGTTTACCTGCCGGTTCATGCATTGACTTTAAGGAAGCAGATAATGGAAACCGTTTCGATTTACCACAACCCGCGTTGCAGCAAAAGCCGTGAAACGCTGGCATTGCTGGAACAACAAGGGATAAAGCCGGATGTCATCCTCTATCTGGAGACGCCGCCTTCGTTCGCGACCCTGCAAACGCTGGTACACCAGCTGGGGCTGGCCTCCGCACGCGACATGATGCGCCGTAACGAAGAGATCTATACCGAGCTGAAGCTGGAGGATACGGCACTGAGTGAGGAGGAACTGGTTCAGGCGATGGCGGATCACCCAAGGCTGATTGAGCGCCCGATTGTGGTGGCAAACGGCAAAGCCCGGATTGGCCGGCCGCCGGAAAAGGTACTGGAGATCCTGTAGGCGGCGCTACAGGCTGAGGATCTCTTTCACAAAGGGGATCGTGAGTTTGCGTTGCGCGGTAATCGAGGCGCGGTCGAGCTGATCCAGCGTCATAAACAGGGTGCGCATCTCGCGATCCAGCCGTTTCAGCAGGAAGCGGCCCACGTCTTCCGGCAGTTCAAAACCGCGTAACTTGGCGCGCAGTTGCAGCGCCTGCAACTTTTCCTCATCCGACAGCGGCAACAGTTTGTAGATCTGCCCCCAGTCAAGGCGCGAGGCGAGATCGGGCAGTTGCAGGTTAAGCTGGCGCGGCGGGCGATCGCCGCTGATAAACAGCCGGGTACGCCCGGTTTCCAGGATGCGGTTATACAGGTTGAAGATCGCCATCTCCCAGGCTTCATCCCCGGCAATGCACTCGATATTGTCGATGCAGACCAGCGCCAGTTGCTCCATCCCTTCCAGCACCTCCGGCACAAAATAGGCGCGCTTATCCAGCGGAACATAGCCCACGGCTTCGCCTTTCTGGGAGAGTTCGGCACAGGCGGCATGCAGCAGGTGGCTGCGCCCCCCGCCGACGCGGGACCAGAAATAGATGTATGTCCCGTGTTCCTGATGCAGTGCGGTATGAATGGCAGCGAGCAGGGAGGGATTTTCCCCCGGATAGAAACTGGCGAACGTTTCGTCATCCGGAAGATAGAGTGGCAGTGAAAGCTGCGCCGGCGTATTCAGAAGCACCTCAACCAAAACGGTCAGTAAAACCCGCGGAGTCTACCATAAAAACGGCCGCCAGGAGAACCGGCGGCCGCACGATGATCGATCCTGCCCACGGGAGGATCCCGGTTAACGGGCCATTCAGTGGTGTCTGGCGTCCTCTTCCGGCTCGAGCACCTGCTCTTCACCGCGGAAGCGTTCAATCAATGTAAACAGCAGGCTCAGGAAGATGCCGACAATCGTCGCCAGCGCCATGCCTTTCAGTTCCGCCGCGCCGATGTGCACTTTTGCGCCGCTCACGCCGATGATCAGGATAACCGACGTCAGGATCAGGTTCTGCGCCTTGTTGTAGTCCACTTTTGACTCAATCAGCACCCGGATCCCGGACGCGCCAATCACGCCGTACAACAGCAGCGACACCCCGCCCATCACCGGTACCGGCACCGCCTGGATCGCCGCCGCCAGTTTGCCGACGCACGACAGCAAAATCGCCAGAATCGCCGCGCCGCCGATCACCCAGGTGCTGTAGACCTTGGTAATCGCCATCACGCCGATATTTTCACCGTAGGTGGTGTTGGGTGTGGAACCGAAAAAGCCGGAGATCATGGTGGAGAGGCCATTGGCAAACATGGAGCGGTGCAGGCCGGGGTCACGCAGCAGATCTTTTTTCACAATGTTGGCGGTAACGACCAGGTGGCCGACATGCTCGGCGATCACCACCAGCGCGGCGGGCAGAATGGTCAGCATCGCCACCCACTCAAACCGCGGCGAATAGAATGTCGGCAGCGCGAACCAGTGCGCCTCGCGGATGGGAGAGGCATCCACCACGCCCATAAAGAAGGAGAGTGCGTACCCCACCAGCACCCCGATCAGGATCGGGATAATCGCCAGGAAACCGCGGAACAGCACCGAGCCGAGTACCGTCACCGCCAGCGTCACCAGCGAAATGGTCACGGTTTTGCCGTCCACGGAGGCGCCGTCCGCCGGCAGCAGCCCGGCCATATTGGCCGCCACGCCGGCCAGTTCAAGCCCGATCACCGAGACAATCGCCCCCATCGCGGCCGGGGGGAACATCACGTTGATCCAGCCGGTGCCGGCCTTCTTCACAATCAGCGCCACCAGGCAGAACAGCGCGCCGCAGAGGATAAAGCCGCCGAGCGCCACCTCATACCCGAGCGGCAACAGCAGCAGCACCGGCGAAATAAAGGCAAAGCTGGAGCCGAGGTAAGCCGGGATTTTCCCTTTGCAGATAAACAGGTACAGCAGCGTGCCGATGCCGTTGAACAGCAATACCGTGGCCGGGTTAACTTTAAACAGGATCGGCACCAGCACGGTCGCGCCAAACATGGCGAACAGGTGCTGGAAGCTTAACGGAATCGTTTGCAGCAGCGGTGGGCGCTCACTGACTCCGATGGCGCGACGGGTCATCTTTCTATCCTCATACGGTGTTATTGATGGACGGCGTGGGGAAAACAATTAAAAAAAAGCCGACTTCTCAGCCGGCTTAAATGCTTACTTGGTACCAAATATTTTGTCGCCTGCATCGCCGAGGCCCGGCACGATGTAGCCTTTTTCATTCAGGTACTGATCAATAGAGGCGGTGAACAGCTCGACATCCGGGTGGGCTTTTTCCAGGGCGGCGATCCCTTCCGGGGCGGCCACCAGCACCAGCACCTTGATGCTGGTGCAGCCGGCTTTCTTCAGCAGGTCGATGGTGGCGATCATGGAGCCGCCGGTGGCCAGCATCGGGTCAACCACCAGCGCCATACGTTCTTCAATGTTGGACACCAGTTTCTGGAAGTACGGCACCGGCTCCAGCGTCTCTTCGTCACGGTACACACCGACCACGCTGATGCGTGCGCTCGGGACGTGCTCCAGGACGCCTTCCATCATGCCGAGGCCGGCACGCAGGATCGGCACCACAGTGATTTTTTTGCCTTTGATCTGGTCTACTTCAACCGGCCCGCACCAACCATCAATGGTCACCTTTTCGGTTTCCAGATCGGCGGTCGCTTCATAGGTCAGCAAACTCCCCACTTCAGAAGCCAGTTCGCGAAAGCGTTTGGTGCTGATGTCATTTTCACGCATCAGGCCCAGCTTATGTTTTACCAGCGGGTGTTTTACCTCAACGATCTTCATAATTATTCTCCCCTACGATGGTTGACGGCCAAAAAAAAATCGCGAGATTATAACGCCTTTTTTTTGTCGCGCCACCGCTAATCGCCTGATCAGGATCAACTGATTTTCGATTAACAGTATAGAAGGCAAAACGTCTTTCCCCCGCATAAGCCACTCGCAAACGTTTGCCTGGGCTGTTAGAATTGCCGCGCTCAATTTTAACCACCAACCGCAAACCGCCGTGGGGATCCAGCAGTGACCGATAAAACCTCTCTCAGCTATAAAGACGCAGGTGTGGATATTGATGCAGGAAATGCATTGGTAGACCGTATCAAAGGTGTAGTGAAGCAGACCCGCCGCCCGGAAGTGATGGGTGGGCTGGGCGGTTTCGGTGCCCTGTGTGCGCTGCCGCAAAAATACCGTGAGCCGATTCTGGTTTCCGGCACTGACGGCGTCGGCACCAAGCTGCGTCTGGCGATGGATCTGAAGCGCCATGACACCATCGGTATCGATCTGGTGGCGATGTGCGTGAATGATCTGGTGGTTCAGGGCGCGGAGCCGCTGTTCTTCCTGGATTACTACGCGACCGGCAAGCTGGACGTGGAGACGGCCGCCAGCGTGATCACCGGCATTGCCGAAGGGTGCAAACAGGCCGGGTGTGCGCTGGTAGGCGGTGAAACCGCTGAAATGCCGGGCATGTACCACGGTGAAGATTACGACGTCGCCGGGTTCTGCGTCGGCGTGGTGGAGAAGTCGGAAATCATCGACGGCAGCAAAGTGCAGGATGGCGATGTGCTGGTGGCGCTCGGTGCCAGCGGCCCGCACTCCAACGGCTACTCGCTGGTGCGCAAAATCCTGGAAGTCAGCAACACGGATGCCGCCACCGAACAGCTGGACGGCCGGTCGCTTGCCGATCACCTGCTGGCCCCGACCAAAATCTACGTAAAATCGATCCTCAGCCTGATTGAGCAGATTGATGTGCACGCCATCGCCCACCTGACCGGCGGCGGTTTCTGGGAGAACATCCCCCGCGTCTTGCCGGCCAATACCCAGGCGGTGATTGACGAGTCGAGCTGGCAGTGGCCGACGGTATTTACCTGGCTGCAACAGGCGGGCAACGTCAGCCGCCACGAGATGTACCGCACCTTTAACTGTGGTGTCGGCATGGTGATCGCCCTGCCTGCGGCACTGGCGGATCAGGCGGTGGAACTGCTGACCGCTTCCGGTGAAAAAGCCTGGAAAATCGGCCACATCAACGCCTCTGACGCGGCAGAGCAGGTGGTAATCGGCTGATGAAAAAGATCGTGGTGCTGGTATCCGGCCAGGGGAGTAATCTCCAGGCGTTGATTGATGCCTGCCAACAGGGACGTCTCCACGCATCTCTTGCTGCGGTGTTCAGCAATAAAGCCGATGCCTATGGGCTGGAGCGCGCCCGCGAGGCGGGGATTCCGGCGCACGCCCTGGACGCGCGTGAGTTCAGTGACCGCGTGGCGTTTGATGCCGCGCTGGCGGAGCAGATTGACGCCTACGCGCCCGATCTGATCGTGCTGGCGGGGTATATGCGCATCCTCAGCGCGGCGTTCGTCCGGCATTATGCCGGGCGGATGCTGAACATCCACCCTTCCCTGCTGCCGAGATACCCTGGGCTGCATACCCACCGTCAGGCGCTGGCCAACCGCGATGCGGAACACGGCACCTCGGTGCATTTCGTCACCGAGGAGCTGGACGGCGGCCCGGTTGTCCTCCAGGCCAAAGTCCCGGTCTTTGACGGCGACAGCGAGGAGGATCTGCAGGCCCGTGTGCAGGTGCAGGAGCACCAGATCTACCCGCTGGTGGCACAATGGTTTGTCAGTGGCCGCCTGACCATGCAGGAGGGGGCCGCCTGGCTGGACGGGGCGCGGCTGCCGCCGGAGGGGTATGCGGCGGAGTAGGTGGTGGCGGCCCTCGCGAGTGACGTCTTTCTTAGATCGAGGTGTGTTGCGATGACCTGGCCGCTTTCTTAGATCGAGGTGCGTTGGCAGACGCCCGGCTTCTTTCTGCTTTCTGCGGCTCCGCTGCCGCCATCGATCATACGTGGATTGTTTCGGTTGTTCATGTGCAGTTGCCTACCCGGCTTTCCGAGCCTCAACCGAGCAGGGCCTGCCGCCGCGCCGGCCCTGCACCCGCGCGCTTTCGGTGGTTTGGCTGAATCATTGCACGCTCCCGCGTGTTCCCTCACTCCGCCTCCGGGCTAATCGGGCCGCCGCAGACACGCTCCCGGCGTGTCTGTCCCGGCCCGAACAGCCCGGAGGACGCTGGAGGGGAGCCGCGGGAGCGGCCAATAATTCTGCCGGAGCACCCAAGGCGCGGGGATGCAAGGGGCACGCGCCTACGCGCCCCTTGCGCGGTGGCGGCAGCGGAGCCGCAGAAAGACGCCGGGCGTATGCCAACGCAACATACCTCGATCTTTTTTAAAGTGGAGCACATAGGCGCACATGAACAACCGAAACATGCCACTTAACCAACAACTGAAACCTGCCACCTAACTCATTAAAAGCTGTACCGCGTACATCAATCCCCCTGGGTGCAGGGCCAACGCCCTGCTATCCAAATCTCCCGGTAATATAATCCTCCGTCCTCCGCTGGCGCGGCGACGTAAACAACCGGTCGGTATCCCCATACTCCACCAACGCCCCCTGGTGGATAAACGCCGTGTAATCCGAGACGCGCGCGGCCTGCTGCATATTGTGCGTCACCAGCACCACGGTGAACCGCTCCTTCAGCGCGCCGATCAGCTCCTCAATCGTCAGCGTGGAAATCGGGTCAAGCGCCGAGGTCGGCTCATCCAGCAACAAGACCTCCGGCTCAATCGCAATCGCCCGCGCAATCACCAGCCGCTGCTGCTGGCCACTGGAGAGGCGCAGGGCATTCTCCTTCAACCGGTCTTTGACTTCATGCCACAACGCCGCCGCCCGCAGGGCGGTCTCGACGGCTTCGTCCAGCAGCCGCCGGTCGCTGATGCCCTGCACCCGCAGGCCATACACCACATTCTCATAAATCGATTTCGGAAACGGGTTCGGCCGCTGGAACACCATCCCGACCCGCCGCCGCAGGGCCGTCACATCCACCTGATCGCCATACACCGGGCTGCCGCCGAGACGGATGTCACCCTCAATCCGGCAGGCTTCCAGCAGATCATTCATCCGGTTAAAACAGCGCAACAAGGTGGACTTGCCGCAGCCGGACGGGCCGATCAGCGCCGTGACCCGGTGGCGCGGAATGCGCAGCGAAATATCATGCAACGCCTGCTTGCCGCCATACCACAGGTTCAGCGCCTGCACCTCCAGCGCGGTGTCGGCATCGCTGAGCCGCGACACATCCGGCAAGGGCTCGCCGCCCAGTAATGATCTCATCACTCTCTCCTGCACAGGCCGGGCATCAGACGCCCAGCGAACGGAATTTTTCACGCAACGAATGGCGCAGCCCCATCGCCGCCAGGTTCAGGCCCACCACCATCACCACCAGCAGCAGCGCCGTGGCGTAGACCAGCGGCTGGGCTGCCTCCACGTTCGGGCTTTGCAGCGCCATGTCATAGATCTGGAAGCCCAGATGCATAAATTTACGGTCAAGGTGGAGGTACGGGAAAATGCTGTCCACCGGCAACGCCGGGACGGATTTCACCACCCCCACCAGCATCAGCGGCGCGGTTTCCCCCGCGGCACGGGCGATCGCCAGAATCATGCCGGTCAGCATCGCCGGCACCGCCATCGGCAGCACGATGCGCCAGAGCGTCTGCGCCTGTGTCGCCCCCAGCGCCAGCGATCCCTGCCGCAGGGCCACCGGAATGCGCGACAACCCCTCCTCCGTGGCGACAATCACCACCGGCAGCGTCAGCAGCGCCAGCGTCAGCGCGGCCCACAGCACGCCGGGCGTGCCGAAAGTCGGGTCAGGCAGCGCCTGCGGGAACAGCAACTGGTCAAGCGTTCCGCCGATGACATACACAAAAAAGCCCAGCCCGAACACGCCGTACACAATCGACGGCACCCCCGCCAGGTTCACCACCGCAATCCGCAGCAGGCGCGTCAGCCAGTGCCGCCCGGCATATTCATGCAGGTAAACCGCGGCGATCACCCCGAGCGGCATCACCATCACTGACATCAGCACCACCATCAGCACCGTGCCGAACAGCGCCGGGAAAATGCCGCCGGCGGTATTCGAGGCGCGCGGGTTCTCACTCAGGAAAGCCCACCCGGCGCGCAGCGTGTGCATCAGCTTCTGCGGCAGGCTCATGGCATTCGGATACCAGGCGTTATGCACCTCATTCAGCGGCAGCGTGTGGATCTTCCCGGCCGCATCGCGCAGCAACAGGGCGTCACGCTGACGATCCTGGTTGATGCTTTCAAGCTCGGTGGTCAGGCGGTTGAACTGGTACTCCACCTCAATCCGCTCCGCGTGTAAGCGTGACACCGCCTGCGGGGTAAGCCGCCCGGTCATCGCCAGTTGCCGCTCCTCCAGCCGCAGCACCTCAAACCGGTGGTTGACCCGCGCCAGCGCATGGTGCTGCACATGCCGGGCGCGGTCTGCCAGCGCCCGGTTTTCCGGGATGCGGCGCAGCAGCTCGGCAGCCAGGTTGCGCGCTACCAGCGGCTGGCCGTTTTCCAGCATCCCGGCCAGCGTGCCGTACACCAGCCCGCTCTCCTCCCGGTCAATCACCAGCACCTCCGGCGGTGCGCGGCGGGCCAGCACATCGTTTTCCGCTACCAGCATAAATTCGCGCGCGCTGTCCGGCCCGGCGTTCAGGTCGCGGTTCGCGACCTTAATCAACAGCCGCGTCACGTTGGCGGGCGCGTCCGGCGGCAGCGGCACCCCCGCCTCGCGCAGCTGTTGCCGCGGCACGGTTGGGCGGGCATACAGTTCACCCAGCAACTGGCTCTGCCCGGCCAGCGGTGCGCGCAGCGTGAACTGGTAAACGGTCGCGGGCCAGAAACTGCGTACCCCCTGCCCGGCCAGCAGCAGGATAATCCCGGCCAGCGCCAGCACGCTCACGGCCACGGCGGCCGCCGTCAGCCAGATCCACGGGGTGCCCGTCCGCCGCCAGCCGATCATGCGCCCTCCTGATTCTGGCTGTAGCGCGTGCGCAGCCGCTGGCGGATAAGCTCCGCCAGCGTGTTCAGCACAAAGGTAAAGAGGAACAACACCAGCGCCGTCAGCATCAGCACGCGGTAGTGCCCGCTGTCTGCCACTGCCTCCGGCAGCTCAATCGCGATGTTGGCGGCCAGCGCGCGCAGCCCCTGGAACAGGCTGCCATCCATGATCGGCGTATTGCCGGTCGCCATCAGCACAATCATTGTTTCCCCTACTGCCCGGCCAAAACCAATCATCAGGGCGGAGAAAATCCCGGCCCCGGCGGCAGGCACAATCACCCGGCGCAAGGTCTGCCACGGGGTGGCCCCCAGCGCCAGCGAGCCCTGGCTCAGCAACGGCGGCACGCTGAACAGCGCATCCTCCGCCAGGGTGAAGATCACCGGCACCAGCGCAAAGCCCATCGCGACCCCGACCACCAGCGTATTGCGCGGCTGGTAACCCTCGCCCAACCACTGTGCCAGCGGCATCGCGAACAGGGCCTGCTCCAGCCAGGGGCTGACACGGCACACCAGCCAGACAATCCCGGCCAGCAGCGGCAGCAGGAAGAACACTTCGCGCCCGGCGGTACGCCAGCGCAGGCGCGCCGCCAGCAAACTGGCCGCCAGCGCCACCAGCGCCAGCAACCACGGCAGCAGCAGCACACCGAGCAGCATATGTTGCAACAGCGGGGCCAGCCAGATGCCGGCAATCAGGCCTATCACCACCGTGGGCAGTGCCCCCATCACCTCCAGCGCCGGTTTCACCAGCCGCCGCAGGCGTGGGGTCATAAACCAGGCGGTGTAGGCCGCGCCGCTCAGCGCCAGCGGCACCGCAAACAGCATCGCGCAGAGTGCCGCTTTCAGCGTCCCGGTGATCACCGGCATCAGGCTGAGTTTCGGCTGGTAACCCTCTGCGGCGGAGGTGCTCTGCCAGACATACGCCGGTTCGGGGTAGCCCTCATACCAGACTTTCTGCCACAACGTGCGCAGGCTGATGTCCGGGTAGGGGTTGGTGACGCAGAGCGTCAGCCAGCCCTGCGGCGTCTCGGCCAGCAGCCCGTCCCCCTGCGGGGAGAAGGCCATCCGGCGCACGTCGGGCAGCGGGCGGCTCAGCAGCGGTTCGGTACGCACCAAGGCGTTCAGCGTCAGCGTGTTGTGCGCATCCAGCGCGGCAAACACCCGCCGCATCGGTTCTGCCGCCAGTTGCCTGACCTGTTGCGGGGGGAAATCACGGATGCGCGTCAGCCGCGGCCCCTGTGGCCCGTTGACGTCAAACCATTGCGAGAGCCGGCCCCCGGCGTTCACCAGCAGCGAGCCGCCGCCGCTGAGCAGCGTGACCGTGACCGGGCCGCGATCCGCCAGCGCCACGCTCTGGCGCAACTGGATGCCGCCGTTGTGCAGGGTGTAGATCTGCAACAGCGGGCCGGTTTGCAGGAACAGCAGGCGGCCGTTGGGCGTCAGGTTGAGGGAGTCAGGCACCGTGGCCAGCGGCAGGGTGAGATCGAGCCCGGAGGGCAGATCACGCACCCGCAGGCGGCGATCGGCCGTCACGGCAGCCGCCCGCAGCGGCACGCCCTCCCCCATCACCAATGCCAGCCGCACCAGCGGCTCACCGGCATCATCGAGGGCCAGCGGCGTCCGGCCGTAAGGGAAAGCCCAGTGCGGGGGCTGGCCGGCCAGCGGCAGCACCGGCTGCACCAGCGTGACGCGGCCATTCGCGCCGCCGAGGCCATACACCGGCATCACGCCGCCGGTGTGGGCCAGCGCCGTAACGGCCGGGGCCAGCGACGTGGTGAGCGGCGTCACCGCCTGTGAGGTCGCAGCCAGCGGGATGTAGGCCCCCTGCCCTTGTGCATCCAGCCGGTAGCCCCACCGGTGATCCGGCAGCATCCCCATCGCCAGCGCCGGCGGGTCGGTATTGAAGCGCAGCGTGACCGGTTCACTCACAGAGGCCGGCCGGAACAGCGGCCAGATGCTGTAAAGCAGCCAGACAAAAATCAGCATCAGCGTTAACAGCACCAGCATACCGCAGCCGGTCACGCCGTAGCGTATCAGGCGGTCTGTCCTGGCACGGCGGCGATCTGAAGAAAGAGGTAGGTCACGTATCTGCACTGCCCATCCTGCATAAAAAAGTAAAAATAGCCTGACATTGCGGCGGGGCAACCTGCCCGCCAACCGTACGTCCGACCGGGCATCTTATGCCAGATTAATGATCAATGCATGACAATGTTAACCACTGAGAATGGTTGGACTTTGTTGTCATTATTTCGCAATAATGTTGTGAGAGACTCGCCACCCATTACAGGGGATGGGTCGTTGAGCGCTGTGTTCTGCACGATGACTCCCTCCTGGAATTTGTATGCCGGAAAGGCATTGCCCGTTCAGTGGCCTACGGGAAAAAAGCTTCAGGCTCAATGAATGGAGTGACAATGGGACAAGAAAAGCTATACACAGAAAAAGAGCTAAGTTGGTTATCTTTCAATGAAAGGGTATTGCAGGAAGCGGCTGACAAGTCAAACCCCCTCATTGAACGTATGCGTTTTCTGGGCATTTACTCAAATAACCTTGATGAGTTTTATAAAGTCCGTTTTGCTGAACTGAAACGACGGATTCTGATCAGCGAAGAACAAGGTTCAATGGGTGCCTCGCGACACCTGCTCAAACGCATCCAGGCCAAGGTGCTGAAAACCGAGCAGGAATTTGACAACCTGTATAATGATTTGCTGCTGGAGATGGCGCGTAATCAGATCTTCCTGATTAACGAACGCCAGCTGTCAGAGAACCAGCAAGCCTGGTTGCGCCACTACTTCAAGCACTCGCTGCGTCCGTATATCACGCCAATCCTGGTCGATCAGGACACCAATCTGGTGCAGTTCCTGAAAGATGACTACACCTATCTGGCGGTGGAAATTATCCGTGGCGAGCAGATCAACTACGCCCTGCTGGAGATCCCGTCCGACAAGGTACCGCGTTTTGTCGATTTGCCGCCGGAAGCCCCGCGCCGCCGCAAGCCGATGATCCTGCTGGACAATATCCTGCGTAACTGCCTGGATGACATCTTCAAAGGCTTCTTTGATTATGACGCGCTGAACGCCTACTCGATGAAAATGACGCGTGACGCCGAATATGATCTGGTCACCGAGATGGAATCAAGCCTGCTGGAACTGATGTCCTCCAGCCTCAAGCAGCGCCTGACGGCAGAACCGGTGCGCTTTGTTTACCAGCGCGACATGCCGGACGAGATGGTGGAGTTACTGCGCGAAAAACTCGGCATCTCCAACTATGACTCGGTTATCCCCGGCGGCCGCTACCATAACTTCAAAGATTTCATCGGTTTCCCGAACGTCGGCAAGGCCAACCTGGTCAACCGGCCGATGCCGCAGCTTCGCCACATCTGGTTCGACCGCTTCCGCAACGGCTTTGACGCCATCCGCGAACGCGATGTGCTGCTCTATTACCCGTACCACACCTTCGAGCATGTGCTGGAGCTGCTGCGCCAGGCGTCGTTTGACCCGAGCGTGCTGGCGATCAAGATCAACATCTACCGCGTCGCCAAGGATTCGCGCATCATCGAATCGATGATCCACGCCGCGCACAATGGTAAAAAAGTCACGGTGGTGGTGGAGTTGCAGGCGCGCTTCGATGAAGAAGCCAACATCCACTGGGCCAAGCGGCTCACCGAAGCCGGTGTGCATGTGATTTTCTCGGCACCGGGGCTGAAAATCCACGCCAAGCTGTTCCTGATCTCACGGCTGGAAAACGATGAAATCGTGCGTTATGCGCACATTGGAACCGGTAACTTCAACGAAAAAACCGCGCGCCTCTATACGGACTATTCGTTGCTGACCGCTGACGCGCGCATCACCAACGAAGTGCGCCGGGTATTCAACTTTATTGAGAACCCGTACCGCCCGGTGACCTTCGACCACCTGATGGTGTCACCGCAGAACTCACGCCGGATGCTTTATGCACTGATTGACCAGGAAATCGTCAATGCACAGTCCGGCGGCACAGGCGGCATTATTCTGAAAGTGAACAACCTGGTCGATAAAGGCCTGATTGACCGGCTCTATGCCGCCTCCGGTGTCGGGGTGAAAATCCGCCTGCTGGTACGCGGGATGTGTTCACTGGTGCCGAACCTGCCGGGCATCAGCGACAATATCCAGGTCACCAGTATTGTCGACCGGTTCCTGGAGCATGACCGGGTCTATGTGTTTGAAAATAATGGCGATCAAAAAGTGTTCCTCTCCTCTGCCGACTGGATGACGCGCAACATCGATTTCCGTATCGAAGTGGCGGTCGGGCTGCTCGATCCGCGGTTGAAACAGCGGGTGCTGGATATTCTGGACATCTTGCTGAACGATACCGTCAAGGCACGTTATATTGATAAAGAGCTGAGTAACCGGTATGTTCCGCGCGGCAACCGCCGTAAGGTAAGGGCGCAGACTGCCATTTACCATTATCTAAAGACTCTGGAACAACCAGACAAACAGGCCTGAGACTATGCCGTTACAACACATTCCTTCTGCCAAACCCCAGGAGATTGCCGCCGTCGATCTGGGCTCGAACAGCTTCCATATGGTGATCGCCAGGGTGGTCAACGGGGCACTGCAGGTGCTCGGCCGCCTGAAACAGCGGGTGCACCTGGCTGACGGGCTGGACAGCCGCAACGTACTGAGTGAAGAAGCCATGCAACGCGGCCTGGCCTGTCTGGCGCTGTTTGCCGAACGGCTCCAGGGCTTCTCGCCGGACAATGTCACCATTGTCGGCACCCACACCCTGCGTGAGGCGGTCAATGCGGAAGAGTTCCTGCAACGTGCCGCCGAGGTGATCCCCTACCCGATCGAGATCATCTCCGGGCAGGAGGAAGCGCGCCTGATTTTCATGGGTGTCGAGCACACCCAGCCGGAAAAAGGGCGCAAGCTGGTGGTGGACATCGGCGGCGGCTCCACGGAGCTGGTGATCGGTGAAGATTTTGAGCCGTTGCTGGCAGAAAGCCGCCGGATGGGCTGTGTGAGCTTCGCCCAGATCTTCTTCCGGGACGGGGAAGTGAACCCGGCCAACTTCCGCCGCGCCCGCCTGGCGGCGGCGCAAAAGCTGGAGACACTGGCATGGCAGTACCGCATCCAGGGCTGGCAGTATGCGCTGGGGGCCTCCGGCTCCATCAAAGCGATTGTGGAAGTGCTGGTGGAGAGCGGCGAAAAAGATGGCCTGATCACCCCGGAGCGGCTGGAGTCACTGGTGGCGCAGGTATTGAAGTTCAAAAACGTCAAATCCCTGAGCCTGCCGGGCCTCTCTGAGGATCGTAAAACGGTGTTTGTGCCGGGGCTGGCGATCCTGTGCGGCGTGTTTGATGCGCTGGCGCTGAAATCGCTGCGCCTGTCAGACGGCGCATTGCGTGAAGGGGTGCTGTATGAGATGGAAGGCCGCTTCCGTCATCAGGACATCCGCAGCCGCACCGCCCGCAGCCTGGCCGACCACTACAACATTGACCGTGAACAGGCGCGCCGCGTGCTGGACACCAGCGTCCACCTGTACGGCCAGTGGCAGGCGCAGAACCCGAAGCTGGTGCATCCGCAACTGGAAGCGCTGCTGAAGTGGGCGGCGTTGCTGCATGAGGTGGGGCTGAGCATCAACCATACCGGTATGCATCGCCACTCCGCGTATATCCTGCAAAACACCAACCTGCCGGGCTTCAACCAGGAGCAGCAGATACTGCTGGCGGCGATGGTGCGGCTGCACCGCAAAGCGATCAAGCTGGAAGAGTTGCCGCGCCTGAACCTGTTCCGCAAAAAAGAGTACCTGCCGATGATTCAGCTGCTGCGCCTGGGCGCGTTGCTGAACAACCAGCGCCAGTCCACCACCACGCCGGAAACCCTGCGGCTGGAGACGGACGACAACCACTGGACGCTGACCTTCCCGGCCGGGTATCTCTCGCAGAATATGCTGGTGCAGCTCGACATTGAGCGCGAGCAGGAATACTGGCATGACGTGACCGGCTGGAAGCTGCACATTGCGGAAGAAGAGCCGGCTGACGGCGGCCCCGAGGCAGACGCGCCCAACGCCTGACCGCCACGGCAGCGCCTTTTCACGTTGTGGATTGGCTGCTGCCGCGCACCACCAGCCTGACCGGTAACTGCCGCTGCGGCGGCGGTTCTTCCGGCCCGGCCAGCAACATCTCTACCGCCTGCCGCCCCAGCGCGGCTTTATCCACCGCCAGCGTGGTCAGCGACGGCACCACCTGCGCCGCCGCCTCAATATCATCAAACCCCACTATCGCCAGTTGCTCCGGCACCCGGATACCCGCCTCACGGCACACCCGCAGCGCAATCAGCGCCACCGCATCATTACAGGCAAACAGTGCGTCCGGGGGCACCGGCAGCGCCAGCAAGTGCCGCACCGCCTGCGCCAGCCCCTCTTCCGTCTCATCACCCGGCGGGGCCACCACCTCGAGTGCCGGATCGTTGAGGATTTGCGCCTCAAACAGCGCCTGCCGGTAACCCTTTTCCCGCTCGCGCAAACTGAAATGGGCCAGCGAGCGGGTCAGAAACGCGATGCGGCGGCGGCCGAGCTCGATCAGGTGGCGGGTCGCCAGATAGCCGCCCTGCTGGTTGTCCGGGTTAATGGCGGCGAGGCCGGGCTGCCACAGGTCAGCCAGCACCACCGGTTTGCCGCTCGCCTTCAGCAGCGCCAGCCGTTCCGGCTCCAGGTATCCGGCACATAAAAAGGCGTCCGGCTCATGCAGCCGGATCGCCGCGGCCAGTGAATCCGCCGGGCTGGTCGCCAGCACGCTGAGCACAATGCCGCGTTCGCGGCAGGCACTCTCTGCGCCCAGCAGCACCGCCGAGTAAAACGGCAGGGCCAGCGCGATGTTGTGCTGGCGGTGCAGCACAAACAGCACACGTTTGATTGGGCTGTTTTGCAGGCGGCTGAAGTCATACCCCAGCCGGCGCGCCACCTCCACAATGCGCGTACGCGTGGCCTCTTTCAGCCCCGGCTGGCCTTTCAGCGCGCGTGACACCGCCCCGACGGACACCCCTGCCTGCTGTGCAATATCCCGGATTCTGACCGCCATACTTTCCCTTGTTCTGCTGCCTGCCCGCGCAGGCGAAGCGGCCATCGTAACTGTTTAATAAACAAAATGCGACATCGTGCCCTTTTTTGCCTGATTACTCCCCATTATGCGCAGCGATCACCCTTTTCACTGCTTTTTGTTTACTAAACAAAATGAGCGGCGTAGGCTCATCCCTACCATTTATCAGGGAGAGACCCTTATGCATCGATTAGGGCTGGATATCGGCGGCACAAAAACAGAAGCAGTCCTGTTTTCCGAACAGGGCGAGGTGCTGGAGAAACAGCGCCACGCCACGCAAAAAGCCACCTATGCAGAATTTCTTACCACGCTCAGCCGGCTGATCCTGGGGCTGCGTCAGCGCCACCACGCGCCGTTTTCCATCGGCCTCTGTCTGCCCGGCAGCGTGTCGCCCCTCACCGGGCTGGTTAAAAACTCCAATATCCTGGTGCTGAACGGGCAGCCGTTGCAGCGCGATCTCAGGGAACAGTTGCAGCAGCCGGTGGCGATCGCCAATGACGGCAACTGTTTTGCGCTCTCCGAAGCGGTGGACGGTGCCGGGCGTGACCATGAAATCGTCTTCGGCGTGACCCTCGGCACCGGCTGCGGCGGCGGCCTCAGCATCGGCAAGCGCATGATCACCGGCAACAACGGCAATGCCGCCGAATGCGGCCATAACCCGCTGCCCGGTTATACACCGGAACAGGATGGCCCGCCGGTCACCTGTTACTGCGGGCAGCAGAACTGCGTGGAGTCCTTTGTTTCCGGCACCGGCCTCTCACAGCGGTTTGCCGTGCAACAGGGCGAAACCCTGCCCGCGGCGGCGATTATTGAGCGGATGCGCCAGGGCGATCCGGCGGCCGTGGCGCAGTTTGCCCTGTACCGTGACCAGCTGGCGCGCACGCTGGCCTCGGTGGTCAACCATCTGGACCCCGGTGCGATTGTGCTGGGCGGCGGGTTGTCCAATGTGCCGGAAATCTACCCCGGCCTGGAGGCGCTGACCGGCCGCTACACCTTCACCGATACCTTCACCACCCGCATCCTGCCTGCCCTCCATGGTGACAGCAGCGGCGTGCGCGGCGCCGCCTGGCTCGGCACGCGCTGCCCGTAGGCCCGGCACGCGCTGCCCGTAGGCTCGGCACGCGCTGCCCGTAGGCCCGGCACGCGCTGCCTTTAGGCCCGTACACGCTGCCTTTAGGCCCGTACACGCTGCCTTTAGGCCCGGCGTCCGTTGCCGGGCCGCTGTTATCGTTGTGCCTGTTGACCGGGATCATGGCAGGCACACTTCGGCGTCTGTTTTCACCCGCTGTTGAGGTGCGATTTAGGCGGATCGCCTATCTTAGGGGCGTACCGCCTGCGACTGTTTATTTTTTATACTGGACAGGCGTTTTAAAAAGCTTTTACACTTTCAAATGAAATCAACCCATTACCGGAACCCGCCGCACACGGTGCGGTTTCTGCTCTGGAGAACCGTATGCGCCGGCGCACAAACGTCCGCATGACTAAAATCGTTCTGGCCATCAGCTTTATCTTCCTGCTGGGGCGCATGATCTACGCCGGGATCGGCGCGGTCACCCACCATCAGGAGAAGCGGCTGATCCCACTGGATCACACCACCACCCAAACGATCCCCCCGCGCGACCCGCCACCCGCTTCGCACTGAGCCGCAGCGCACCCCGCTGCCATGTTCTACCCTTGATCACAGCCCGGTAAGGGGATACCGCGCCGGTTAGCGCTTGATTGCACTGTTGCATATAAAAGGGAACCCGATGTCTGCCGCCAATCACAACACCAAAAAACTTGCGGAAACCCGCAGCCGCATTCTGGCGCTGCTGCAAAATAATGATGAACTGGTCGAGGATTTGCTGGAGGAGCGCGCGCCCGATGCGCCGCCCAGCCCACCCGAGCTGCTCGACCAGACGGCCGAACTCCAGCTGCTGCTGCGCAGCCTGCACGCCGCCGACCTGGCGGATCTGCTGGAAGGGCTGCCGCGCGATGAACGCCTGGCACTCTGGGGGCTGGTGGGCAATACCGTCCGCGGCCAGGTGCTGGTCGAGGCCAGTGAAACCGTCTGGGACAGCCTGATCGAAGAGATGAGCGACCGCGACCTGCTGCGGGCGATCGCCACGCTGGATATTGACGAACAGGTCTACCTGGCTGAATACCTGCCGCGTAACCTCACCGGGCGGGTGCTCACCTCGCTGGAGCCGGAACAGCGCGCCCAGGTGCGCGAAGTGATGAAGTTTGACCGCGACACCGTGGGCCGCATCATGGATTTTGAACTGGTCACCGTGCGCCCCAAGGTGACGCTGGCCACCGTGCAGCGCTACCTGCGCAAACGCGGGCGTGTGCCGGACTCCACCGACAAAATCTTCGTCACAGACCGGCGCAATACCCTGCTCGGCGAACTGCCGCTGACCGCCATCCTGCTCCACCCGCCGAAAATGACCGTGGCGGAGCTGATGGACCGTGACCCGACCACCTTCACACCGGACGAAAAAGCAGAAGATGCCGCCGGGGCGTTTGAGCGCTATAACCTGATCACCGCCCCGGTGGTGGATGCGCGCGGCAAACTGATGGGCCGCCTGACGGTGGAGGAGATCCTCGATGTGGTCAACGAGGAGAGTGACAACAACCTGCGGCGGATGGGCGGCCTCAGCCAGGAGGAGGATCTCTTCTCACCGGTAGGCAAAGCCGTGCGTAACCGCTGGGCGTGGCTGGCGATCAACCTCTGCACGGCGTTTGTCGCCTCCAGGGTCATCGGCCTGTTTGAGCACACCATTTCCGAACTGGTGGCGCTGGCCGCGCTGATGCCGATCGTCGCCGGGATCGGCGGCAACACCGGCAACCAGACCATCACCATGATTGTGCGCGCGCTGGCGCTGCACCAGCTCCAGAGCGGCAGCGTCTCCTTCCTGATGCTGCGTGAACTCGGGGTTGCGCTGATCAACGGGCTGGTGTGGGGCGGGCTGATGGGCATCGTCACCTGGCTGCTTTACCATGACTGGCAGATGGGCGCAGTCATGACGCTGGCGATGGTGCTGAACCTGCTGGTGGCCGCGTTGATGGGCGTGCTTATCCCAACCACGATGGTGCGCTTCGGCCGCGATCCGGCGGTCGGCTCCAGCGTGATGATTACCGCCATCACCGACACCGGCGGCTTTTTCATCTTCCTCGGGCTTGCCACGCTTTTCCTGCTGTAACACGCAGGTAGCCCACGCCGCGAAATACCCCCCTTATGCCGGGCTGATACACCGATTGGCCCGGCAGTTCTGCGCTAAAATAGGGAAAGAACGCGCCTTTACCGCCGGAATACGGCGTGCCGGGCGCGTCTCTGCATAAAAAGAATGTGACCACTATGATTACTTTGATAAATTATTTCACAGTATAAGGCATCACCCACCGGGCGTGGATGCCTGCCCCGCACACTGCGGCTTCCGGGTCTGCTGCGTCCGGCGGCGACGATAAAAAAGGCCCTGATGTGGAAAGCAACCTGAAGATGGCAGCGATACAACAGCAACGCCCCGGCTGGCGCACCCTGGGCGGCGTTATCCTGCTGGTCTTTTTACTGGCGCTGTTTTGCCTGCGCTTTACCCTGGTCGACGGGCTTATCGTGTCGCTCTGGCTGCCGACTGCGCTGATGATTGCCCTGCTCTACCGCTTCCCGCACCGTACCTGGCCGGCACTGCTGCTGGGGTCTGCCGCTGCGATGGCCGGGGCCAACCTGCTTTGCGGGGTGCCGCCCGGCTTTTTCCTGCCGCTGACGTTGATCAACATGGCAGAATCGGTGCTGGCGGCCACCCTGTTGCGCCGCCTGTTGCCGGCCGATGACCCGCTGGCCAACGTCAAGAGCTGGATTACCTTTGTGCTGGCCGCCGTGGTGTTTACCCCGATGGTCAGCGCCTTCGTGATGCTGATCCCGCACCTCAACACGCCCGATCTGCTGCCGAACCGCTTTCGCATCTGGTTCATTTCGGAGGCGCTCGGCATCCTGACCGTAACGCCTCTCGGGCTGCTCTGCCACCGTGCGTCGCTGCAGCGGTTGCTGCATTCGCCGCGCCTGCCGGAGATGCTGTTGCTGCTGGCCGGCACGCTGGGGGGCAGTTGCCTGGCGCTGTTCTGGCTGCCCTACCCGTTCGCTTTTATCTCGCTGCTGCTGCTGACCGCCTCCATCCGCCTGCACCGGCTGGAAGCGCAGCTGATCTTCTTCGCGCTGACGGTGATGGTGTCGCTGCTGATTGCCGGGGGGCAGATGAGCCACATCCGTTATCCTGCCTACTCGCCGCTGCTCAACTATGTGCCGCTGTTGCTGATCCTGCTGCCGGCCAACGCCATGACCATTGTGATGCACGGGCTGAAAGTTGAACGCGCGCACATTGTGGAAAGCGAAAACCGCTTCCGCAATGCGATGGAGTATTCCGCCATCGGCATGGCGCTGGTGTCACCGCAGGGGCATTGGTTGCAGGTCAATCAGGCGCTGTGCACGCTGCTGGGTTACAGCGCGGACGCCCTGAAAAAGATGACGTTCCAGGACATCACCCACCCGGATGATCTCGGCTCCGATCTCCAGCAGTTACAGGCGCTGCTGGACGGCACAATCCAGAGTTACAGCATGGAGAAACGCTACCGCCGCCATGACGGCGAGATGGTGTGGGCCTTGCTGGCAGTGTCGCTGGTACGGGATGAGCAGCAGCACCCGCTCTATTTTATCTCGCAGATTGAGGACATCAGCAGCCTGAAGCAGACGGAACAGGCCAATAACCAGCTGACCGAGGCGCTGCATGAAGAGAAAGAGCGGCTGCACATCACCCTCGACGCCATCAACGAGGCGGTGATCTGCACCAACCGCGCCAAGGCGATCACCTTTATGAACCCGGTTGCGGAGCGGATGACCGGCTGGCGGGCGGAACAGGCGATGGGGCAGCACATTGACGAAGTGGTGCACCTGACGCGCGGCCTGGAGGGCCCGCGGGTGGCCAACCTGCTGCCGTTTGACGCCAACGAGGGGCTGAACAGCGCCATTGAACAGGCGCTGGTGCTCAGCAACAACAAAGGCGAATCGTTTGAGATCCAGCGGGCGGTGTCGCCCTTGAGGACGCTGGATCAGGAGCTGCTCGGCATGGTGCTGGTGTTGCAGGACGTCAGCAAATCCCGCGAGCTGATGCGCAAGCTGAGCTACAACGCCTCCCACGATGCGCTCACCGGCCTGCCCAACCGCACCAGCTTTGAGCGCGATCTGCATCAGGCGCTGATGCTCACGGCCAACGAGGGGCAGCAGCACGGGCTGGCGTTTTTGGATCTCGACCGTTTCAAAGCGGTGAACGATACCGCCGGCCACGCCGCCGGTGATGAACTGCTGCGCCAGATAAGCCAGCTGATGCAGGAGAGCCTGCGCAACAGTGACCGGCTGGCGCGGCTGGGCGGCGACGAGTTCGCCATCCTGATGTTTGACTGCGCGCTGGAACCGGCGCATGAGCGGGTACGGGTGCTGGTACAGAAAATCAACGGCTTCCGCTTCTACTGGGAGCAGAAGATCTACCGCATCGGGGCAAGCGCCGGGGTGACGCTGATTGCCGATCCACAGCTGACCGCCGGGGAGCTGATGTCACAGGCGGACGTGGCCTGTTACGCCGCCAAACACAGCGGGCGCGGGCAGGTGGTGGTGTATCAGGCGCGCCAGACGCGGCTGCTGGAGAAAGACAGCGTGCTGCTTAGCCCGGCGCAGATTGCACGCATCCTGGAAGATAACCAGCTGACGCTGTCGGCGCGGGCCGCGGCCCCGCCCAAAACGCCGCTCTCCACCTGTTTCTACCAGCTCTCGGTGGAGGTGGCGACAGCCGAAGAGACCGGGGCCACCAATGAGGCGTTCCACGCCACCGTGGCGCTGCTGGGCATGGAGGCCAACGTGGATGCCTGGCTGGTGCGGCGGGTGCTGCTGGCCTATGGGCCGGAGATTGCGCGCAAAGGGCTGGCGGTGTCACTGACGCTGAGCGAAAGCGGGCTGACCAGCCCGGCCCTGCACGCGGCGCTGTTCAGCGCCCTGCGCCAGACGGTGATCCCACCGGCCCTGCTGCTGTTCCGGCTGGACGAAAGCGTGCTGCTGCAACACCTGCCGGCGGCGGAAACCCTGCTGAAAACCCTGAAACAGCAAGGGTGCGGCATCATCATCGGCCATGCGGGCCACCAGCTGGCGGCGCTGAGCGATCTGCCGTCCGGGCTGGCGGACTACCTGCAACTCGACCCGAAATTTGTGACCCAGGTACATTGCAACCAGATGGACGAGATCCTGGTGAATATCGTGCACGGCACCGCCCACCGGTTACAGGCACAGACGATCGCCGGGCCGGTAGACCTGCCCGCCACCCACCAGAAACTGACGGAGATGGGCATCGACCTGATAGAGGGTGACGTGGTTGCCGCGCCGCAGCCGCTGGAAGGGCTGCTCAGCAGCGGTTATTTCGCCATGCGCTAGCGGCCCCCGGCCCTGCGCCGTCCGCACGTCAGGCGCTGCCGTCCGGCACCCAGTCGGAGGCGAGCCACAAATGCAGCGTGGCGTAGGAGCGGAACGGCTGCCAGCGCGCCGCATAACGCGCAATCTGCCCCGGTGTCATGCCGGGGAAACGCTGCTTGATCAGGTAATCGCTGGTCAAAAACACATCCCGCGCCGCCCAGGCGCGCATCCCGATATAGCTGGCCGTCCAGGGGCCGATGCCCGGCTGCGCCAGCAACTGCCGCATCCCCTGTTCCGCATCCGGCACCGCATCCACGTCGAGTTCCCCGTCGGCCACCGCCCGCGACAGCGCAATCAGACAGGCCGAACGCCGCGCCTGCACGCCAATTGAACGCAGGTCATCCACCGTCAGGCGGGCGATCGCCGCCGGTTGCGGAAACAGCACGCTGAGCCGGTCGTGCGGCATTGCCAGTGGGGTGCCCCAGCGCGCCGCCAGCCGCTCGGTCAGCGTGGCGGCCATCTTCACGCTCACCAGCTGGCCGAGGATGCCGCGCACCGTCTGCTCGTAACCATGCACCGACCCGGCGATCCGCAGCCCCGGCCGGTCAGCCGCCAGCGGCCCCAGCACGGCGGCGATCGCCTGAGGGTCAGCATCCAGATCCCACTGCCGCCGCACGCGCCGCACCACCTCCGCCCGCTGCGGATGGAGTGACGGCGAAATGTGCAGCGCCAGCGCCGCCTCACCCGGCACCGGGGCGATGCGGTAACAGCCGGGCACGCCGCCGACCACCAGCGTGCGCTGGTAATGGTGCGCGTCCCCCGCTTCCACCCCGGCAATGGCACGCGTTTGCAGGAAGCCGTGCACCAGCGCCCAGTCATAAGGCGGCGTGTAGGGTAACAGGCTAACGTCGGGATGCCACAGGGCAGAATCGGTCACGGGTGAACTCCTTTCAGCGCAAAACCTCTAGTTAAGCTGCCCGGCCCCGATCCTGTCAATTGCGCGGCGCCCACAAAAAAGGGCACCCGGAGGTGCCCTGCAACGCGGTCAGTGGTTACTCGAAACTGTAAGCCAGCGTCACACCGCCGCCCCAGTTACGGCCGGGGGCCGGTTCGTAGTAGCGGCCGTTGCCCTCGTTGACGATCACCGAGCCGACATACCGGCGGTCGAACAGGTTATCCACCCGGCCAAACACATCCAGCAACCAGTTGCCGTGGCGGAATTTGTAGCCGGTGTTCAGCGCGGTCACGGCGTAGGACGGTGCCTGTTCGCTGTTTTCATCATTGACCTGGATATCGCTCATGTAGCGGATTTCACCGCCCGCGTACCAGCCCTCGTCCGGCTCCCAGCCGAGCGAGGCATAACCCATATTCCGCGCGATGCCCGGCAGGCGGTGGCCGGCGGTGCCGCTACAGACGCCTTCGCTGCACTGGTCATCGCGGTAGGTCGCGTCCAGCAGCGTCCAGGCCATGTTGAGCCGCCACGCCTCGCCGAATTGCTGGTCCAGCGCCAGCTCCACGCCGCGGCGGCGGGTTTTCCCGGCATTGGTGTAGCTGGTGCGGCCATTGCTGCTCTCGGCCACCACAATTTCGTTGCTGGTGCGGGTTTCAAACAGCGCGGTGGTGAACAGGCCGTTGCCGACGCGCAGTTTGCTGCCCAGCTCCACGCTGTCGCTGGTGGCCGGTTGCAGCGCAAAGTTCAGCCCTGCCAGCCCGTTGCTGCGGTAGGAGAGCTCATTGATGGTCGGCGTCTCCACGCCGCGCCCGGCGGAGGCGTAAAGGTTCCAGCCCTCATTCACCGCGTACTTCAGCGAGCCGACCGGCAGCCAGCGGTGGTAGTTGGCGTCGCCGCTGTCATCACCGTTGCCTGCCGTGATGTAGTGATCATTGGAATCGAAGTTAACGGTGGTGTAGCGCACCCCGGCGTCCAGCGTCCATTTCGGCGTCAGTTGCCAGGAGGTTTGCAGGTACGGGTCGAGGTTCCACATCAGGTTGCGCTCATTGCGGCGCAGGTTGCCCATGTTGCCCAGCTCGGCCACCCCGTTGTTCAGCGTGAAGTTTTCATACCCTTTGCGCTGCTCACTCATGGTTTCATAGTCAAGCCCGGTGGTCAGCGTGACCGGCACGCCCAGCTCGCCGCGGTGCGTCCAGCGGGTGTCGATGCCGTGGTAGTGGCGCGTCAGGCCGATCACCCCGCCCGGCTGCTGCGGGTTGGCCTGGGTGCTGACCGGGATCGACTGGTACTGCGTGGTTTCCCGCTGCCCGGCATAAGCCATGATGCTCAGGTCATCCTTCTCGCTCAGCTCGCGCTGGTAGCGCAGCCCGGCCTGGGTCTGGGTGGTGGTTTTGCGGGTATTGAACTGCTCTGCGCGCGTCGCCTGGCGCGGGTTGTCATGCCACTGGGCATTGGTCAGGCCGCCGGGGTCATCGGCGTCGATGTCCACGCTGTTGAAAATCAGCGTCAGGGTGCTGACATCATCAATGCGCACGCCGAGTTTGGCGTTGCCGAGGTTTTTTTGCGCGCCGCTGTGGTCACGGTAGCCGTGGGTGGTGAACCGGGTGGCGGAGACGGCGTAGTTGACGTCCCCGGCCTGGGTGCCGTCGCCGGTGGCCCCGGTGGCTTTTACGCCGTAGCGCCAGCTGCCGTAACTGCCGTAGTTCATGCCCGCTTCCAGCGTCGTGGGCTGGCTGCCGGTGACGGTATCCACATTCACCACCCCGCCGGACGCGTTGCCGTAGAGTGCCGAATAGGGGCCGCGCAGCACTTCTACCCGGTCAACCGAGTTGAGGTCAATGTTGGAGGTGTAGCCCTGCCCGTCGGGCATGGTGGCCGGGATGCCGTCAACGTAGATGCGCACGCCGCGCACGCCGTACATCGAACGTGCGCCGAAGCCGCGCACCGAGAGCTGCAAATCCTGCGCATAGTTCTGCCGGTTTTGCACCTGCAGGCCGGGCACCGCGCCCAGGCTCTCGGAGAGGTTGATTTCCGGTTTCGCCCGGCGGAACTCCTCCCCGTTCACCACGCTGACGGCGGCCGGGGAATCGAGTTCTGACAGTCCGGCCGGGGCCGGGGTGGCGGTGACCACCATCGTTTGTTCATCGGTGTCCGCCGCCTGGGCGGTGGGGGGTAGCCACGGCAGCAACGCCGGGATCATCAGTGAGCAGGCAGAACGTACAGTACGTGGTGTTTTCATAAGGTATCGCGCCAAAAATGAAAAAGAGAAATGAACCAAAAGGAACAGCCGCCGCATAGCGTAGTCCATCCCAGGCACCGCATGACTTTCTTGTGGCATAACGTTAAGACGCGGTTGATAAAACAGCCGGCGGGGGCGGTATCAGGAGTATAGGAGCTGAGTAAAATAACCGCGGTTAATTTCACCCCATCAACGCGGGGCGGCGGGTTTGGCTTGCCCGATGCGCCGCTCTCCGGTAAAGTCGCGCCCTTTTATTTGGCATGGGGGTAAGAGATGTTTATCGGTTTTGACTATGGCACGGCAAACTGTTCAGTGGCGGTAATGCGCGAGGGCGACGCCGTGTTGCTGCCGCTGGAGAATGAGACACCCTACCTGCCCTCCATGCTGGCCGCCCCGACGCGCGAGGCAGTCAGTGAGTGCTTACATCGTCACTGGCAGGTCCCGACCGGCAGTGATGAGAACCAGCAATTGCTGCGCCGCGCCATCAACCTCAACCGTGAAGAAGACATCCCGGTCAACGCGGACAGCGTGCTGTTCGGGCTGGCGGCGCTGGGGCACTACGTGGAAGACCCGGAAGAGGTTTACTTCGTTAAATCGCCGAAATCCTTTTTGGGTGCCAATGGGCTGAAGCCGCAGCAGATCGCGCTGTTTGAGGATCTGGTGTGCGCCATGATGTTCCACATCAAGCGCCAGGCGGAGAACACCCTGCAACAGCCGATTACGCAGACGGTGATTGGCCGCCCGGTCAACTTCCAGGGCACCGGCGGTGACGAGGCGAACCAGCAGGCGCAGGGCATCCTGCACCGGGCAGCGGCCCGTGCCGGTTTCCGGGACATTGAATTCCAGTTTGAGCCGGTGGCGGCGGGGCTGGATTTCGAGGCAACACTGACACAAGAGAAGACGGTGCTGGTGGTGGACATCGGCGGCGGTACCACCGACTGTTCGGTGCTGCTGATGGGGCCGACCTGGCGCAACCAGGCCGATCGCCAGCAGAGTTTGCTGGGCCACAGCGGCTGCCGCGTAGGCGGGAACGATCTGGACATTATGCTGGCTTTCCGCCAGTTGATGCCGCTGTGCGGCCTCGGCAGTGAAACCACCAAAGGGCTGGGCATCCCGGCGCTGCCGTTCTGGAACGCGGTGGCGACCAACGATGTCCCGGCGCAGAGTGATTTTTACAGCGTGGCCAACGGCCGTCTGCTGCGTGACCTGATCCGTGACGCCGCCGACCCGGCGCGCGTGCAGCGTTTACTGAAGGTGTACCAGCAGCGCCTGAGCTACCGGCTGGTGCGCGCCGCGGAAGAGAGCAAAATCGCCCTCTCCCACGACGCCGAGATCCGCACCGCGCTGGACTTCGTGGAAGCCTCCCTGAGCGAACGCATCACCCAGCAGCAGTTAGGCGAGGCGATAAGCCAGCCGCTGGCGCGCATTCAGGAGCAGGTGACGGTGGCGCTGGAAGGCAGCGCCGTCACGCCGGACGTCATCTACCTCACCGGCGGCAGCGCCCGTTCCCCGCTGCTGCGCGCCGCGTTGCAGGCGCAGTTACCCGGCATCCCGCTGGTCGGCGGCAACGATTTCGGCTCTGTCACCGCCGGTCTCGCCCGCTGGGCAGAGGTGCTTTACCGGTAAAAGAAAATCCGCCCCTACTCTTTCCTTACATACTCAAAGATTTGCAGTCTGGTGGGGGCGTAAAAATCATTGCCGAGTGGAGCCGCAGGGCCGGGTGAGCGGGCAGGACGCCCGCGAAAGTCGCAGCCACGCCGGGAGCGTGTCTGCGGCGGCCCGAACAGCCCGGAGGCGCAATGAGGGGAGCCGCGAGAGCGGCCAATGATTCAGCCGGGGCACCCAAGGCGTGGGGATGCAAGGGGCGCGCGCCTACGCGCCCCTTGCGCGGTGGCGGCAGCGGGGCTGCAGAAAGATGCCGGCCGCATGCCAACGCAACCTTCTCAGGCCCGCATATCATCCCTTAAAGCAAAAGCACTCTGCGTTCGCTCAAACGCCTAGTAAGCACTCGCCTGATCTAATGCCTGAATATCCTCTGCGTCCAGCGCCAGCCTCGCTGCCCCGGCCAAATCCTCCAGTTGCGCCAGCGATGTCGCGCTGACGATCGGCGCGGTCACGCTCGGCCGGGCAATCAGCCACGCCAGCGATACCTGCGTCGGGCTGACGCGGTGCTTCTCCGCCACCTGATCCAGCGCGGTCAAAATCTTCCGGCCGCGTTCGTTGAGGTAGCTTTTCACCACACCCTCACCGCGCGCACTTTTCCCGGCATCCTCCGGGCGGCGGTATTTCCCGGACAAAAAGCCGCTGGCCAGCGAATAGTAACCGATGACCCCAAGCTGGTTCGCCTGCGCCACCTGCTCCAGCCCGCTCTCGTAACCCTGGCGGTCATAGAGGTTGTACTCCGGTTGCAGTGTCTCATAGCGGGCGATGCCCTGCTGCTCACTCACCTTCAGCGCTTCGGCCAGCCGCTCTGCACTGTAGTTGGACGCGCCGATGGCCCGTACCTTGCCCTCTTTAATCAGCGCGTCGAACGTCGCCAGCGTCTCGGCAAGCGGCGTGTCCTGGTCGTCATCATGGGACTGGTAAAGATCCACATAATCGGTTTGCAGGCGTGTCAGCGACGCCTCAATCGCCTCGCGGATGTAGCGCGGGGAGAGGCCGGATTTGCCCTCACCCATCGGTTTCCCCACTTTGGTCGCCAGCACGATCTGCTCACGTTTGCCGCTTTTCTTCAGCCAGTTGCCGATGATGGTTTCCGATTCGCCGCCGTGGTTGCCCGGCGCCCAGTGGGAGTACACATCCGCAGTGTCGATGAAATTCAGCTGATGGTCGAGTAACGCATCCAGGATGCTGAACGAGGCGTTCTGATCAATCGTCCAGCCAAAAACATTGCCGCCAAACGTCAGAGAGGGAACCTGAATCCCGGAACGGCCCAGTGTGCGCTGTGTCATGCTGATCTCCTTAGTGAGGTTATGATTAACAGCAAAATTATTGCACACGAAATGAAGTAGCACAGGAACGATATCGCCTGAGGTTATAACCGCTTTCACTTTCGCCACCGCCTGATACGCCCTGACACGCCCTGACATGGACTTCATATTTCCTTCATTTTTTCTGATGCCCGGAGTCGCTACACTGCTACCCTATTGGCGCAATTGGCCTGACGTTGCTATCCCCTGAATCGGTTCGCCTGGACTCTGAACAACGGAGATTATGTTCACTCCTATGAATGCTTCCCAAAAACGACGTATTCCCCTGCGCCGCCTGCTGGTCTGGCTGGTGGTGTTACTGGCGGCGTTTGCTGCCTGGCATTTTTTTATCGCTGAACCGCCTGCCGATCAGAACGCGACAAACCGGCCACAGGGCCGCGGCGGCCGCCATCAGGCCGCGCCGCCGCCGGTGCAGGCCGCCCTCGCTACCACCCAGAGCGTGCCGCACTACCTCACCGGGCTGGGCACCGTGACCGCCGCCAATACCGTGACGGTGAAAAGCCGGGTGGACGGCGAGTTGATGGCGCTGCACTTCACCGAAGGGCAGCAGGTCAAGGCCGGGCAACTGCTGGCAGAAATTGACCCGCGCCCCTATCAGGTGGCGCTGACGCAGGCCGAGGGGCAACTGGCGAAAGATCAGGCGACGCTGGCCAATGCCCGGCAAGACCTGGCGCGTTACCAGAAACTCGGCAAAACCAACCTGATCTCCCAGCAGGAGCTGGATGCCCAGCAGTCGCTGGTGCGGGAGAGCGAAGGCAGCGTCAAAGCTGACCAGGGCGCGGTAGCCAGCGCCCGGCTCCAGCTGGACTACAGCCGCATCACTGCGCCGATTGATGGCCGCGTCGGGCTGAAACAGGTCGACATCGGCAACTATATTACCAGCGGCGACACCACCGGGCTGGTGATCCTGACCCAGACCCGCCCGATTGATGTGGTGTTCACCCTGCCGGAAGACACCATCCCGACCCTGCTGCGGGCGCAGCAATCGGGCCGCCCGGTGCCGGTCGAGGCGTGGGATCGCACCAATACCGTGAAAGTGGCGGAAGGCGCGCTGCTGAGCCTCGATAACCAGATTGATGCCACCACCGGCACCATCAAAATCAAGGCGCGCTTCAGCAATGATGACGGCATGTTGTTCCCCAACCAGTTCGTGAATGCGCGGGTGAAGGTGAACACCGTGGCCGATGCCGTGGTGGTGCCGGCCGCCGCCATCCAGATGGGCAATGACGGCAACTACGTCTGGGTGCTGGACGCCCAGAACCAGGTGAGCAAGCACATCGTCACGCTGGGCACCCAGGACAGCCGGCAGGTGGTGATCGCCGCCGGGCTGAGCGCCGGGGCGCGGGTGGTGACAGATGGCCTCGACCGCCTGAAAGAGGGGCTGAAAGTCGAGGTGCTGAGCAACGATGAGGCCGCGCCCCACGCCGCGGCACCGGCTGACGCTGCACCAACGGGCCGCCGGCACCCGCGTAACCCAGCGGCCGCCGGGGGGCATTCCTGATGCAGGTGATGCCCCCGGACCACACCGGCGGCCCGTCCCGCCAGTTTATCCTGCGCCCGGTCGCCACCACCTTGCTGATGGTGGCGATCCTGCTGGCCGGGATTATCGGCTACCGCGCCCTGCCGGTGTCGGCGCTGCCGCAGGTGGACTACCCCACCATGCAGGTGGTGACGCTCTACCCCGGTGCCAGCCCGGACGTCACCACCTCGGCGGTGACTGCGCCGCTGGAGCACCAGTTCGGCCAGATGTCCGGCCTGAAAACCATGTCATCGCAAAGCTCAGGCGGCGCGTCGGTGATTACCCTCCAGTTCCAGCTGACGCTGCCGCTGGACGTGGCGGAACAGGAGGTGCAGGCCGCGATTAACGCCGCCACCAACCTGCTGCCGGACGATCTCCCCTATCCGCCGATCTACAGCAAAGTGAACCCGGCTGACCCGCCGATCATGACGCTGGCGCTGACGTCCGATGCCCTGCCGATGACGCAGGTCGAGGACATGGCCGAAACCCGTGTGGCGCAGAAAATGTCGCAGGTCAGCGGCGTCGGGCTGGTGACCCTCTCCGGCGGCCAGCGCCCGGCCGTACGGGTGGAGATGAATGCCGCTGCCGTGGCAGCGCGCGGGCTGGACAGCGAAGTCATCCGCACCGCCATCAGCAACGCCAACGTCAACTCCGCCAAAGGCAGCCTGGACGGCCCGGCGCGCTCGGTGACGCTGGCCGCCAATGACCAGATGAAATCCGCTGAGGATTACCGCCAACTGATCATCGCCTACCAGAACGGCGCGCCGGTGCGGCTCGGCGAGGTCGCGACGATTCACCAGGGGGCGGAAAACAGCAAACTGGCCGCCTGGGCCGATACCAAACCGGCGATTGTGCTGAATGTGCAGCGCCAGCCGGGGGCCAACGTGCTGACCACGGCGGACAGCATCCGCGCGCTGCTGCCGTCACTGCGCGCCGGCCTGCCCGCCTCGGTGGAGGTGACGCTGGTCACCGACCGCACCACGGCGATCCGCGCCTCGGTCAGTGATGTGCAGTTTGAATTGCTGCTGTCGATCGCGCTGGTGGTGATGGTGATTTACCTGTTCCTGCGCAACGCCGCCGCCACGCTTATCCCCAGCATTGCGGTGCCGCTGTCACTGATCGGCACCTTTGCCGCGATGTATTTCCTCGGCTTTTCGATCAACAACCTGACGCTGATGGCGCTGACCATCGCCACCGGCTTTGTGGTGGATGACGCGATCGTGGTGATTGAGAACATCTCGCGCTACATCGAACGCGGCGACCCGCCGCTCACGGCGGCGCTGAAAGGGGCGGGCGAGATCGGGTTCACCATTATCTCGCTGACTTTCTCACTGATTGCGGTGCTGATCCCGCTGCTGTTTATGGGCGACATCGTCGGGCGGTTGTTCCGCGAATTTGCGGTAACGCTGGCGGTGGCGATCCTGATTTCGGCGGTGGTGTCCCTGACGCTGACGCCGATGATGTGCGCGCGGATGCTGAGCCACGAGGCGCTGCGCAAGCAGAACCGTTTCTCACGCGCCAGCGAACGCTTTTTTGACCGGGTGATTGCAGGCTACGGCCGGATGCTGAAGGGGGTGCTCGGCCACCCGTGGCTGACGCTGGGCGTGGCGATCTCTACCCTGCTGCTGACCGCCCTGCTCTACCTGCTGATCCCCAAAGGCTTTTTCCCGGTGCAGGACAACGGCCTGATCCAGGGCACGCTGGAAGCGCCGCAGTCGGTCTCGTTCAGCAACATGGCCACGCGCCAGCAACAGGTCGCGGCGATCCTGCTGCGTGACCCGGCCGTCGCCGGGCTGACCTCGTTTGTCGGCGTGGACGGCACCAACGCCACGCTGAACACCGGCCGGTTGCAGATCACCCTGAAACCGCTGGAGGAGCGTGATGACCGGGTAGACACCATTATCCCGCGCCTGCAACAGGCGGTGGCGGGCGTGCCGGGTGTGCGGCTCTACCTGCAACCGGTGCAGGATCTCACCATCGATACGCAGGTCAACCGTACCCAGTACCAGTTCACCTTGCAGGCGATGTCGCTGGAATCCCTGAGCGAATGGGTGCCGCAACTGCTGGAAAAACTGGAACAGGCCCCCGAACTCCAGGAAGTGAGCAGCGACTGGCAGGACAAGGGGCCGGTGGCGTACGTCAACATCGACCGCGACAGCGCCAGCCGCCTCGGCATCAGCATGGCGGACATCGACAACGCGCTCTACAACGCCTTCGGCCAGCGGCTGGTTTCCACCATCTACACCCAGGCGAACCAGTACCGGGTGGTGCTGGGGCAGGACACCACCCACACGCCGGGGCTGGCGGCGCTGGGTGAGGTCTGGCTCAACGGCAGTGACGGCAACCGTGTGCCGCTCAGCAGCATCGCACGGGTTGAGCAGCGTTTCGGGCCGCTGTCTGTCAACCATCAGGACCAGTTGCCGTCGGCGATGATCTCCTTCAACGTCAGCCCCGGCTATGCGCTGGGTGATGCGGTGCAGGCGGTGACGCAGGCGGAGCAGCAGCTCAACCTGCCCGAGGACATCACCACCCGCTTCCAGGGGGCGACGCTGGCGTTCCAGGCAGCCCTCGGCAGCACGCTGTGGCTGATTCTGGCGGCGGTGGTGACGATGTACATCGTGCTCGGCGTACTCTATGAGAGCTTTATCCACCCGGTGACCATCCTCTCCACGCTGCCGACTGCCGGGGTCGGCGCGTTGCTGGCGCTGATGCTGGCAGGCAGCGCGCTGGATGTGATCGCGATTATCGGCATCATCCTGCTGATCGGCATTGTGAAGAAGAACGCCATCATGATGATCGACTTCGCGCTGGCGGCGGAACGCGACCAGGGCATGACGCCCTACGAGGCGATCTACCAGGCGTGCCTGCTGCGCTTCCGGCCGATTCTGATGACCACGCTGGCGGCGCTGCTCGGTGCGCTGCCGCTGATGCTGGCTACCGGCGTCGGCGCGGAGTTGCGCCGCCCGCTCGGCATCTGCATGGTGGGCGGGCTGATAGTCAGCCAGGTGCTGACGCTGTTTACCACACCGGTTATCTACCTGTTGTTTGACCGGCTGGCGCGCCGCGCCCGCCCGCACCCGCAGGAGCCGCGCCCACAGTGAAATTTTTTGCCCTGTTTATCCATCGCCCGGTGGCGACCACCCTGCTGACGGCGGCAATTGTGCTGGCCGGGCTGCTGGGGTTCCTCCGGCTGCCGGTGTCGCCGCTGCCGGCGGTGGACTACCCGGTGATCCAGGTCACCGCCTCGCTGCCCGGTGCCTCGCCGGAGACCATGGCGTCATCGGTGGCGACGCCGCTGGAGCGGGCGCTGGGGCGCATTGCCGGCATCAATGAGATGACCTCGCGCAGTTCGCTCGGCAGCACCACCATCGTGATGCAGTTTGACCTCGACCGGAACATCGACGGCGCCGCGCGGGATGTGCAGGCGGCGCTGAATGCCGCGCAGAGCCTGCTGCCGAGCGGGATGCCGAACCGGCCGACCTACCGCAAGGCCAACCCTTCCGATGCGCCGGTGATGATCCTGACACTGACCTCCGACACCTACAGCCCGGTGCAGATGTATGACGTCGCCAGCACCCGGCTGGTGCAGAAAATCGCCCAGATTGAAGGGGTCGGGGATGTCACGGTGGGCGGCAGCTCGCTGCCTGCGGTGCGGGTGGCGCTCAACCCGCAGGCGCTGTTCAACCAGGGCGTGTCGCTGGATGAGGTGCGCGAGGCGATTAGCCAGGCCAACGTGCGCAAACCGCAGGGCGCGGTGGAGTCCGGCGACCGGCGCTGGCAGTTGCAGGCCAATGACGCCCTGACCGAGGCGCGCGACTACCAGCCGCTGATTGTGCACTACCACAACGGCGCGGCAGTGCGGTTGCAGGACGTGGCGCAGGTGCAGGACGGCTCGCAGGATGTGCACAACGCCGGGATGAGCAACGCCAAACCGGCGGTGCTCATCCTGGTGCGGCGCACGGCGGACGCCAACATCATCGCCACCGTAGACCGGGTGCGGGCGGCGCTGCCTGCGCTGCGCCAGGCAGTGCCTGCCACCATGACGCTGGCGGTGGCGCAGGACAGATCGCCCACCATCCGTGCCTCGCTGCATGAGGTGGAGCAGTCGCTGATTATCGCGGTGGCGCTGGTGATCCTGGTGGTGTTCCTGTTCCTGCGTTCGGGCCGTGCCACGTTTATCCCGGCGGTGGCGGTGCCGGTGTCGCTGATCGGTACCTTTGCCGCCATGTATCTGTGCGGCTTCAGCCTGAATAACCTGTCGCTGATGGCGCTGACCATCGCCACCGGCTTTGTGGTGGATGACGCCATCGTGGTGCTGGAGAATATCGCCCGCCACATTGAGTCAGGCATGAAACCGCTGCCCGCGGCGCTGCTGGGGGTGAAAGAGGTCGGCTTTACCGTGCTGTCGATGAGCGTTTCGCTGGTGGCGGTGTTTATCCCGCTGCTGCTGATGGAGGGGCTGCCGGGGCGGCTGTTCCATGAGTTTGCCGTGACGCTGTCGGTGGCGATCGGGCTGTCGCTGGTGGTCTCCCTGACGCTGACGCCGATGATGTGCGCGCGCATCCTGCGGCCGCAGCCCCCGGCCTGGCCGGGGATGCCGCACCCGGAACCGCGCGGCGTCACCCGCTGGCTCAACCGGCTGCAACAGGCGTACGGCCGTTCGCTGAACCGGGTGCTGAACCATGCGCGGCTGGTGGGGCTGCTGTTGCTGGCGACCATCGGGCTGACGGTGTGGCTCTATATCAGCATCCCGAAAACCTTCTTCCCGGAGCAGGACACCGGCCGGTTGCTCGGCTACATCCAGGGCGACCAGAGCATCTCGTTCCGCGCGATGCGCCATAAGCTGGAAGATTTTATGACGATTGTCGGCGCGGATCCGGCGGTCGAGAGTGTCACCGGCTTTACCGGCAACCGCATCAACGTCGGCTCGATGTACATTTCGCTCAAACCGCTCGGCGAACGCCGCGAGAGCGCGCAGCAGGTGATTGCCCGGCTGCGCGTCAAGCTGGCGAAAGAGCCGGGGGCCAGCCTGTTCCTGGTGCCGGTGCAGGACATCCGCGTCGGCGCGCGGCAGTCCAACGCCGGGTACCAGTTCACCCTGCTGGCCGACGAGCTGAACGACCTGCGCACCTGGGAGCCGCAGGTACGGGCAGCGCTGGCGAAACTGCCGGAGCTGGAGGATGTGAACTCCGACCAGGAGGACAGCGGCGCAGAGCTGGGGCTGATTTATGACCGCGACGCGATGGCACGGCTCGGCATCAGCGTGGCGGATGCCAACGCGCTGTTGAATAACGCCTTCGGCCAGCGCCAGATTTCCACCATTTATCAACCGCTTAATCAGTACAAAGTGGTGATGGAAGTGGCCGCCGCCTATAACCAGGACGTCAGCGCGCTTGACCAGATGTTCGTCACCAACAGCGACGGCAAGCCGGTGCCGCTCTCCTACTTTGCCCGCTGGCAACCGGCCAACGCGCCGCTGTCGGTGAGCCACCAGGGGTTGTCGGCCGCCTCGACCATCTCGTTTAACCTGCCGGACGGCGTCAGCCTGTCGGATGCCACCGCCGCGGTGCAGCGCACCATGACGGAACTTCGGGTGCCGCCCACGGTGCGCGGCCAGTTCGCCGGCACGGCGCAGGTGTTCCAGGAGACGCAGCGCTCGCAGGTGCTGCTTATCCTCGCGGCCATCGCCACCATCTACATTGTGCTGGGGGTGCTGTATGAGAGTTACGTCCACCCGCTGACCATCCTCTCCACCCTGCCCTCCGCCGGGCTGGGCGCGCTGCTGGCGCTGGAGGCGTTCGATACGCCGTTCAGCCTGATTGCACTGATAGGGGTGTTGCTGTTGATCGGCATCGTGAAAAAGAATGCAATAATGATGGTCGATTTCGCGCTGGAGGCGCAGCGGCGCGGCCACCTCACCGCGCGCGAGGCGATTTTCCAGGCCAGCCTGCTGCGTTTCCGGCCGATTCTGATGACCACCCTGGCGGCGCTGTTCGGCGCGCTGCCGCTGGCGCTGACCCAGGGCGACGGCGCAGAGCTGCGCCAGCCGCTGGGCATAACCATCGTCGGCGGCCTGCTGGTCAGCCAGGTGCTGACCCTCTACACCACGCCGGTGGTCTACCTGTTTTTTGATCGCCTGCGCAGCCGGTTGCGCCCGGCCGCCGCGATCCCACGTCCTCAGGAGGAGAACTGACCCAATGCCCGCCTATTCCCCCGCTGTCCGCTGGCAACTGTGGATTGTCGCCTTTGGCTTTTTCATGCAGACGCTCGACACCACCATTGTGATCACCGCCCTGCCCTCGATGGCCACCAGCCTGGGCGAAAGCCCGCTGCATATGCATACGGTGATTGTGGCGTATGTGATGACGGTGGCGGTGATGCTGCCCGCCAGCGGTTGGCTGGCGGATCGCATCGGCGTGAAGTGGGTGTTTTTCGCGGCGATTGTGCTGTTCACCCTCGGGTCGCTGTTCTGCGCCGCCTCCGGCACCCTGAACCAGCTGGTGCTGGCACGGGTTGTCCAGGGCATCGGCGGGGCGATGATGGTGCCGGTCGGGCGGCTGACGGTGCTGAAGATCGTGCCGCGCGAGCAGTATATGGCCGCGATGACGTTCGTGACCCTGCCGGGGCAGATTGGCCCGCTGCTCGGCCCGGCGCTCGGCGGCTTTCTGGTGGAGTATGCCAGCTGGCACTGGATCTTCCTGATTAACCTGCCGGTGGGGATTGCCGGGGCGGTGGCGACGCTGATGCTGATGCCGAACCACACGCTGAAGACCCGCCGTTTCGACCTGCGCGGCTTTGTGCTGCTGGCGGTGGCGATGGCGACCCTGACGCTGGCGCTCGACGGCCAGCGCGCGCTGGGGCTGAGTGCCGCGGATCTCGGCTGGCTGGTGTTTGCCGGCGCGGCAGCGCTGCTGGCGTATTGGCAGTATGCGCACCTCAACCCGGCGGCGCTGTTCCCGATGCGCCTGTTCCGCACCCCGACCTATAAAATCGGCCTTACCGGCAGCCTGCTCGGGCGGCTCGGCAGCGGCATGTTGCCGTTTATGACGCCGGTGTTTTTACAGGTCGGGCTGGGCTTTTCCCCGTTCCACGCCGGGCTGATGATGGTGCCGATGGTGCTCGGCAGCATGAGCATGAAACGCATCGTGGTGCGGGTGGTGAGCCGCTTTGGCTACCGCCGCGCGCTGGTGGTGTCCACGCTGCTGCTGGCCGTGGCCAGCCTGCTGACCCCGGCGGTGGGGCTGGCCGGGTGGACTTTGCTTATCCCGGTGACGCTGTTTTTGCTCGGTATGGTCAACTCGCTGCGCTTCTCCAGCATGAACACCCTGACGCTGAAAGATCTGCCGAACCGGCTGGCAAGCAGCGGCAACAGTTTGCTGTCGATGGTGATGCAATTGTCGATGAGCCTCGGCGTCAGCGCGGCGGGCATCCTGCTGGGTGCATTTATGCAGCATGACAGCGCCGCGGCGCTGACCGGCTCACCGGAAGTGCAGCGGGCGTTTATTTTCACCTACCTTTGCCTCGCGGTGATCATCGCCCTGCCGGCGCTGATTTTCCACCGTGTGCCGGACACCGCCGCCCCGGTCAGCGCCGGGCAACCCCGTCATACCCGCAACACGGAGTCCTCATGAGAATCGGCATTACCGGCAAGCTGTTCCTGGCGATTTTTGCCGCCTGTATGCTGGTGTTGATCACCATGCACTGGGGCGTGCGCCTGAGTTTTGAGCACGGCTTTATTGACTACATCCGCCACGGCAACGAGCAGCGGATCGAGATGATTGGCGAGTCGCTGGAGGATCAGTACCAGGAGCACGGCAGCTGGACGTTCCTGCGCAAAGACAACAAAGTGATTTACCGGATGCTGCGCTCCTTCGAGCAGAACGAGGAGGAGAACCCCAACCTGCCGCCGCACGGCTGGCGCACCCAGTTCTGGGTGCTGGATGAGCAGGGAAAACCGCTGGTGGGGCCGCGTTCGCCGGTGCCGCCGGAGGGGATGCAGCGGCCGATCCGGGTGGATGGGCGGCAGGTCGGGATGCTGGTCTCCTCACCGGTGGAGCGGCTGACGCGCAACACCGACATCAGCTTTGACCGCCAGCAACGGCGCACCAGCTGGATGATCGCCGCGTTCTCGGCGCTGCTGGCGGCCGCGGCCACCTGGCTGCTGTCACGCGGGATGCTGGCACCGGTAAAACGGCTGGTCAACGGCACCCACCGGCTGGCCGCCGGGGATTTCTCCACGCGGGTGGAAGTGGATTCGCAGGATGAGCTGGGCAAGCTGGCGCATGATTTCAACCTGCTGGCCACCACGCTTGAGAAAAACGAGCAGATGCGCCGCGCCTTTATGGCGGATATTTCCCATGAGCTGCGCACCCCGCTGGCGGTGCTGCGCGGTGAGATGGAGGCGATGCAGGACGGCGTGCGCCGCCTCAGCCCGGAGTCGCTGCTCTCTTTGCAGGCGGAAGTCGCGATCCTCACCAAACTGGTGGATGACCTGCACCAGCTCTCGCTGTCGGATGCCGGGGCGCTGGCTTACCGCAAAGAGCCGGTGGACGCGGTGCACCTGGCCCAGCTGGCGGAAGCGGCGTTCCGCGAGCGTTTCAACGGCAAACAGCTGACCATCGCCAGCAGCCTGCCGCCGCAGGCGATCGTCTTCGGCGACCCAGACCGGCTGACCCAATTGTTCAATAACCTGCTGGAGAACAGCCTGCGCTACACTGATCCGGGTGGCAGGCTGCTGATCCGCGGTGAAAAGCAGGAGAAAAGCCTGCTGCTCTATTTTGAAGACAGCGCGCCCGGCCTGAGCGACGATCAGCTGGGGCGGATATTTGAGCGTTTTTACCGCACGGAAGGCTCGCGCAACCGCGCCAGCGGCGGCTCCGGGCTGGGGCTGGCGATCTGCCAGAATATTGTGGATGCCCACGGCGGCAGTATCCGCGCGGCCCATTCCCCACTGGGCGGTATTTCACTCTGTGTGCGCCTGCCGCTAATTAACCCTGCTGAAGGACTACGATGAACGACCATCACAGCGATACCCCGCTGCAAATCATGATTGTGGAAGATGAACCGAAACTGGGCCAGTTGCTGGTGGATTACCTGGATGCCGCCGGGTACCAGACCCGCTGGCTGACACACGGTGACGAGGTCGTCCCGGCGGTGAAAAGCCAGCCCCCGGCGATGATCCTGCTGGATTTGATGCTGCCCGGTACTGACGGCCTGACCATCTGCCGTGAGATCCGCCGCTTCTCCGAGGTGCCGATCATGATGGTGACGGCCAAAATCGAGGAGATCGACCGCCTGCTGGGGCTGGAGATCGGCGCGGATGACTACATCTGCAAACCCTACAGCCCGCGCGAAGTGGTGGCCCGGGTGAAAACCATTCTGCGCCGCTGCCTGCGGGTGCAGGAAGCCCCGGCGGACGCCTACGCGCTGCGCATTGACGAGGCGCGTTTTCAGGCGGTGTACCAGGGTGAAGTCCTCGATTTGACCCCGGCGGAGTTCCGCCTGCTGAAAACGCTGGCGATGCAGCCCGGCCACGTCTTTTCCCGCGAGCAGCTGCTCAACCACCTCTATGATGATTACCGGGTGGTGACTGACCGCACTATCGACAGCCATATCAAAAACCTGCGCCGCAAACTCGAGGCAATCGACGGTGAAAAGCCGTTTATCCGTGCGGTGTATGGCGTGGGCTATCGCTGGGAAGCGGACGCCTGCCATCTGGAATAGCCCGCCGCCCCCTGGATGAACCGGCTAAAAACAGGGAGTAACCGGCTGTTTCCGGCCGGTTGCGCGCCCTCTATGACAGAATTCTGACCATGATCACATCTTTTTATCAAAGGCGTAACTGGTCACTTTTTGATCATGCCGGTCGAATTCCGCTTGGCTACACTTGGTCGGAGTATTCTGAAAGAGGAGACCCCTACCATGGCAGACGGGCATTATGAGATTAAAAAAGCCAAAAACGGACGCTACCATTTTGAACTGAAAGCCGGCAACGGCGAGATCATTCTTAACAGCGAGATGTACGCCAGCAAAGCCTCGGCAGAGAACGGCATCAGTTCCGTGCAGACCAATGCGCAGGATGAGGCGCAATATGAAGTGAAACACAGCAACAACAATCAGCCCTATTTCGTGCTTAAAGCCAAAAACTATCAGGTGATTGGCATAAGCGAGCTGTACAGTTCCGAAAGCGCGGCGCGCAACGGCATCAAATCCGCCACGCGGCACGGCACCAGCACCGACATCCGGGACCTGACCCACTGATCCTTCCCTCTTATGCCCCCCTGCGCGCCGGCTGCCGGCATTGCACCGGCGCGCGCATCCGCCTACAATTCCGGCCTTAGTCTTTTTGCGGGTATTTCCCCCGTGGTTTCCTGTTTTATGTTCCCTGCGCCCTGCGGCGCAGCCTGACCTGTCATCAGAAGAGCCGTATCATGTCATCAACATCCTTTACCCCCGAGCTGCTGTCGCCTGCCGGCACGCTGAAAAATATGCGTTATGCCTTCGCCTACGGTGCCGACGCGGTGTATGCCGGGCAGCCGCGCTACAGCCTGCGGGTGCGCAACAATGAGTTTAACCACGAGAACCTGGCACTCGGCATCCGCGAGGCGCACGCGCTGGGCAAAAAGTTTTATGTGGTGGTGAACATCGCCCCGCATAACGCCAAGCTGAAAACCTTCCTGCAAGACCTGCAACCGGTGGTGGAAATGGGGCCGGATGCGTTGATCATGTCCGATCCGGGGTTGATCATGCTGGTGCGCGAGGCGTTCCCGCAGATGCCGGTGCACCTGTCGGTGCAGGCGAACGCCGTGAACTGGGCCACGGTAAAATTCTGGCAGCAGATGGGGCTGACCAGGGTGATCCTGTCACGCGAGCTGGCGCTGGAAGAGATCGCGGAGATCCGCCGCCAGGTGCCGGAGATGGAGCTGGAAGTCTTCGTGCACGGCGCGCTCTGCATGGCCTATTCCGGGCGCTGCCTGCTGTCGGGCTATATCAACAAACGTGACCCGAACCAAGGCACCTGCACCAACGCCTGCCGCTGGGAATATAACGTGCAGGAAGGCAAAGAGGATGACGTGGGCAACATCGTCCACCAGCATGAACCGATTGCCGTGCAGCAGGTGGAGCCGACGCTCGGCATCGGCGCGCCGACTGACCGGGTGTTTATGCTGGCGGAGCGCCAGCGCCCGGACGAGGCGATGTCCGCGTTTGAGGATGAGCACGGCACCTACATCATGAACTCCAAAGATCTGCGCGCCATCCAGCATGTTGACCAGCTGACGAAACTGGGCGTGCACTCGCTGAAAATTGAGGGGCGCACCAAATCCTTCTACTACTGCGCCCGCACCGCGCAGGTTTACCGCCGGGCGATTGATGACGCCGTGGCCGGCAAGCCGTTCGACCCAACGCTGCTCACCACACTGGAAGGGCTGGCGCACCGCGGCTACACCGAAGGGTTCCTGCGCCGCCATACCCATGATGAGAAGCAGAACTACGCCTATGGGCATTCGATGTCCGATCGCCAGCAGTTTGTCGGTGAGTTTACCGGCGAGCGCCGGGAAGGCTGGGCCGAAGTGGCGGTCAAAAACCGTTTCCTGCGCGGTGACAGCGTGGAGCTGATGACCCCGGCCGGGAATCTGGTGTTTACCCTGGAGACGATCCGCAACCAGAAAGGGGAGGACGTGGACGTCGCGCCGGGTGACGGGCATATCGTCTGGGTGCCGGTGCCGGACAGCCTCGATACCCGGTTTGCCCTGCTGTTGCGTAACCTGCCGCACAGCGCGGCCAAATAGCCGTAACAGGCATCCGGCTTTTTAATGGTTTTTAGAATCCGATCACATCAATAGGCTGTATTGATGCGTACTATCTGGGGCGCTAATTAAGAATCAAAAACAGCTTTACTGATATTCAGGAACCACCTCCTTCGCCGGACCAATCTCCCTTGGCCCGGCTTTTTCTTTTTTATCAGGAGGTTGAAATTAATACAATAAAAAGGGCGGCATATTTCATTTCTGCCTTTCATTGACTATTTCTTTCATTATGGGCGGGCCGTTTTCTCTTTTTTGCTGTTATAAAAAACATCGGGAAATAAAAAAGGATGATTTATCTTCTTTTTTTCTCTTTTATTCGCCGCTTTTTTCCGCTATTGCTTTAGCCCTAAGATTTATCTGCTTTATTTTGGCCGCCGGATCGCCAGTACCGGCCTGCGGCCGTTCTGGTTTATCTTATACTCAGTCTGGGGCATGGTGCCCGTGGTCCGCTTTACAGCCGGGAGTTTGCGATGTCAGAATCATCAGTCAATGTACTGATCCTCAATGGAAAAGGGGCGGGGAACGACGATCTCCGCCAGGCGGTCAATGCCCTGCGTCAGGATGGCGTGACCCTGCATGTCCGCGTGACCTGGGAACAGGGCGACGCCGGGCGGTTTGTGGCAGAGGCCGCAGCCCTCGGCGCAGACACAGTGATTGCCGGTGGCGGTGACGGCACCATCAATGAAATCGCTACCGCGCTCTACCAGGTTTCCCCGGCGCAGCGCCCGGCGCTCGGCATCGTGCCGCTCGGCACCGCCAATGACTTCGCCACCGCCTGCGCCATCCCGGACACGATGGAAAACGCGCTGCAACTGGCCGTGAAAGGCCACGCTTACGCCATCGACCTGGTGAAGGTGAACCAGGATCGCTTCTTCATCAACATGGCCACCGGCGGCTTCGGCACCCGCATCACCACGGAAACCCCGGAGAGGCTGAAGTCCGCGCTCGGCGGCGTTTCCTACCTGCTGCATGGCCTGATGCGCATGGATACCCTGAAAGCAGACCACTGTGTGATAACCGGGCCGGATTTTCGCTGGGAAGGTGACGCGCTGGTGATCGGCATCGGCAACGGCAAGCAGGCGGGCGGCGGCCAGGCGCTCTGCCCGGAAGCGCTGATCAATGACCGCCTGCTGCAACTGCGGCTGTTTACCTCGGAAGAGCTGGTGCCGGCCTTCCTGCGCAGTATGCTGAACGGCGAAGAGAACCAGAATGTTGTCTCCGCAGCGCTGCCGTGGCTGGAGATCGACGCGCCGCATGAAATGACGTTCAACCTCGACGGCGAGCCGCTGAGCGACACCCATTTCCGCATTGACGTGCTGCCGGAGGCGATCGCCTGCCGCCTGCCGCCCAACTGCCCGCTGCTGGGGTAATGCCCCCGCAATGATCCCTGCTATCGCCCCGTGTTACACTGCGGGGCATCGTCCCTAGCTGAGCCGCTCTGCCTTATGCCGTCTGAACTTCTGAATAGCGTTCCCGTTAACCAGCAGATTTATCGCCTGCTGCGTCAGGATATTATCGACTGTAGCATCGCACCCGGCACCCTGCTGTCGGAGAAGGAGATCTCGCTGCGTTTCAGCGTGTCCCGCCAGCCGGTGCGCGAGGCGTTTATCAAGCTGGCAGAGGCCGGACTGGTGCAGATTTTGCCGCAGCGCGGCACCTTTGTACGTAAGATCTCGGCCAAACAGGTGGCCGATGCGCGCTTTATCCGGCAGGCGCTGGAGTGCGCCATTGTGCGCCGGGCCGCAGAGATGATCACCGACGCACAGATCCAGCAACTGGAACACAACCTGAACCGTCAGGCGCTGGCCGCGGCCGGTGGGCAGACGCGCGAATTCCTGGCGCTCGACGACCAGTTCCACCAGTTGCTGACGCGGATCGCCGACTGCGCGCTGGCCTGGGAAACCATTGAGTCGATCAAAGCGACGATGGATCGGGTGCGTTTTCTCAGCCTCAGCAAGGTGTCGCCGCCGGAGAGCCTGATCGCCCAGCATCAGGAGATCGTCTCCGCCCTTAAAGCGCGCGATGCCGACACCGCCGAAGCGGCGATCCGCCGGCACCTTCAGGAGTTGATCTACTCGATAACGCCGATTGCGGAACAAAACAGCGACTGGTTCGGCGCGCTGTAACGCGGCCGGACTGCCCTGGGCGTCATGGTGTACGTGATGCCCCCCACGTTCACAGGAACCCTGCAATGCAAGAACCTCACCCGCTGCTGGCCTTTGCCCGCGAAACCCTGGAGATTGAACTCACCGAGGCGCAGCGCCTGCTGGCCCGGCTGGACGGGCAGTTTGTGCGCGCCTGCGAGCTGCTGCTGGACTGCACCGGCAAGGCGGTGGTTTCCGGCATCGGCAAGTCCGGCCACATCGGCAAGAAGATCGCCGCGTCGCTGGCCAGTACCGGCACCCCGGCCTTTTTCGTCCATCCGGCGGAAGCCCTGCACGGCGATCTCGGCATGATCGGCCGCGGGGATGTGATGATCTTTATCTCCTATTCCGGGCGTGCCAAAGAGCTGGACCTGATCCTGCCGCTGCTGGCGGAGAACGGCACACCGGTAATTGCCATCACCGGCGGGCTGGCCTCGCCGCTGGCGCAGCAGGCGGCCTGCGTGCTGGACATCAGCGTTGAGCGCGAAGCCTGCCCGATGGGGCTGGCACCGACCTCCAGCGCCGTCAATACCCTGATGATGGGCGATGCGCTGGCGATGGCGTTGATGCGCCAGCGCGGGTTCGGCGCGGAGGATTTCGCCCGTTCCCACCCCGGCGGCAGCCTGGGCGCCCGCCTTCTGAACCGCGTGCACCACCTGATGCGCACCGGCGAACGTATTCCGCAGGTACGCAGTGATGCCACCGTGATGGAGGCGATGCTGGAGCTGAGCCGCACCGGCCTGGGTCTGGTGGCAGTATGTGATGAACAACAACGGGTGCTCGGCGTGTTCACCGACGGCGACCTGCGGCGCTGGCTGGTGGGCGGCCACACGCTGCAACAGCCGCTGCTGCCCGCCGTGACCCGCCCCGGTTTCCTGCTGCCGGCCCAATGGCGCGCCGGGGAAGCGCTGGAAGCGTTGCACGCCAACCATATCGGTGCCGCCCCGGTGGTGGATGTGAACGGCACGCTGGTGGGCGCGCTCAACCTGCACGACCTGCATCAGGCCGGGATTGGCTGACCGCCTTTTTTGCTGACGGTGCGCCTTACCACCAGGCGTGGAAATGGTGCACCGGGCCGATACCCTGCCCCACTTCCAGGGTGTCGGCCTGCTCCAGCGCCCGTTGCAGATAGGCTTTCGCCGCCTGCACCGTTGCGGCCCAGTCCTGATGGCGCGGCCGCAGCGCCGCCAGCGCGGCGGAGAGCGTGCAGCCGGTGCCGTGGGTGTGGCGGGTTGCCACACGCGGCGCGGTAAAACGCTGCTCGTGGTCGCGGGTAAACAGCCAGTCCGGGCTTTCGCTTTCGCTGAGGTGCCCGCCCTTCATCAGCACCGCCTGACACCCCATGCCCAGCAGTTCCCGCCCCTGTTGGCGCATCTCGGTTTCATTGCGTGCCGGGGCACATGCCAGCAACGCCGCGGCTTCCGGCAGGTTCGGGGTAATCAGCGACACCTGCGGCAACAACCGGCGGCGGATCGCCTCTACCGCGTCCGGGGTCAGCAGCGGGTCACCGCTTTTCGCCAGCATCACCGTGTCCAGCACCACATACGGCACCGGATAATGCGCCAGCCGTTCCGCCACCGCCGCCACCACTTCACTGTTGGCTAACATGCCGATTTTGGCGCTGTCGATGCGCACATCACTCAGCACCGAGTCGAGTTGCGCGGCCACGAAACCGGGGTCGATGTGGTAGACCGACTGCACCCCCCGGGTATTTTGCGCCACCAGCGCAGTAATCACGCTGGTGCCGTAGGCAGCCAGGGCAGAGAACGCTTTGAGGTCCGCCTGGATGCCCGCGCCGCCGCTCGGGTCAGTACCGGCGATGGTCAGGGCGTTAATGCGCGTCATACCCCGCCCTCCATCTGCTGATACACCTCATCCAGCAGCCGCGGCAACACACTGCCCGGCCCGTTGGCCTGCGCGGTCGCCCGCTCCCCGGCGCGCGCCATCAGGGCGCAGGCGGCAGCCACCCGATCCCGCCGTGGCCCCTCCAGCGCACAAAAACCGGCCACCAGCGCCGACAGCGCACAGCCGGTGCCGACCACCCGCGTCATCAGCGGATGGCCGCCGGGGATCGCCCAGGTTTCCTGCCCGTCCGTGACGTAGTCCACCCGGCCGGTGACCGCCACCACCGCGCCGGTCTGTTGCGCCAGTTCACGGGCGGCGGGCAGCGCCTGTAAGGAGTCATCCCCGCTGTCAACGCCGCGCCCCAGCGCCGGTTGGCCGCAGAGCGCCAGAATTTCCGAGGCATTGGCGCGGATCGCCGCCGGGCGCAGGGCCAGTAATTGGTGGGCAAACGTTGTGCGGTAAGTCAGCGCACCGACGCCCACCGGGTCGAGCGTCCAGGGCGTACCGGCGGCATTGGCACTCTCAATCGCGGCCAGCATACTCTCTGCGCGGGCCTGGTTCAGGGTGCCGAGGTTTATCAGCAACGCATCGGCCAGCGCGCTGAACTGGGCGGCTTCCTGCGGCTCCACCACCATCGCGGGCGAGGCCCCGGCGGCCAGCAGCAGGTTGGCCGTCACAGACTGTACTACTTCATTGGTCAGGCAGTGCACCAGCGGCGCTCGGCGGCGGAACTGCGCCCAGGACTCAACAGCACGCTCAACAGGAAAGGTCGCCGGAACGGCGGGATCGGCAGGGAATAACATGGTGATTCTCCTTACCGGCGTGAAAGAAGGCGATGCCGGTAAGGCAACGTGACTTCCCTACGCTGGCATTATCCAGGTCAGGTAATACGGGTAAAGTCTCAGCCCTTACGGGCACCCCGAGTCATGGTTTGATATTCAAACGCGGCACCAGCATAAGCACCGGGCGGGCAGGTTGCAAATCGGAATAAACAATTGGGTTATGGGGAAGCAGCGGCCACAGGCTACGGGAATCACGTTAACAGTTCGCTGACCAGGGCTTTTACCCTTTCACCCATGCAGAGCTATTTTATATGCGCGTCGCTGCCAAAAAAGCGCCCGGCGGGCGCTTGTACAAGGGCGCGCTACGGCGCTTTTTTCTTCTTTTTCGACGGCGTGTTGATGGTTTCGGTTACGGTCGATTTCGGCCGTTTTTTGGCTTCGCCGGGTTCCACAAACTGGCCGGTTTCGGTGTCTCGCACCACTTTTCGGGTTCCCATAATCACCTCATCGCGCTGGGCTGGAGCCTTTAGCCTAGTGACGGCGGAACGGTGGCTCAAGGCCGCAATGATCACATCTGGTTATTGAGGGCTATAATTTCAATCAATTAGATAAATCATGCACCAGGGCACACGGTGCCGTCTCAGTGACCCGCTCACCAGGCTAACGCATATCCGCCAGGCGGTGCCCTGCCCCCATAAAAGGAACGCCGATGATTGTACGCCCCTATCAGGAAGCCGATCGCCCCTTCCTGCGCACCCTGTACCTCGCTGCCCGCAAGCAGGCCTGGCCCTGGCTTGAGAGCAGCGGCTGGCAACTGGAAGATTTTGACCGTGCCGTGCTGGGGGAAACCGTGCTGGTCGCCGAAGAGGAGGGTCGCCCGGTAGGCTTTGCCTCTCTGTTTGAAGCGGAAAATTTTCTGCATAACCTGTTTGTCGCGCCGGAGGCGCAGGGGCGCGGCATCGGGCTGGCGCTGCTCGAAGCCGCACAGGCGACCTTTACCCACATCGGTGCGCTAAAGTGCCTGGTGAAAAATGAGCGCGCCCTGCGCTTCTACCAGCGGCATGGCTGGGAAACGATCAGCCGCGGCACTGCGCCAAAAGGTGATTACTACCTGCTGCATTACCGGCTGCCGCAGGACAATAACGAATGACACAGTGGGTAAACAGAGAGGTAAAACGGGCAGACACAGACAGGTTTTCCGGACTTAGCCGGCGGGGTCAACCTGCTGTGCTGCCGCGACAGATATGAGAAGCCGGGGGGTGGCGGGCAGACTGCGCCTCATGGCCTGGGGTTCCCCCAAAGCAGTATCCCTTGCGGTGTATGAGCAGATGCGGGGCAAGCGCCGGGCATCTTAAGTAAAACAAGTGCTGCTGTTTCCTTGGTTTTTATGTTTCTCAACATGGGTGTCTCAACACGGGCCGGGTTTCATCCTGACACCTTGCGCCGTATTGGCTCAGGGGTGGGTTGCTCTGCGTGGGTATCTTCACTGGACATACTGATAATATTGCCGCAGTGCACACAGTACCGGACGTTGATTATGGTGTGTCCGCTTTGACTATCCTTAATGCTTTTTACCTGGGTCATGTAATCATCGCCACTTGCCAGACACTCAGGACAGACTTTAGTGCTGTCTTCATCATTTAAATCTTCGTTCACATTCCCTCCGCATTTTGTTAGCAAATACTAACAAGCCTAGCAGCGATTTAACACATTGTGAAACGTGTTAACCGGGCTGAGGGCCGCAGTATGCCTGAATTTTAGCCGATTCAGCCGGTTAACCGGTATGCTTCAGATTATTCGGATTTTACTTTGACGAATTCCGGTAATGCCAATAACCGGCCCACATGAGACAGCAAAAGATCGACATCAGAGGTCATGATTTCGTCGGATTCTTTTGCGGCGGTCACTATCGCCTGGTTAATCGTTTGGGTGACATTTTCGGTCAGCGTTTTATCCAGCGTCAGGATGATGGCTGCCAGCAACAGGGATTGTGCCTCCACCTGCGCGGTCAATTCTTTGGCTTCCACCTCGATTTTTGACATTTTAATCAGTACGTCTGCTACCAAGTTTTGCATAAGCCACCTCTCTCATCCGCGTCTGTAGACCCTAGCATTCCCTTTTCACGAGGCATAGCGCCATCTCACGGCTTTAAGATAAAGCGTAATTTTTTATGCGTAATTGTGAGGTGTTACGGGGATGGGAGACCCAGATCGCAGCAGGCCGATAACCCGCCAGGCCTGACAGGCCACCGGAATGCGCGTGTTCAGAATGTTATGGCACGCAATACCCCCCTTATCCTGGATATCGGGCGAAAAAAGCCCGCATAGGCAGGCTGTTTCAGGCTGGCATCCAGATTTTCCAGGTGTTTGACGAACAGAGTTAGCTGACGCTCCAGTCTTCCAGACGTAAACCTTTGACCCGTAAAAATTCACGGGTGTTATTTGTCACCAGAACCAGGCCAAGTGCGCGGGCATGGGCTGCAATCATACTGTCATAGGGGCCGATAGGCGCGCCCGCCTTCGCCAGTTCGGCCCGGATTTGCCCGGTTTGTATCGCGGCATTGATGTCATAATTTAGTACTTCCAGCCGGGCAATGAATCCTTCCACTACGCGCAGATTTTTTTCCGGGCTGGCGGATTTTTCTGCGCCATAAATTAACTCCATTAAGGTGACAGAACTGATGCATATCTGTTCATAATGCTGGTTAAACACTTCGCGTACTGACTGAGGCTTATTTTTGATCGTGTAGATACAGATATTGGTATCCAGCATATATTTGAGCATCAGAACCCTTCCCTGTCCTGGTCATCGGGCTGATCACGTGAGCCCATAAAATCAGAAGTCACGCTCTCGCCATTAAACCAGCTGTCCCAGCTTTCACCCGCCGGGGTAATAATGCGCGTGCGCCCTACCGCAATAATATCCACATGTTTGACATCTTCCGGTAAAGCGACTGCTTTCGGCAGGCGCACCGCCTGGCTCCGGTTGCTTTTAAAGACAGTTGTCTTTTCCATCATTGCCTCCTGAGGTGATGTTTTGTTCTTCCTGTCAGCATAAGGCCATGATGGGATATGTCAATGGGATATACAAAAAGCAAACAGACTGTAGTGGTTTGCAATAGACATAAAAAAACCCTCTGTAAAAAACAGAGGGTTGCTTTCATTTCTTGCTGTTCAGGAAGAAGTCGCGGCGATGACCGGCTTATTCCCACTCAATGGTCGCCGGCGGTTTGCCGGAGATGTCGTACACCACGCGGGAGATGCCGTTGATTTCGTTGATGATACGGTTGGAAACGCGGCCGAGGAACTCGTACGGCAGGTGCGCCCAGTGCGCGGTCATGAAATCGATGGTTTCTACTGCACGCAGCGAGACGACCCAGTCATATTTACGGCCGTCGCCCATTACACCCACGGAGCGCACCGGCAGGAACACCGTAAAGGCCTGGCTGACTTTGTGGTAGAGATCGGCTTTGTGCAGTTCTTCAATGAAGATCGCGTCCGCGCGGCGCAGCAGGTCGCAGAACTCTTTCTTCACTTCGCCCAGCACGCGCACACCCAGGCCCGGCCCCGGGAACGGGTGACGGTAGAGCATGTCGTACGGCAGGCCAAGCTCCAGGCCGATTTTACGCACTTCGTCTTTGAACAGCTCTTTCAGCGGCTCCACCAGCCCCAGCTTCATCTCTTTCGGCAGGCCGCCGACGTTGTGGTGGGACTTGATCACGTGCGCTTTGCCGGTGGCAGATGCCGCAGACTCAATCACATCCGGGTAGATGGTGCCTTGCGCCAGCCATTTGAACTCTTCATGTTTGCTGGCCTCTTCGTCGAATACCTCGACAAACACGCGGCCGATGGTCTTGCGTTTGGCTTCCGGATCATCAATGCCGGCCAGCGCAGACAGGAAACGGTCTTCCGCCGGGACATGCACAATGTTCAGGCCGAAGTGGTCACCAAACATCTCCAGCACCTGATCCGCTTCGTTCAGGCGCAGCAGGCCGTTATCCACAAAGACGCAGGTCAGGCGTTTGCCGATGGCGCGGTGCAGCAGCATGGCGGTCACGGACGAGTCCACCCCACCGGAGAGGCCGAGGATAACCTGATCGTTACCCACCTGCTCTCTGATGCGCTCAACCGCATCTTCAATGATGGTGGCCGGGGTCCAGAGCGCTTCACAGCCGCAGATGTCCAGCACAAACCGCTCCAGCATCCGCTGGCCCTGACGGGTATGGGTCACTTCCGGGTGGAACTGCACGCCGTAGAAGCGTTTTTCTTCGTTCGCCATGATGGCAAACGGGCAGTTGTCGGTGCTGGCAACGGTCACGAAATCGGACGGGATCGCGGTGACTTTGTCACCGTGGCTCATCCAGACGTCCAGCAGCGGCTGGCCGGTCGGGCTGAGGGCGTCCTGGATGTCACGGATCAGCGCGCTTTCAGCCTGAATTTCTACCTGTGCATAGCCGAATTCACGCTCGTTGGAGCCTTCCACATGGCCGCCCAGTTGCATCGCCATCGTCTGCATCCCGTAGCAGACGCCGAATACCGGTACCCCGGCATTGAAGACGTATTCCGGCGCGCGCGGGCTGTTCAGCTCGGTGGTGCTCTCCGGGCCGCCGGAGAGAATGATGCCGCTCGGGTTGAAGTCGCGGATCTGCGCTTCGGTAACGTCCCATGCCCACAGTTCACAATAAACGCCGATTTCACGAACGCGGCGCGCAACCAATTGGGTGTACTGAGAACCGAAATCCAGGATCAGGATACGATGCTTATGGATATTTTTTGACATGTGAGGCGAATTCCAGAAACAGAGAAAAAAAGAGAAAAATGAACGGGCGGCAGCCGGGGCCGCCGCCACGCTTATCAGCCCATGCGGTAGTTCGGTGACTCTTTGGTGATGGTCACGTCGTGCACGTGGCTTTCCTGGATGCCGGCACCACTGATGCGGACGAACTCCGCCTTGGTGCGCAGGTCATCGATGGTCTGGCAGCCGGTGAGGCCCATGCAGGAGCGCAGGCCGCCCATCTGCTGGTGCACAATCGCCTTCAGCATCCCTTTGTAGGCCACGCGGCCTTCGATCCCTTCCGGCACCAGTTTATCGGCGGCGTTGTCAGTCTGGAAGTAACGGTCAGAAGAGCCTTTGGACATCGCGCCCAGTGAGCCCATGCCGCGGTAGGATTTGAACGAACGGCCCTGGTACAGCTCGATTTCACCTGGGGATTCGTCCGTCCCGGCCAGCATGGAGCCGACCATCACGCAGGACGCGCCTGCCGCCAGGGCTTTGGCGATGTCGCCGGAGAAACGGATACCGCCGTCGGCGATCACCGGGATACCGGTGCCTTCCAGCGCTTCGACTGCATCAGCAATCGCGGTGATCTGCGGCACGCCCACACCGGTCACGATACGGGTGGTACAGATGGAGCCTGGGCCAATGCCGACTTTCACTGCACTGACGCCCGCCTCAACCAGCGCTTTCGCCCCTGCGGCGGTGGCGACGTTGCCGCCGACGATTTGCAGGTCCGGGTATTTGGCGCGGGTTTCACGGATGCGCTGCAACACGCCTTCTGAGTGGCCGTGCGAGGAGTCGATCAGCAGCACGTCTACCCCGGCGGCAACCAGTGCATCAACACGCGCTTCGTTGCCTGCGCCTGCGCCTACCGCAGCACCGACACGCAGGCGGCCGCGCTCGTCTTTACAGGCGTTAGGTTTACGTTCCGCTTTCTGGAAATCTTTTACGGTGATCATGCCGAGCAGGTGGAACTGCTCATCCACCACCAGCGCTTTTTCCACACGCTTTTCATGCATTTTTTGCAGCACGACGTCACGCGCTTCACCCTCTTTCACCGTGACCAGACGCGCTTTCGGCGTCATCACCGCGGTGACCGGCTGGTCGAGGTCGGTCACGAAACGCACGTCACGGCCGGTGATGATGCCGACCAGTTCATTCTCTTCCGTCACGACCGGGTAACCGGCGAAACCGTTGCGGGCAGTCAGCTCTTTCACCTGGCGCAGGGTGGTGGCAGGCGTCACGGTTTGTGGGTCAGTCACCACGCCGCTCTCATGTTTCTTCACGCGGCTGACCTCTTCGGCCTGGCGCTCAATGGACATGTTTTTGTGGATGAACCCCAGGCCGCCTTCCTGTGCCAGCGCAATGGCCAGGCCGGATTCCGTCACGGTATCCATGGCGGCAGAAAGCATCGGGATGTTCAGGCGGATTTTTGCCGTGAGTTGCGTGCCGAGATCGGCCGTGTTCGGCAGTACAGTGGAGTGGGCGGGAACGAGCAGAACGTCATCGAACGTCAGGGCTTCTTTAATGATACGTAGCATGGGCAATATCTCACCAGGGTGGATGCGAAAAAGATAAAATATTGCCGCGGCATTATACAGAGCGTAATCGATTGCCTCCAGCACTATTTTGCTAAACCCCTTGATTACCTGTTGCAGCCATGTAGTATCGATTAATTAAGTCCCTGTTTTAAAATTTGATCACGATCACAATGCCGAATTTATCTTCCTCAGGAATTTTTACCGTCAGCCGCCTGAATCAGACGGTGCGACAGCTGCTGGAAGGTGAAATGGGCCAGATCTGGCTCTCCGGCGAAATCTCCAACCTGTCGCAACCCGCCTCCGGCCACTGGTATTTCACCCTGAAGGATGACCGGGCACAGGTGCGCTGCGCCATGTTCCGGAATGCCAACCGCCGCAGCACTTTCCGCCCGCAAAACGGCCAGCAGGTGCTGATGCGCGCCACCATCACCCTGTATGAGCCGCGCGGCGACTACCAGCTGATTGCGGAAAGTATGCAACCGGCCGGTGAAGGGCTGTTGCAGCAGAAATATGAGCTGCTCAAGCAGGCGCTGGCAGACGAAGGGCTGTTCGATGCCCAATTCAAACAACCGCTTCCCTCCCCCGCCAGACAGGTAGGTGTGATCACCTCTGCCAGCGGTGCGGCGCTGCACGATGTGTTGCAGGTGCTGAAACGCCGTGACCCGTCGCTGCCGGTGGTGATCTACCCCACGCTGGTGCAGGGGGCTGACGCGCCGATGATGATTGTGCGCGCCATTGAGGCGGCCAACCGGCGCAATGAGTGTGACGTGCTGATTGTCGGGCGCGGCGGCGGCTCGCTGGAAGATTTGTGGAGCTTCAATGACGAGCGGGTAGCGCGGGCGATTTTCGCCAGCCGCATCCCGGTGGTCAGCGCCGTCGGCCACGAGACGGATGTGACAATTGCAGACTTCGTGGCGGACCTGCGTGCGCCGACGCCGTCGGCCGCCGCTGAGCTTGTCAGCCGCAACCAGCTGGAGTTGCTGCGCCGGATGCAATCCCAACAGCAGCGGCTGGAAATGGCGATGGATTACTTCCTCGCCCAGCGGGCGCGGCAGTTCACCCGGCTGCATCACCGCCTGCAACAGCAGCACCCGCAGTTGCGCCTGTCGCGCCAGCAGACGGCGCTGTTCCGCCTGCGCCGCCGGCTGGATGAGGCGATGCAGCAGCGGTTGCGCCAGTTGCTCCGCCGCGCCGATCGCCTGCAACAGCGGCTGTTGCAGCATCCGCCGCAGAACCGCATCCACCGCACCCAGCAGCGGGTGCAGCAGTTGCGCTACCGGCTGAACCAGGCGCTGGCCCTCCAGCTTTCCCAACAGAAACAGCGCTTCGGCACCGCCTGCACCCAGCTTGAAGCCGTCAGCCCGCTGGCGACGCTGGCGCGCGGCTACAGCGTGACCACTACCGCCGCGGGCGGCGTGCTGAAAAAAACCGCACAGGCGCAACCGGGCGACCGCCTGACCACCCGGCTGGCCGACGGCTGGGTGGAGAGCGAAGTAACCCAGATTACGCCGGTGAAAACGCCGCGTAAACGCACGCCGAAAGGCTGACCGCCTCTGCCGCTGTTTGTCAGAATTGGGTAAAAATCCCCCAGCCTGCCCAACCGGACTATACTGTTAATCAGACGGTTATCTTCTGCCGTCCTGACAGTACTCCGCCTTCCGGGCATTTCTGATAAGGAGATTCGGCATGAGCGACGGCAAGACCCCGCGTCATTCCCAGGTTCCGTACAGCGTTATCCCCCCTTATATCCTGCGCCGCATTATCGAACATGGTTCCGACCCGCAACGCACTCGCGCCCAACAGACGCTGACCCACGTCCGCACGCTGATGGCCGAGCCGTTTGCCAAATCCCAGGCACCGGATGTCTCCGCGCCCGGCCAGGTGCAGCGCAAGATCTATGATGCGCAGAATGAGACCGCGCTGCCGGGCCAGCTTGCGCGCAGTGAGGGCCAGCCGGCCACCGATGACGTGGCGGTCACCGAGGCCTATGACTACCTTGGCGTGACTTACGACTTTTTCTGGCAGGCGTTTAAGCGCAACTCGCTTGACGGCAAAGGGCTGGCGCTGAGTGGTACCGTGCACTACGACAAGAATTACCAGAACGCCTTCTGGAATGGTGAGCAGATGGTGTTTGGCGACGGTGACGGCGAAATCTTCAACCGCTTCACCATTGCCATCGATGTGGTCGGCCATGAGCTGGCGCACGGCGTCACGGAGAGCGAAGCGGGGCTTATCTATTTCCAGCAGGCCGGTGCGCTGAATGAGTCCCTGTCGGACGTGTTCGGCTCACTGGTCAAGCAGTTCCAGCGCAAACAGACCGCCGACCAGGCTGACTGGATTATCGGCGAAGGCTTGCTGGCAGAAGGGATTAACGGCACCGGGCTGCGGTCGATGTCGGCCCCCGGCACCGCCTACGATGACCCGCTGCTCGGCAAAGACCCGCAACCGGCGCACATGAACGAGTATATCCAGACACGTGATGACAATGGCGGCGTCCACCTGAATTCCGGCATTCCCAACCGCGCGTTCTACCTGGCGGCGACCGCGCTGGGCGGTTATGCCTGGGAGCGCGCCGGGTATATCTGGTATGACACGCTGTGTGACAAAACCCTGCCGCAGGATGCGGATTTCGCAACCTTTGCCAAATTCACCGTGCGTCATGCGCAAACGCGTTTTGACAGCGCCACCGCCCAGGCGGTGCAAACGGCCTGGCAGCAGGTGGGAGTGGAGTAATGCAGCCGCTTTCGGAACTGGAACCGGATGCCGTGATCATTCTGGTGCGGGAAGGCGGGTTCGCCTTTATCCCCAAGCTGAACGGGCCGCGCCGCATCGCGCTGCATGACGTCAGCCCGGAAACGCGCGAACGCATCTGCCACCTGATTAACCAGATCCTGCCCTATGCCCAGCAGCAGCCCGGCCAGGCCGGGCGCGGCGACCAGCGTTACTTCCGGCTGGAGATCCATTTCACCTCCGCGGATTATCAGGATTGGGTGCTGGTCATCCCTGAAACCCGCACGCCGGAAGAGCTTATCAAGCTGTGGAAATATGGCGATCTGGACGGTGACGGCAAACCGGATGTTCCCCCCGGCCACTGACGCACGCCGTCAACAGTGAACGTAACAGACTTCAACCCGGAGTTTGGAAATCAGGCCGTGGCCGTGTGGGCAAAAATAGTCCACCGCGCCACAGGCTTTCAGCACTTCCAGCGGCTGATGGCACTGCGGGCACACCACTTCCTGCCGGAAATCCCCGTGCCCCTGGGCACAATGGTAGTGATCCCCGTGTTGGCTCATTGTCTGCTTACAGACAGGACACACTGCGTCCATTATTTTCTCCTTTTTTGGCGGGCCGCAGCGCCCTGACGATCAGGTGCCGCCCCTTATTCCAGTGTAGCGCCCCGGCGGCGGCGGGCAACTTCCTGTGGCTGGCTTACACTTAACCTTTTCCCTCTCAGATAAGGAGCACCATGCATATCCATCATCTGAACTGCGGCTGTATGTGCCCGTTTGGCGGCGCCTTTTATGATGGCTTCAGCAAAGGTCTGACCGCCCACCTTACCTGCCACTGCCTGCTGCTGGAAACACCCCGGCACGGGCTGGTGCTGGTGGATACCGGCTTCGGCAGCGAAGATATGGCGCAACCGCAACAGCGGCTGGCCCCCTTTTTCCGCGTGCTGAATAATATCCGTTACCGCCAGCAGGACACCGCGCTGAGCCAGATCCGCCGGCTGGGGTTCTCGCCTTCGGATGTGCAGCACATTGTGCTGACCCATCTCGATTTTGACCATGCCGGTGGGCTGAGTGATTTCCCGCAGGCGCAGGTGCATGTGTTGCAACAGGAGGCGGACGCCGCCCGCAACCGCCGCCACTGGCTGAACCGGGGGCGCTACCGGGACGTGCAGTGGGCGCAGGTGCGGCAATGGCACTTTTACCAGCCGGGCGGTGAAGGCTGGCACGGGTTTGATGCGGTGCGCGGGCTGACCGGGCTGCCGCCGGAGGTGCTGATGATCCCGCTGGCGGGGCATACCCACGGCCACGCCGGGGTGGCGCTCCAGACTGGTGACGGCTGGTTGCTGCACGCAGGGGATGCCTACTTCTACCGCGATGAAGTGGGCCAGCCCAACCGGCACTGTACGCCGGGGCTGCGGTTCTACCAATGGATGATGGAGGTCGATCGCCAGGCGCGCCGCCATAACCAGCAACGGCTGCGGGCGCTCTCCTGCGACCCCGCTGCCGGGGTCACGATGTTTTGCAGCCATGACGCCAAAGAGTTTGAGCACCTGGCCGCGCCCTGAGGCATCAGACCAGATGCAGGCCGCGCAGCAGCGCCAGCCCCAGCGCCGTGGTAAAGAATGAGCCGAGGGTGGTGAGGGCGATGATGTTGGCGGCCAGCGTGGCGTTGCCGCCCATCGCCCGCGTCATGACATAGCTGCCCGCCGCCGTCGGGGTACAGGAAAACAGGAAAATCACCCCCAGCGCTGCGCCGTTGAACCCCAGCAATGCGCCGCCCAGCGTCATCAGCCCCGGCACCACCAGCACCCGCGCCAGCGTGGCGTAACCAGCCACGTTGGAGCTGCGGAACATGGCGCGCCAGTCCAGGCTGGCTCCGGCGCACAGCATTGCCAGCGGCAGCGCCATGCCGGAGATAAATTCACCGGTCTTATACAGCGTATCCGGCATCGCCCAGTGGGTTTCCTTGAACAGCAGCCCCAGCACCAGCCCGATAATCAGCGGGTTGGTGACAATGCCGCGCAGGATCGCCGTGACGTCCAGCCCCTTCCCTGCCCCACGTTGCAGGCTGCGGCTCAGGGTAATCACTGAAAGCACATTAAACAGGATCACGGTAATCGCGATATACATGGAGCCGAGGGCGACGCCCTCTTTGCCGAAGGCCAGGGAGGCATAAGCCAGCCCGGCGATGCCGGTATTGGCGCGGAACCCGCCCTGCACAAAGATGCCGCGTTCACGCGGGTCTTTGACCAGCTTTATCGCCGCCAGCTCCAGTAACAGGAACGTGACCAGCGTGGCCGCGCCGCCATAGGTCGCCAGCGGCAGGTTCATGCCCTCTTCACTGCCGGTGTGGGTGGAGACGCTGAAGAACAGCAAGCAGGGCAGCGCAACGTTAAACACCACCCGGCTGGCTTTGTCACAGAAATGGTCGTCCATAATACCGACGCGCTTTAATACGATACCTAATACCAGCAACAACAGATTGGGCACGGTCACGCCCAACGCAAAACTCCAGGTCTGCCAGAACATCTCCCTTCCTTACGGTCATACCAAAAAAAAGGGATGCACTCATTGTGCATCCCACGGGGGTTATTTGCTTTTCTTCAGGTGGCTCATCAGGCGCTTACGCTTACGCATCTGGTTTGGCGTCAGGGTGTTGCGCTTCCCGGCGAACGGGTTCTCACCCTCTTTGAACTGGATGCGGATCGGCGTGCCCATCACTTCCAGCGAACGACGGTAATAGTTCATCAGGTAGCGTTTGTAGGAGTCCGGCAGGTCCTGCACCTGGTTGCCGTGGATCACCACAATCGGCGGGTTATAGCCCCCGGCGTGGGCATATTTCAGCTTCACGCGGCGGCCGCGCACCAGCGGCGGCTGGTGGTCGTCGGCGGCCATCTGCATGATGCGGGTCAGCAGGGAAGTGCTGACGCGGCGGGTGGCGCAGCGGTACGCTTCGTTGACCGACTCAAACAGGTTGCCGACGCCGCTGCCGTGCAGCGCGGAGATAAAGTGGATACGCGCAAAGTCGATGAAACCGAGGCGCAGATCCAGCGCATCTTTCACTTCATCTTTGATTTCCTGCGACAACCCATCCCACTTGTTGACCACAATCACCAGCGAGCGGCCGCTGTTGAGGATAAAGCCCAGCAGCGACAGATCCTGATCGGAGATGCCTTCACGCGCATCAATCACCAGCATCACCACGTTGGCGTCTTCAATCGCCTGCAGGGTTTTGATGACGGAGAATTTCTCAACCGTGTCGGTGACTTTCCCGCGCTTGCGCACCCCGGCGGTGTCGATCAGCACATACTCGCGCTCATCACGCTGCATCGGGATGTAGATGCTGTCACGGGTGGTGCCCGGCATGTCATACACCACCACGCGCTCTTCACCCAGAATGCGGTTGGTCAGGGTCGATTTACCGACGTTAGGGCGGCCAACAATAGCCAGTTTGATCGGCAGCGATTCCGGGTCGAAATCATCTTCGGCTTCGGCGGCGGCCACCGCGGCTTCTTCCTCACCCAGTTGCTCAGCCCAGTAGGCGGCGTTCGCCTCCTCTTCGGTCAGCTCAGTGGGTTCTTCATGATCGACAAACGGCAGCAGCACGTGCTCAATAAGCTGGGTAATCCCGCGGCCGTGGGATGCTGCGATCGCGTGGACTTCGCCCATGCCGAGCGAGTAGAAATCGGCGGCGGCAGAATCCGCATCCAGCCCGTCAACTTTGTTGGCGACCAGGAAGGTGGCTTTGTCACGGCTGCGCAGATGTTTGGCAATGCCCTCATCCGCCGGCATCAGGCCGGCACGCGCATCCACCATAAACAGCACGATGTCCGCTTCTTCAATGGCGCGCAGCGACTGACCGGCCATGTGCGTCTCAACGCCGTCTTCGGTGCCGTCAATCCCGCCGGTATCGACGATGATGAACTCATGGCCCTCAACTTCAGCACGACCATACTTGCGGTCACGCGTCAGCCCGGGGAAATCCGCCACTAACGCATCACGCGTTTTGGTCAAACGGTTAAATAAGGTGGATTTACCCACATTCGGGCGCCCGACCAGCGCGACGACAGGTATCATTGTTGCAGCCTCATTACTTAAAAAACAAAATGTTACGTGACAGCCCATACCATCAGGTGCCGCGTTTCAAAAGACGAAACGGCCCCTGAATATCAGGAGCCGTTAAAGAGCCACCGGGGTGGCTCAGGATATGTTACCGGATGTTAGCGGGTGAACGCGTAAACGTCACCGCTTTTCGCCTGGATCAGCAATTTATCGCTCGCCACAACCGGCGCGCTCAGGAAGCCGGAGCTGTCCACTTTCTGCTGAGCCACGAAGCGGCCATCATCGGTATTGAGCCAGTGCAGGTAGCCTTCGCTGTCCCCTACCACCAGATAACCATTATACAACACCGGGGCCGTCAGGTTACGGTGCAGCAGCTCACTCTGGCGCCACAGGCTTACGCCGCCCTGGGTGTTCAGGGCCATCACACGGTCATTCTGGTCGACCACAAAGATGCGGCCGGCATCGACGATGAAATCGCTCACTGAGCCGACTTCGCGTTTCCAGATGATCTGGCCGGAGCGCAGATCCAACGCCGTCAGGTTGCCGTTGTAACCCAGCGCGTATACCACGCCTTCGACCACGACCGGCGAGGTGTCCACGTCGTTCAGGCGATCGATTTCGGTTGCGCCGCTTGGCTGGGAGATGCGCTGTTGCCAGATCATCTGCCCTTCTTTCATCAGCACGGCGCTGACGCGGCCATTGTCACCGCCGACAATCGCGGCACCAAAGGCGGTCGCCGGGGCGGATTCACCGCGCAGGGAGAGGGACGGCATATCCAGGTTAACCGTCCACTGCACGGTGCCGTCGCTTTCGCTCAGGCCCTGCAACATGCCGTTGCTGGTGTGCACCAGCACCAGGCCGTCACTGACCACCGGGCGTGATACCGCTTCACCGGCGACATTGGTCTGCCAGGCAATTTTACCGTCATCACTGTTCAGGGCATACACCACCGCGCGCTCACTGCCCACATAGACGTGATTGCCGGAGGCCGTCACGCCGCCGGAGAGCAGCGCCGGGCGGTTGCTGGAGAAGAAGCCGGTTTTCTCAGAGAGGTCCGCTTTCCAGATCTCTTTGCCGCTGTCGGCATCCAGGGCTTTCACCACCCCGTGGCGATCGGCGGCAAACACCGTGGTGCCTTGCCAGGCCGGGCGCAGGTTGGAGTAAAACTCGCCCACGCCATCACCGACTGAGCTGTTCCAGACTTCGGTGGGTGTGAACTGGTTTTCGACTTTCGGCAGCGGGGACATGGTGACCACATCCTCTTCGCCGTTGAACAATGAACAACCACTCAGCAGGGCAACAGAAACCCATCCTACCAAGAGTGTTTTACGCAAATGCATTGGCATCCCCTTAGCTGGCCAAATTATTTAACTTCATGCGCAGCAGCGCCTGCTGTGCCTGAGAGGCTTTAGCGTCGATGCCTTTACTGTATGCGTCACGTGCGCCTTTCAGGTCTCCCTTGCGCACCAGCACATCGCCACGGATATCCAGTGACATGGCCGCCCAGCTTTCACCCTTGACGCCCTCCAGGGTTTTCAGCGCATCATCAAGTTTGTTTTGCTGAAGCTGGAGGCGGGCCTGCCGCAGCGAAATCAGCGGCAGCAGGTTGTCATCTTTGGTGAGGCCGGCGGCCTTCGCCAGCTGTTTCTCGGCGTTGGCGTACTCTTTCAGATCAACAAAATGCTGCGCCAGTTGCAACGCGGCAAAGGCCCCATAATTATTGTCATTGGCCTGAATGAACTGTTCCGTTGCCGCCACGCCTTCCGGTTTTTTCGCCATCAGCGCGTCGGTCGCTTTCTGGTAGGAGACTGACGCTTCGGTCAGGGCTTCTGTCTGATGCCCCTGCCAGTAACGCCACCCCACCAGGGCACCAATGCCCAGCACCACGCCAACAGCCAATGCCTTGCCGTTCTCCGAGAAGAAGTGGCGTACAGCATTCACCTGTTCGTTTTCAGTGGTATAGACTTCCACGGTGTCCCTCTCCTTAACCCAACATCGTTGCCAGGCGCGCGGCAACGTCGCTTTGCGCCAGCGTTTCTTGTTCACCACTTTGCAGGTTTTTCACCACCACCTGCCGGGCCGCCACTTCATTCTCACCCAGCACCAGGGCCACGCGGGCGCCCCACTTGTCTGCACGGGCAAATTGTTTTTTGAAGTTGCCGCCGCCGTAGTTGGTCATCAGCCGTAATTGCGGTGCCGCATCACGCACCTGCTCCGCCAGCGCCATTGCCGCGCCCTGCGTACCGGCACCGGACGAAATGACGTAAACGTCTACCGTGGCCGGGGCCTTAAAGTCAGGGTTGACGGCCTGCACCAGCAGCACCAGACGCTCCAGCCCCATCGCGAACCCTACCGCCGGGGTGGCACGGCCGCCGAGTTGTTCCACCAGGCCGTCATAACGGCCGCCGGCACACACGGTACCCTGCGCGCCCAGGCTGGTGGTGACCCACTCAAACACGGTGCGGTTGTAGTAATCGAGGCCGCGAACCAGCCGCTGATTAACCGTATATGGGATGCCGGCCTGGTCCAAAAGTTCACACAGACCGGAAAAGTGTTGTTTTGACTCGTCATCCAGATAGTCAGCCAGGGCCGGTGCATCATTCAGCAGGCGCTGCACGTCCGGGTTTTTCGAGTCGAGCACGCGCAGCGGGTTGCTGTACATGCGGCGTTTGCAATCCTCGTCCAGCGCGTCTTTGTGCTGCTCCAGGAACGCGACCAGCGCCTCGCGGTAGTTGGCACGAGCCTCCTGCGAACCGATGGAGTTCAGCTCCAGCGCCACATGGTCAGCGATGCCGAGCGCTTTCCACCAGCGCGCCGTCAGCAGGATCAGCTCTGCGTCGATGTCCGGCCCCTGCAGGCCAAACACTTCCGCCCCCAGCTGGTGGAACTGGCGGTAGCGCCCTTTCTGCGGACGCTCATAGCGGAACATCGGGCCGATATACCACAGGCGCTGTTCCTGATTGTACAGCAGACCATGCTCAATGCCGGCACGCACGCAGCCTGCGGTGCCTTCCGGGCGCAGGGTCAGGCTTTCGCCGTTGCGGTCATCAAAGGTATACATCTCTTTTTCGACCACATCAGTGACTTCACCGATGGCGCGTTTAAATAACGGGGTCTGCTCTACAATCGGTAGACGGATTTCACTGTACCCATAGCCGCTGAGCACCTGCTTCAGGGTGCCTTCAATCCGCTGCCACAATGCCGTTTCTTCCGGCAGGTAGTCGTTCATGCCGCGAATGGCTTGAATGTTCTTTGCCACGTCAGTTCTCTATAGTCTTAATACAAAAAATGAACCCGATTATAGGGGCGTTGCCTCCGGCGGTTCAACGAGGATGCCGGGCCAGCCCTCAACGGGTTCAATAGAAAACGGGCCGCTATTGCAGCCCGCTACCGATGTCACTCTGTCTGCGTGTTGATCACGATACGTTTGCTTTCGTCCATCATCGCGGCTTTCGCGCGGATTTTGGCTTCCAGCTGATCGATCATCAGGTCGTTATCAAACCGGTCACGCTGGCGCACGCCGTCTTCATAGAAGCCGCTCTTGTTGTGGCCGCCGGTCACGCCCAGCGTCGACACCAGCGCCTCGCCCGGCCCGTTCACCACACAGCCGATGATCGAGACATCCATTGGCGTGATGATATCTTCCAGGCGCTGCTCCAGCGCGTTGACCGTGCCGATCACGTCGAACTCCTGGCGTGAGCAGGTCGGGCAGGCGATGAAGTTGATGCCGCGGGAACGGATGCGCAGGGACTTCAGGATATCGAAGCCCACTTTGATCTCTTCTACCGGATCGGCCGCCAGCGAGATGCGCAGCGTGTCGCCGATGCCCTCAGAGAGCAGCAGGCCGAGGCCGATGGCGGATTTCACCGCACCGGCACGGGCGCCGCCCGCTTCCGTGATGCCGAGGTGCAGCGGCTGCACGATCTGTTTCGCCAGCAGGCGGTAGGCTTCCACCGCCAGGAAGACGTCAGAGGCTTTTACGCTGACTTTGAACTGATCGAAGTTGAGGCGGTCCAGGATGTCCACATGGCGCATCGCAGACTCCAGCAACGCTTCCGGGGTCGGCTCACCATATTTTTCCTGGAGATCCCGTTCCAGCGAACCGCCATTGACGCCGATGCGGATAGGGATATTTTTGTCACGCGCGCAATCCACCACCGAGCGGATGCGGGATTCATTGCCGATGTTGCCGGGGTTAATGCGCAGGCAATCCACGCCGTATTCCGCCACTTTCAGCGCAATGCGGTAGTCAAAGTGAATGTCCGCCACCAGCGGCACGTTGACTTGTTGCTTGATCACTTTAAAGGCTTCGGCAGCATCCATCGTCGGCACGGAAACACGGACGATGTCCGCGCCCACACGTTCCAGCGACTTAATCTGATTGACCGTAGCCTCTACATCGGTGGTACGGGTGTTGGTCATCGATTGCACGGCAATCGGCGCGCCATCACCAATAGGCACCTTTCCGACGTAAATCCGCGTTGATTTGCGACGGTTTATGGGTGCTTGGTTATGCATGTCTTGCTCTCCATTGCTGCGGGCGCAGTGCGCCGGATGCCCTATTATTCAGCAGCCAGCGTAAGACGCGCAACACGGTTTGACTTAATGAACTGGCTGAGATCAACCGGCTTGCCCTGATACTGAATCTGGACGGCACGCGGTGCGCCAATTTTCAGTTTGAACGGTGCAGTCCCGTTCAGGTTCAGCGTACCGCCGCTTTTCTGAATGCCGCTGAACAGGGTTTTCCCGGTCGCGTCATTCACTTGCAGCCAGCAATCCGCATTAAAATTCATCACGATAGCCCCTGCGTCTGCCGGGGCAGCGGCCGGTGCGTCGGCCGGCGTCGTGACGGGTGCCGCAACCGGTGCCTGGGACGGTGACACCACCGTCGGGGCCGGAGCCTGGGCAACCGGCGCAGCAGGGGCCGCCGGGGTCACCGGGGCCGGTTGTGCCGCGGTGTTCGTCGCCTGGCTGTCAGGCGGCGTACCGGTGGTGCCGTCATTGCTGTTATCAGCCGGGGCGGCATCGTCACTGTTTCCCAGCGGGATGGATTGGGCATCGCCCTGAGAAAGCTGGGCAGAGGATTGATCCGCCATCGTGGCGATCTCCTGCTGCTGGGCCTGATGGTTCTGCCACCACCAGGCACCGGTCAGGCCGATGACCACAAAGACCACCAGCCAGGTGAACCCCATCAGCCAGCCATCGCGTTTTTTACGGGATTTCCCCAGCGAGAAGCTCTGCATCGGCGCCACTTTCGCGGCGCGGATCGGGGCCTGTTTGGCCATCAGCGGCAGCAACTCTTCTTCAGGAATGTGCACCAGCTTGGCATAAGAACGGATATAGCCGCGCAGGAAGGTCGAGGCCAGCCCCGGCGGCGCGGTATCTTCTTCGATATCACGTACCGTGGAGACTTTCAGGCACAGGCGTTCTGCAACGGCCTGCTGGCTCAGCCCCAGCTGTTCACGGGCTTGACGCAGGCGTTCGCCTGTCGTTTTGGAGATGTTTTCTTGAGAGGCTTCAGTATTCATTAGCGAGAAACTGCTGGTACTGTTTAGAGTGTGGAAAACTTCGCGCCAGCTGCCTGCCATAACGGTCTATCTTGTCCTGGCGGTCATCCAGCGCGGCGAAACGAATCTGTAACCATAAACTGTCGGCACTGGCCGGTAAAATATGCTGGTAGACATCCAGTAAAAGCTGCGCCTGGGCGCGTTTTCCTTCACTGAACTGCCGCTGGGCCTCTGCCAGCAGAGGCGCGCCCTTGTCCGGGTCATATTTCAGTGCCCGGCCCAGCAATACCCGTGCCTCATCGTCCTGATTTGCCTTAAGGAAACAATAGCCGGCATTCTCCAGGCTGTCTGCAACCTGCCCATAATCGGGCACCTGCGCGGCCGCGCTAAACTGCTGTTGTGCCGGTACATACTGCCCTAAACTACACAAGAACGCACCGTAATTATTCAACACCGTGCCATTTTGCGGGGCAAGTTGCAGGGCGCGCTGATAGCGTTGCTGCGCAGCCTCATTTTCCCCGACACGTTGCGCATACAGCGCCATCCCCAGTTGGGTACGGTAGTCCTGCGGCGCGGTTTGCTCCGCTTTTTCAAGGTTTTGCCGGGCGGCCGGCAAATTCCCCTGAGACAGGTAGCCCATCCCCAGTTGCAGGCGTGTATCCACCGACGCCGACGTGGCCGGCGCGGCCCCGTCCGGCCCTGAACCCGAGCAGCCTGCCAGCACGGCCGCCGCGATAATCGCAGAGAGCCAGTGCGGCGTGCTCCGCAACATTTTCAGCATCATGCGTTTCATTCCCTGGAACGCGGCGGCAGGCTGCCCTGCCCGTGCCGTTCCGATCTGAGAGAGGGAGGCGTAACGGCACAGCGCAGCGTCACGCCCTCAGGTCAGGTTCAGAGTGCTTTTACCGAAATCGGCTCCCCTGCCATTTTCTTCTTCAGGGTACGCTTGGTCCGGTCGATCACCTCACCCGCCAACTGGCCGCAGGCGGCGTCAATATCGTCACCGCGGGTCTTACGCACAATAGTCGTAAATCCATATTCCATCAACACTTTGGCAAAGCGATCAACGCGACTATTCGAGCTGCGTCCATAAGGTGCGCCCGGGAAGGGGTTCCACGGGATCAGGTTGATCTTGCACGGCGTGTCTTTCAGCACAGCGGCCAGCTCGTGGGCATGTTCGGTGCCGTCATTGACGTGGTCCAGCATCACGTACTCAATGGTGACGCGGCCCTGGTTGGCATTGGACTTCGCCAGGTAGCGGCGTACCGCGCTCAGGAAGGTCTCAATGTTGTACTTTTTATTGATCGGCACGATCTCGTCACGGATGGTGTCGTTCGGCGCATGCAGGGAGATAGCCAGCGCCACGTCGATCATGTCGCCCAGTTTGTCCAGTGCCGGTACAACACCGGACGTGGAGAGCGTCACGCGGCGTTTGGAGAGGCCGAAACCGAAATCATCCAGCATGATTTCCATCGCCGGGACGACGTTGGTCAGGTTGAGCAGCGGCTCGCCCATGCCCATCATGACCACGTTGGTGATCGGGCGCTGGCCGGTGACTTTCGCCGCGCCGATGATTTTGGCGGCACGCCAGACCTGGCCGATGATTTCTGACACGCGCAGGTTACGGTTGAAGCCCTGCTGTGCCGTAGAGCAGAATTTGCACTCGAGCGCGCAGCCTACCTGAGAGGAGACGCAGAGGGTCGCGCGATCCTCTTCCGGGATATAGACCGTCTCAACGCGTTGGTCGCCCACCAGAATCGCCCATTTGATGGTGCCGTCGGCGGAGCGTTGCTCATCCACCACTTCCGGTGCACGGATCTCTGCAATCGCCTGCAATTTGCCGCGCAGCACTTTGTTGATGTCGGTCATCTGCTCGAAATCATCGCAGCAGTAGTGGTACATCCACTTCATGACCTGGTCGGCGCGGAAGGGTTTCTCCCCCATCTTGGCGAAAAATTCGCGCATTTGCTGGCGGTTCAGATCGAGGAGGTTAATTTTTTCCACAGCCGGTTTTGCCGTTTGTACGGCGGGCGCAGAGGAGTGAGAAATTTCAGACACGGTTTGCCCAGAAGGAGTTGTTTCTAACATGGATGTCGCGGCCTCGTTGTTACACTTTTGGCTCAAAGGAAGTGCACCCGCCCGGTGGCGTGATGCGAAAACATGCGCCCCGAGAGAGCAGGCTCCTTCGGGGCGCAGTATTGTACAAATTTTAGGATAGCGATGCTATCGCGGAAAGCCTGCTGTCACGGTTTTATTGTTTCAGCAAATGAATCTTTCAGCTCGCTATCATTCACCAATTAACGGGTGCGCGGGCACAGCTCGTTTTCGGTGAAGAAGTACGCGATTTCGCGCTGTGCAGATTCAACCGCATCGGAACCGTGAACGGCGTTCTCGGTGAAGCTGTCTGCGTAGTCAGCACGCAGGGTACCGGCCAGGGCGTTGTCCGGGTTGGTTGCGCCCATGATGTCACGGTTGCGCTGAACGGCGTTTTCGCCTTCCAGAACCTGCATCATGATCGGGCCAGAGGTCATGAACTCAACCAGGCCGTCGAAGAACGGGCGGCCTTTGTGCTCAGCGTAGAAGCCTTCAGCCTGCTCACGGGTCAGGTGAACCATTTTAGCGGCAACGATTTTGAAACCAGCGGCTTCGAAACGGGCATAGATAGAACCAATGGCGTTTTTAGCCACTGCGTTCGGTTTGATCATGGAAAAAGTACGTTCGATAGTCATGTAAACCTCTGTCTGACGTCGTCCTGGGAGGCAGGCATAAATGGGCCCGCCGTGAAATGGCGCCGATTATAGGGGGCAAGTCGGCGCTTGCCTACCCGAAACACAACATTTGATTAAAATAACTTTAGCTAATTCCCTACTCTTTATGCACATATTTAGCAATTATTGCCCTATGTGCCGGCCGTGACTGCGCGCCTGCCCTCAGGCGATGCCGGAAGAAGGAATGATATTGCGTAACCAACTGCCCCAGCGGCGCTGGTAAAAGGCCTGGGTATGCTGAATCAGGTAATGGCTGATGCCGCGCTCTTTTTCATTGACCAGGCAGAAATCTACCGGTTCATCCTCTGCCAGCGCCTCACTGGCGACGCTGCCGGCTTCCTGAATCAGCTGTTCAACCTCCTGCTCCGACGCGCCGTCAATCTCCAGCCCCACCAGCAGGTTGGGCCGCTCATCGCTGTTTTTATCATGGATGAGCGCCAGGAAGGCACGGCGCACCGGTTTACGCTGGCTGAACAGTGTGGTGAGCGCGTCCACCATCGCCGCCGGGTAGTGTTCCGGCTGGCCGATCAGGAACTCGGTACCGGCTTCCAGCACCCGCTCCAGCGGTTTGCCTGCCGTGCCTTCCTGTAACAGCTGGCTCACCTCGTGCGGGGTGAACTCTTTGCCGTACTCATTTTTCGGGTTCAGGAACAGCTCCGCGCCTTCTGTCATCTCAAACAGCACCCGCACCGGCAACGCCATAAACGGCTGCTCGCGCTCCACCGCCCGTTGCAGGGCTGAGAGTGAACTGAAGAACGGCAATACGTTCGTGCCGTCCTGTTTTTCCCAGACCTGCAGGCTCAGCGGGCTGCCGGCCTCCAGCACCACGTCGCCCTCCGGGGCCTGATTGTCGGTCAGCACCAGCACGGTGGCTTCCATCAGCGCGCGGTAGAACGCCGGGCGTTGTGCCGGGTCACTGACGGCCTGCATCAGCAACTGCTCCAGTTCACGTCCCTGCGACATGTCCGCAGGGTCAAAAGACGATGTGCTCATACGTTACTCCCTCAACAAGCCGGAACGGCTTTGCCACAAGATAACACCACAAAAAGATGGATAAAAAAACGGGGCAGCCAGGCCGCCCCGTGATACCCGGTCACGTCATGCTGCTGACGTATTGCCGGTTACTGCGCCTTGCTCAGCAGCAAATTGGCCAGGGTACGGACGCCCAGCCCGGTCGCCCCGGCCGACCACTGATCCACCGCGCCTTTGCGGTAGGTGGCAGAACAGTCGATATGCAGCCAGCCCTGGCGGTAGTTCTGCACGAAGTGCGACAGGAACGCGGCGGCGGTGCTGGCCCCGGCAGTGTAGCTTGGGCCGGCCACGTTGTTCAGGTCAGCAAAGTTAGACGGCAACTGGCTGCGGTGGAACTCTGCCAGCGGCAGGCGCCAGAACGGCTCCTGCTCCTGCCCGGCACTCGCCAGCAGGTCAGCGGCCAACGCATCATCAAAGCTGAACAGCGCGTGGTAATCATTGCCCAGCGCGGTTTTGGCCGCGCCGGTCAGGGTCGCGCAGTCAATCAGCAGTTGCGGTTGCTGCTCCGAGGCGTCGATCAGGCCATCAGCCAGCACCAGCCGCCCTTCCGCATCGGTGTTCATCACTTCCACCGTTTTGCCGTTACGGTAGTGGATAATGTCGCCGAGTTTAAAGGCGTTGCCGCTGACCATGTTGTCTGCGCAGCAGAGGTAGAGCTTCACGCGCTGTGCCAGGCCGCGCGCCGCTGCCAGGGCCAGTGCGCCGGTTACGGTGGCCGCGCCGCCCATGTCAGATTTCATTGAGTCCATAAAGGCACTCTGTTTCAGGCTGTAGCCGCCGGTGTCAAAGGTGATGCCTTTCCCCACCAGGCAGGCGTAGACCGGCGCGTTCTCATCCCCGGTCGGGTTGTAGTCGAGCACCAGCAGCACCGGCGGTCGCTCAGAGCCGCGGCCGACAATATGCAGGCCGGCATAGTTCTGTTCGCGCAGGTCTTCCCCTTTGGTGATGCGGTAGGTCACGTGCTCGCCGCCGTACTGGCACAGCAGGTCAACCGCGCGGTGGGCCAGCGTTTCCGGCCCCAGATCTTCTGCCGGCATATTGATGGTGTCGCGTACCCAGTCAATGATGGTCAGGCGGCTCTCCAGCTCCTCGCGATCGGCCTGCTCAAGCTCAGCCCACTCGACACTGCGCTGGCCTTTCGGGCCACGGAAACCTTGCCAGAAGGCCCAGCTGTTCTCCAGATCCCAGCCTTCACCGGCCAGTTTCACCTTCTTGATCCCCTGCCCGTCAATCCGGCGTGCAGCGCGTTGAATCGAGACCAGCGTACCGGCATGAATCGTCATGCCCTCGTTGCGGGTGCTCAGCAGGGCATTGTCACCCCAGCGGGCGTCGGCGGGCTGGGATGAAAGGAAGATATGCATCGCGTCTGTTGTCATCGTGTCTGCGGTCATAACGAAACTCCCGATTGTTTTTTTCTTTGTCAGGGTAGGCCCGAACCGGGGCCTGTGCCGTGAAGCGGCGAGCCATAAACAAATCGGGCCACCTTATGGCAGCCCGTATGCTCTTCATTCTGCTTTATCTAACCAGACCCGGTGGGCCGCTGCCAGCAGTTTTTACCTGATAGGACAGGCAACCTGTGCCGTGTCAGGCCGCGCCGGAGAGACGGCGCAGGCGTTCAACCGATTTACGCACCAGCGCGACGGCGTAATCAATCTCATCCTCGGTGGTGAAACGCCCGGCGGAGAAACGCAGCGAGCTGTGCGCCAGTTCATCATTCAGCCCCAGCGCCCGCAGTACATAAGAGGGCTCCAGGCTGGCAGAGGTACAGGCGGAACCGGAGGAGAGCGCCAGATCCTTCAGCGCCATGATCAGGGATTCCCCGTCCACATGGCTGAAACTGACGTTCAGGATGTTCGGCACCCCATGCGCCAGCGAACCGTTGAGGCTGACGCCGTCAATCTCGCTCAACCCCTGCCACAGGCGGTCGCGCAGGCGGTGCAGGCGCTCACTTTCAGCCGCCATCTCCATGTTGGCGATGCGGTAGGCTTCGCCCATGCCGACAATCTGGTGCACCGGCAGGGTGCCGGAACGCATACCGCGCTCATGGCCGCCGCCGTGGATCTGGGCTTCAATACGGACGCGCGGTTTGCGGCGCACGTAGAGGCCGCCGATGCCTTTCGGGCCGTAAATTTTATGGCCGGAGAACGACATCAGGTCAATCCTGAGTTCATTCAGGTCAACCGGCAGTTTGCCGACGCTCTGGGTGGCATCCACATGGAAAAGGATGCCCCGGCTGTGGCACAGCTCCCCGATGGCCGCGACATCCTGCACCACGCCAATCTCATTGTTGACGTGCATGATGGATACCAGCAGGGTGTCGTCACGCATGGCGGCAGCCAGGTCAGCCAGGTCAATCAGGCCGTTGCGTTGCGGCGTCAGGTAGGTGACGTCGAACCCTTCCTGCTCCAGTTGCCGGCAGGTATCCAGCACCGCTTTATGCTCGGTCACGCTGGTGATGATGCGCCGCCCTTTTTCCTGATTCGCATGGGCTGCGCCCTTGATCGCCAGGTTGTTGGATTCGGTGGCACCGGAGGTAAAGACGATCTCACGCGGATCGGCACCAATCAGTTCGGCAACGTTATTCCGGGCGACATCCACTGCCTCTTCCGCCTGCCAGCCAAAACGGTGCGAGCGGGAGGCAGGGTTACCGAAAGTACCGTCCAGGGTCAGACACTGCATCATCTTTTCAGCCACACGCGGGTCAACCGGCGTGGTGGCCGCATAATCCAGATAAATCGGTAATTTCATGACTCTTCAACTCCGTACATCACATAAAACGTCAGTGTAACGCGTCCGGCTTACGAACGCAGATTTACATTGATCGCTTCTTGCGGACGCCCGGCAGGCGTCAGACGGCGGGTTTCATGGTTCTGACGGTCAGCCACGTCCAGCACTTCCTGGTTGTTCACCAGTTCAGCCAGCGTGATGTTGTTCAGGAAGCCGCTGATACGCTCACTCAGGTCGCGCCACAGGGTGTGGGTCAGGCAGCGGTCGCCGCCCTGGCAGCCTTCTTTGCCCTGGCAACGGGTCGCGTCAATGGATTCGTCTACGGCGGTGATCACCGCGCCCACGGCGATTTCTGCCACGTCTTTGCCCAGCAGGTAACCACCGCCCGGACCGCGTACACTGGCCACCAGGCCATTTTTACGCAGGCGGGAGAACAGCTGCTCCAGGTAGGAGAGCGAAATGCCCTGACGTTCAGAAATATCGGCTAACGGAACCGGCCCGTCCTGGGAGTGTAATGCTACGTCCAGCATAGCGGTGACTGCGTAACGACCCTTTGAAGTCAGTCTCATGGCGAATATTACCTGTAAATAAGGGGGGTGAAATATGGCCAAGAGTCTGCCATTCCCGAGTATTTCAGTCAACTATTTACCTGAGTGAAACAGTCAGGTATTAAAGGCGAAACAGCATTTCAGGCAGGGATGGAAACAGCAAGCCCGTTGAATGCGTTACTTTTCAACGGGCTGGAAGGATTACTGCTTTTTCTCGATAGACGTCAGGATACCGCGCAGGATGTTCAGCTCCTGGGTTTCCGGCCGCGCGCGGGTAAACAGGCGGCGCAAACGGCTCATTATCTGACCCGGATGCTGCGGGCGGATAAAGCCGGTCTGCAACAGCACCTGTTCCAGATGGCCGTAAAAACGCTCCAGATCGTCCACCAGCGGGTAGGCCTCTTCCGGGGCGGCGTCCTGGCCGTTTTCCTGCCGGTCGAGCCAGGCCACGCGGACTTCATAAGCAATCAGCTGTACCGCCATCGCCAGGTTCAGCGAGCTGTATTCCGGGTTGGCCGGGATACAGACGTGGTAGTGACATTTCTGAAGTTCTTCATTGGTGAGGCCCACGCGCTCACGGCCGAACACCAGCGCCACCGGGGCGCTTTCGGCAGTCTGAGCGCATTTCACGCCACATTCACGCGGCTCCAGCATCGGCCACGGCAGGGTGCGTGAGCGGGCGCTGGTGCCGACCACCAGACTGCAACCGGCCAGCGCCTCGTCCAGGGTGTCGACAATGGTCGCGTTACCGATGACATCACTGGCACCGGCGGCCAGGGAGATGGCCTGCGAGTCGGGCTTCACCAGCGGGTTCACCAGATAGAGGTTGGTGAGGCCCATGGTTTTCATGGCACGGGCGGTAGAGCCCATGTTACCGGTATGAGAAGTTTCAACCAGGACAATGCGGATATTGTGCAGCATACGAACTCTGAAGGTTGCGGAAAATCGGCCCATGCTAACACAACCGTAGGTATTTTTCAGAAGCCCTGCTATACTGCGCGCCGTTTCCCGTTCTTTAACATCCTAGTTGGAAGATACCCATGCATCCGATGCTCACCATCGCCGTGCGCGCTGCGCGTAAGGCCGGTAACCTGATTGCCAAAAACTACGAAACCCCGGACGCTGTCGAAGCGAGCCAGAAAGGCACCAATGACTTTGTTACTAACGTTGATCGTGACGCTGAGCACCTGATTATCGACGTGATCCGCCGTTCTTACCCCCAGCACACCATCATCTCTGAAGAGTGCGGTGAACTGGCCGGCGAAGACCAGGATGTACAATGGATTATCGACCCACTGGATGGCACCACCAACTTCATCAAACGTCTGCCGCACTTCGCGGTCTCCATTGCCGTACGCATCAAAGGCCGTACTGAAGTGGCGGTGGTTTATGACCCAATGCGCAATGAACTGTTCACGGCAACCCGCGGTCAGGGTGCTCAGCTGAACGGCTACCGCCTGCGCGGCGGCAACGCCCGCGATCTGGACGGCACCATTCTGGCCACCGGCTTCCCGTACAAACTGAAACAGCACGCCACCCCGTACATCAACGTGGTCGGCAAGCTCTTTACCCAGTGCGCAGACTTCCGCCGCACCGGTTCCGCCGCGCTGGATCTGGCCTATGTGGCTGCCGGCCGCGTGGACGGTTTCTTTGAGATTGGCCTGAAGCCGTGGGATTTCGCCGGCGGTGAGCTGCTGGTGCGTGAAGCGGGCGGCATCGTGACTGACTTCATGGGCGGCCACAACCATTTCAACTCCGGCAATATCGTGGCCGGTAACCCGCGTGTGGTGAAATCGCTGCTGAGCACCATGCGTGAAGAGCTGAGCGAAGCGCTGAAACGTTAATTTATCTGGACAAATTTTGTGATGCCGCCCTCAGGGGCGGCATTTTTTTTGCCTGCGGTGCCTGGCGGCCCGTCAATAAATGTGATGGCGCTTCAAAGCCGGAGCAAAAAACAGCGCCCCCGGCGCGGCCTTACGGCCCCTTTGCTATGCTTACTCCTCCACACTAAAGCAATCGTCAGAAGGTGTTCATGAGCCTGGCCACGTCCTCTGCGCCTGAGCTCTCCGGTCAACAACGGCGCTGCCATATCGTCCTGATGTTGTATGCGCTCTCCCCTGCGGTGCGCCTGGAGAAGATCAGCCAAATCAATGGGGTTGACCTTTCAACAACCCGGCTGGATGTGGCCGCGGTTGCCGCGGAGATCCAGCGCTTCCACCATCTGGATCTCATCCTTGATGAGGCCGGAACCTGCCGCATTACCGGCACCTCACTTAACCAGCGTTTATGCTTTTTCCACTGGTTACGGCGCGCCCTGCGTATTTCCCCCGATTTCACCACCCAGCAGGCCGCCCTCGCCCTGCATCAGGGCATGGCGGCGTTTCATCAGGCCGGGGCCGAAGAGACCGACCGGGTGTTGCATACCCTGATTGAGCAGGCGGAAGTCCGGCTGCGACGCCCGGTAAATGACCGTGACCGGCACTTTCTCTGCCTGTTTATCAAATATTGCCTGAACTGCCACCACCAGCTCTGCCACCCCGGTTTTACCCCCCCTCAGCTGACATGGCTGCGGCAGAAAAGTGAGTGTGATGCGGCGGGCTACCTGGCCGCAGCGCTGGCTGAGCGCTTTGCCCTGCCCCCGTGTGAGGCGGAGCGCGATTTCCTGACACTGCTGTTTACCCTGCTGAAAACCCACAGCTATGACAGCAGCGACTCGCCGGAAGACCAGCACTTGCAGGAGCAGGTTCACCGGCTGATTGGCCGTTTCCAGCAGATTGCCGGCATGAGCTTCAGCAGCCGCGAGGGGCTGGCCGGCCAGTTGTTTACCCATCTGGGGGCGGCTATCGAGCGTTGCCGGTTTGACATCGGCATCGATCACACCTTGCTTGAAGAGGTCACGCGCATGTACCCCCGGCTGATGCGCACCACACTGGAAGCGCTGGAGGAATTTGAAGCCGCGTATGACCTGCGTCTTTCGCCGGAGGAAGTGGGGTTAATTACCATCTGTTTCGGGGCCTGGCTGATGCACGGCAGTGCATTGCAGGAGAAGCAGGTACTGTTGCTGACCAACGGCAATCCGGAGCTGGAAACGGCGGTGGAACAGCACATCCGTGACGCGACCCTGTTGCCGCTCTCCGTGAAGTACCTGCCGCTTTCGCATTTCCTGCGCCAGGGGCCGCCGCAGGGGGTGACGCTGGTGGTCACCCCCTACCCGGCCGATGAACCGGCAATTACCATGCCGATCCTGCATGTGGAACTGCCGCTGGAAAAGGCGCAGCGGATGCAGATCCGCGCCCTGTTGGAAAGCCCCTGACGCGGCTTACCGGCCTGCGGGCTGCACCTTCGGCCGCAAGAAGATGGCCGGCAGCGCCACCAGCGCCATCACCCAGAACACCTGCTGGTGAATATGCTGGAACAGGAAACCGGCCAGCACCGTCATTACCGCAATCCCGCCGCCCATCGCCAGTGCTGAATAAGCGGCTTGCAGGCGGATCACTTCACGCGGGTCACGCGCAGAGATAAAGCGCATCGCCGCCAGGTGGCACACCGTAAAACTGCCGCAGTGCAGAAGCTGCATCACCACCAGCCACGGCAGGCCAATAAAGCTGCCCATCAGCGCCCAGCGCACCACCCCGCAACAGGCGGAAAGCAGCAACAGGTGTCGGGCGCTCCAGCGGGAGAACAACTGGCGGCTGAAGGTGAATACCAGCACCTCCGCCACTACCCCGAGTGACCAGAGATAGCCCACTACCGAGGCCGGGTACCCCGCCTCCTGCCAGTACAACGCGCTGAAGCTGTAATAGCCCGCGTGCGCCGCCTGTAACAGCGTCACGCACAGCAGGAACTGGCGTACCGGCGGCTGGCGCAGCAACTCCCGCCACGGGATTGCCCCACGCTCTGCGGCCTGGGCGTCAGCTTTCGGCGGCACGGCCGGGCGCAGCAGCATCCCGAGCAGCATCGCCGCCAGCCCGGCCGTCAGGGCTGACAGAATGGCACCATGCCCGAACACAGCAATCATTTTGCCGGTAAACGCCGAGCCAATCACAAATGCCAGCGATCCCCAGACCCGCACTTTGCCGTAGTCCAGGGCGATTTGCCGCTGCCAGGTGGCCGCCAGCGCGTCACTCATCGGCACCAGCGGGCCGAAAAAGAGGTTGAAACCGGCCATCACCAGCATCAGCCAGGCCCAGCTGCTGCCAAACCAGAATCCCACACAACAGGCCAGCGCCAGCAGGGCAATCAGGCGCAACGCCGCCACCAGCTGGGACGCCTCTTTCACTGCCGGGGCCAGCAGCAGCGTGCCGGAGAAGCGGGCTACCATCCCGATGCCGAGCAACAGCCCGATGGCTTGGGCATCCAGCCCCTCGCCTTTCAGCCAGGTAGCAAAAAACGGCAAAAAGATGCCGTAAGCGAAGAAATAGGTGAAGTAGCTGAGCCCCAGCCAGTACGAGGATGGCAAAACCATGGTATCTCCGATAACAGGCAGAGCCGGTCAACGCCGCGCTGCCTTGCGCCGGGCACATCAGCACCCGTTCCTGTTGGTGAGCGGCCACGCCCGGTGGTCAGCCGCGCATGGGCTGCACCGGAGTATAGGCAAAAAAGGCCGTCCGAAAAATGTCCGGGTGAAAAAGTCCGGGCGAAAAAAAGGTACTGCCGGGCAGTACCTTTTCTGTCAGTGCATGAGCGTGCAGGCAGGGCCTGCTCCGGTCAGCGGGCGGTTATGCGTAAACCGGCAGGCGGGCGCAGATGGCCAGCACTTTCTGTTTCACACGTTCAATGGTGGCTTCATCATTGATGTTGTCCAGCACATCACAGATCCAGCCGGCCAGTTCGCGCACGTCATCTTCATTGAAGCCGCGGCGGGTCACTGCCGGGGTACCGATGCGGATGCCGGAGGTCACGAACGGGCTTTTCGGATCGTTCGGCACGCTGTTTTTGTTCACGGTAATGTTGGCGCGGCCCAGGGCGGCATCCGCTTCTTTACCGGTCAGGTTTTTGTCCACCAGATCCATCAGGAACAGGTGGTTTTCCGTGCCGCCGGACACCACTTTATAGCCACGCGCCAGTACCACTTCCACCATCGCTTTGGCGTTTTTGGCGACCTGCTGCTGGTAAGTTTTGAACTCAGGCTCCATCGCTTCTTTCAGTGCCACCGCTTTACCGGCAATCACATGCATCAGCGGGCCGCCCTGGCCGCCGGGGAACACAGCGGAGTTCAGCTTCTTGTACAGATCCTCATCACCGCCTTTCGCCAGGATCAGGCCGCCGCGCGGGCCTGCCAGGGTTTTATGGGTGGTGGTGGTCACGATATGGGCATGAGGCACCGGGTTCGGGTAGACACCGGCGGCCACCAGGCCTGCCACGTGCGCCATGTCCACAAACAGGTACGCGCCGATGCTGTCGGCAATCTCACGCATTTTTGCCCAGTCAACGGTACCGGAGTAGGCTGAGAAACCGCCGATGATCATTTTCGGCTGGTGCGCCTGCGCCTGACGGGCCAGATCGTCATAGTCGATTTTGCCGGTCTCATCGATGCCGTAAGGCACCACGTTATAGAGTTTGCCGGACAGGTTAACCGGGGAGCCGTGGGTCAGGTGGCCGCCGTGGGCCAGGTTCATCCCGAGGATGGTGTCACCCGGTTGCAGCAACGCCGTGTAAACCGCGAAGTTAGCCTGGGAGCCGGAGTGCGGCTGGACGTTGGCGTAGTCTGCGCCGAACAGGGCTTTGGCACGGTCGATCGCCAGTTGCTCAACGATGTCGACATACTCGCAGCCGCCGTAGTAGCGTTTGCCCGGATAGCCTTCAGCGTATTTGTTGGTCAGCTGAGAACCTTGTGCCTGCATCACACGCGGACTGGTGTAGTTTTCAGAGGCAATCAGTTCAATATGTTCTTCCTGACGCACGACTTCCTGCTCCATTGCCTGCCACAGCTCGGCATCATAATCGGCAATGTTCATTTCACGCTTTAACATCTGCTTCTCCTGACTCACACGCAATTAAACGACCCCCAACGGGATATGCGGCACAGTGTAAACTGTTTTTGCCTGCGGCCATAGGGTTGCGGCCAGCTTTTTACGCAAACGGTTGGCTTCCCGCCCGGCAAGGCTTTCCCCATTAACTTCTCACTAAATCTCACCGGCTGTTCTCTCGGTAATAAAGCAAATTTTTCACCTTTGGAAGCCATCTCTCATTATTACAAAACCTTAACAAATCAACGGCTATTTACAAGCGATCGGCCGCGCTATAAGATGCATTTAAAATACATCATTTATAATTCTGACGCCGCGCGTCTTCAGGAGCACCTCATGCTTGATACCACCACCATCGCCACCATCAAATCGACCATTCCTGCTCTGGTGGCGACCGGCCCCGCCCTCACCGCCCACTTTTATGACCGTATGCTGGGCCGCCACCCTGAGCTGAAACATGTGTTCAACATGAGCCACCAGATGAAAGGTGATCAGCGTGAGGCACTGTTTAATGCCATTTGTGCCTATGCGGCCAACATTGAAAACCTGCCGGCTATCCTGCCGGCGGTGGAGAAGATTGCGCAGAAACATACCAGCCTGAACATCCGCCCGGAGCAGTACGCGATTGTGGGTGAGAACCTGCTGGCGACGCTGGATGAGTTGCTCAGCCCCGGCCAGGAGGTGCTGGATGCCTGGGGCAAAGCCTATGGGGTACTGGCCGACGTCTTTATCCAGCGTGAAAGCCAGATCTACCAGCAGACTGCGGCCAAACGCGGCGGCTGGGAAGGGGTGCGGGCGTTCCGCATTGTGGCAAAAACGCCGCAGAGCGAGGTGATAAGCAGCATTGAACTGGCACCGGTAGATGGCCAACCGGTCGCCGATTACCAGCCGGGGCAGTACATTTCGGTTTATATCCGGGATGAAGCCTTTAACGAATACCAGCAGATCCGCCAGTACTCGCTGACGCAAAGCCCGAATGGCCGCAGCTACCGGATCGCAGTCAAACGTGAGGGTGGCGGTAAAGCCTCCAACTACCTGCATGATGTGGCGCAGGTCGGCACCGTGGTTAACCTGGCGGCACCGCACGGCGATTTCTTTATGGACGTGACGCCGGAAACGCCGGTGGCGCTGATCTCCGCCGGGGTGGGCCAGACCCCGATGCTGGCCATGCTGCACACGCTGCATGAGACGCAGCACCGCGCGCCGGTCTGGTGGCTCCATGCCGCGGAAAATGGCCGTGTCCATGCGTTCGCGCAGGAAGTGGCGGATATCGCCGCGAACATGCCGGGTTTACACCGCCATATCTGGTATCGCGTCCCGGCTGAGGGGGATGTACAGGGTGAAGGGTATGACACAGAAGGGGTGATGGATCTGGCGCCGCTGGCCGGGACCCTGCGCAATCCGGCGTTGCACATCTACCTGTGCGGCCCGGTGGCCTTTATGCAGTTCGCCGCACGCCAGCTGCTGGAGATGGGCGTCAGCACCGATCGCCTGCACTATGAGGTGTTCGGCCCGCATAAAGTGGTTTGATAAAGCGCGGGCGGGAGCCATCCCGCCCGGTGACGGGAGGCGTCAGATCGCCTCTTCGTCCTCTTCGCCGGTACGGATACGCACCACACGCAGCACATCAAACACAAAGATTTTCCCGTCACCGATTTTACCGGTCTGCGCGGTCTTCATGATGGTTTCGACACAGGTATCCACGATGTCGTCAGCCACCACAATCTCAATTTTCACCTTCGGCAGGAAATCCACCATATATTCCGCGCCACGGTAGAGTTCAGTGTGGCCTTTCTGGCGGCCAAACCCTTTCACTTCCGTCACCGTCATGCCGGTGATCCCGACTTCAGCCAGCGCCTCACGGACATCATCCAGCTTGAATGGCTTAATAATCGCGTCAATTTTTTTCATGGCGAACCCTTTCTTTTACATAATATGCGGCTAAAGCCGGAGGTTGTCGTCTGGCGCCGCGCCCTGTTGCGACAGGCCGGACATGTCCGGCTGCGAAGAGCAAAGACCTGTGGCTGTGAAAGCCGGCGTCCTGATGGCGGCATCTCTTATGGGGTGCTGCCGGGCTTCAAGTATGGCATCTGCCCGGTATCCTGCCCCGCCATGTGCCCAGTGACGGGCAACAGGCTTGCGAGTGTAAAGCATTCCGGCCAGTTTGTTTAGCCGCAACGCCCTGCACCGCACGTGCATTTACTCTTTAAAGTCATTGGCATCCAGCTCGTGGCGCGACAGCAGCTTGTAGAACTCGGTGCGGTTGCGCCCCGCCATCCGTGCGGCCTGGGTGACATTGCCCTTGGCGATTTGCAGCAACTTGCGCAGATAGTGCAGCTCGAACTGGTTGCGCGCCTCCGCGAAGGTCGGCAACACGGTGTTCTCCCCTTCCAGCGCCTGCTCCACCAGCGCATCGCTGATCACCGGGGCGGTGGTCAGCGCCACACACTGCTCTATCACGTTGACCAACTGGCGCACGTTGCCCGGCCAGCCGGCGGCCATCAGCCGCCGCATCGCATCCGCGGAGAAGCTGCGCACAAAGGGTTTATGCCGGGTTGCCGCCTCGCGCAGCAGGTGATTGGCCAGCAGCGGGATATCCTCCGGCCGCTCATTCAGCGCAGGCAATTTAAGGTTAACCACATTCAGCCGGTAGAAGAGATCTTCACGGAACTCGCCCTTGGCCATCACTTTCGGCAGGTCACGGTGGGTGGCGGAGATAATCCGCACATTCACGTCCAGATCCCGGTTGCTGCCGAGCGGGCGCACTTTGCGCTCCTGCAATACCCGCAGCAATTTGACCTGGAGCGACAGCGGCATGTCGCCAATCTCGTCGAGAAACAGCGTGCCGCCCTCGGCGGCCTGGAACAGCCCTTCCCGCTGGCTGACCGCGCCGGTAAAGGCGCCTTTGGCGTGGCCGAACAGTTCAGACTCCAGCAATTGCTCCGGCAGCGCCCCACAGTTAATGGCGATAAACGCATTTTTCGCGCGCGGGCTGGCCGCGTGGATCGCCTGTGCCAGCACCTCTTTGCCGGTGCCGCTCTGGCCGTTAATCAGCACGCTGACATCCGATTGCGCCACCATTCTAGCCTGCTCCAGCAGGCGCAGCATCAGCGGGCTGCGGGTCACGATCGCCTCCCGCCAGCGCTCATCGGTGGCGGAAGCGGTGGTCAGCGCCAGCGCCTCATCAATCGCTTTGTAGAGCGCATCGCGGTCCACCGGTTTGGTGAGGAAGCTGAACACGCCCTGCTGGGTGGCGGCCACCGCATCCGGGATCGAGCCGTGGGCGGTGAGGATAATCACCGGCATCCCGGGCTGGTGTTTCTGGATCTCCGCGAACAGCGCCAGGCCGTCCATTTCATCCATCCGCAGGTCGCTTATCACCAGATCAATCTTGTCACGCGCCAGCAGCCGCAGCGCCTCCTGGCCGCTTCCGGCGGTGGTGACGCTGAAGCCCTCACTGGTGAGGCGCATCCCCAGCAGTTTCAGCAGGCTGGGGTCATCATCGACCAGTAACAGATTGGCGGGTTTGCGTTGGGTCATCTCCCTGACGCTCCTTAAGGGTTGGCGGAGGTGGACGCCCGGCTGCCTTGCGCGGCGGGCGGCGTGTAGGTGTCATCCGGCTCAACCGGGCGGGCGCTGCCGCGGTTTTCGCCGCTTTCCGGCAACTCCCCCTGCAACTGCTTGCGCGAGGAGAGCTGGCGTTCGATATCGGTGAGGTTTTCCAGCTTTTGCCGGGTGTCATTGAGTTTGTTTTGCAGCAGCGCCTGCGTCTGGTGCAGCGCCGTCAACTGGCTGGCGGCGAGTTCCTGCGCGCGCTGCGCTTTGGCCCGGTCATCATTCAGCACAATCTCCAGATTCTGGCGCTCGCGCCACAGTTGCACCAGCGGCCGCAGCGAGCCGGGCATCTGTGCGCGGTGCTGGTTCACTTTTTCCAGCAGCAGACGGCGCTCACCGGGCGATGGCGCAGCGCTGGAGAGCAGGATCCCCTGCCGGAAGGCGTTCTCCCAGCCGGTCACGTCCATTGAGGTGCCGAGCTGGCGCGCCTGGACGGCACCCAGCCGGTCTGCGCAATCCATCGCACGCAACCAATAGAGCGGGTTCTCGGTGTACTCTTTCCCGTCCAGATCCCAGAGGGTGTCACAGGAGGCGACGCGGAAATCGATCACCTGCTTGTCCGGGATTTTTTCCGGCGTGGAGAGCGCGGCCCCCTGGCCGCCGCCCTGCATACAGCCCACCAGCAGTAACGGCATACCGGCCAGCGCTGCCAGCCGGGCGCGCCAGCCGTGGCGGATGGCCTGTGCCAGTCCGGCCCCCTGTCGTAACAGGGTGTGCAGTGAAAGCGTTATCATGGTTATTCATTCCCGGCGGTTAGAGGCAATTCAATGCGAAAGCAGACATCAGCATAGGCGACATTCACCAGCTGCAGATCACCCTGCATACGGCGGATACAGTCATGGGCGATGCTCAGCCCCAGCCCGCTGCCTTTGACAGCGCCTTTCCGCTGCTGGCTGCCCTGGAAAAACGGCTCAAAGACCATCGCTTTTTCCGCCTCGGCTATCGGTGTGCCGCTGTTGGCCACCTCAATCTGTACCCTGTTGCCCACCTGCTGGCTGCGGACCCAAATGGTACCGGATTCAGCCCCGTAGTGCACCGCATTGGAGTAGAGATTGTCCAGCGCGCGCATCAGCAGCGTCGGCTCGGCCCAGCACTCCGCCACATCCAGCTCAAGCCGGGTGGTGATCTGCTTGGCGCGGGCCGGCAGGCTGTGATCGGCCATGATCCGGTTGATCAGCGCCGCCAGTGCCACCCCCTCTTTCCCGGCCGGGCCGTCCGCCAGTTTGCGGTTGTAATCCAGCAGTTGTTCAATCAGCTTTTGCAGGTGCCGGCTGCTGTGGTCAAGGATCGCCACCACCTCCTGCTGGTCACGGGTCAGCGGCCCGGCGACTTCATCTGCCAGCAGCTCCGTGCCTTCGCGCATACTGGCCAGCGGCGTTTTCAGCTCATGGGAGATATGGCGCAGGAATTCATGCCGCTGTGACTCCAGCCAGGCCAGCCGTTCACTCAGCCAGATAATGCGCTGCGCCAGCGAACGGATCTCACGCGGGCCGCGGAAAGAGACGCTGTTGCCCAGCGCCCGCCCTTCGCCCAGCCGGTTGATCATCCGTTCCACGCCCTTGACCGGGCCGATGATCATGCGGGTAAACAGCACCACCAGCGCGACGCTGAGCAGGAACAGCAGCAGCGCCTGCCAGCCAAAGTACTGGCCGCGTTCGGCTATCGCGTGCTGGAGCTGCTGCCCGCGGGAGAAGATGATGTTGCGCGTGGCCTGCACCATTTCCGCATTGGCGCGGGAGAATTGCGCCAGCCCGTCAGCCGCCTGCGGGGCCGGGCTGCTCTCGCGGCACGTCATCACCGCCAGCTGGTTCAGCAGGGTGCGCAGCGTCTGGTAGTAGCGGGGGTCAGGTAAAATGGTGGCGTGGGTGCCGAGCATCTGCGCGTACTGTTTGCGCTGGTTCTGGTAGAGCCGTGCCAGTGTGGCGTCATCCAGCACACAATACTGGCGGTAACTGCGCTCCATCTCCAGCGCCACGCTGGTCATCGCCTCACTGCGGCGGGCATCGCTCAGCGTGGTGCGGTTGATGTCCGCCGCCTGGGCGCTGAGGTTGTCCAGGCTCTCATAGGCCTGGTAAGCCAGCACCAGCAGCGGCAGCAGCACCAGCAGGAACGCCATCAGCACCAGCTGGCGCAGCGAACGCGGGAACAGCCGCCCGCTTTTTATCGACAGCCTTTTGCGGGCAAAAAGGTGTTTGGTGAATCGCATGGGGTAACCGGCTCCTTGCTGAATCCGTGCGCATCACGGCCCGGCAGTATACCCCACCCCGCCGCCGCGCTGAAAAACAGGCAAAAAAAAGCACCGCCATCATGCGGTGCTCAAATCGGTGGGCGTCCTGCCCGGCCTTACGGAGTCCGCAGGCAAGGGGGTAAAACTCAGACTCTGATAGTAATTCGACCTATCATTACGCGGCGCTGGCCCCGTAACCGGAAAAGGTGGATGCCTGGTGACGTCCCCGGTGTGATGATGCCGGGCATTCATCAGAAGCGGGACGTGCGCATCCTTTTTTTACCTCGTCGGATGAATCCTTCATCGCCGGAGGTGGTCAGGTTGGTGCCTCACTCAACGTGTCGCCCTGCGGGTGATAGCGCCTTTCAGCGGTATCGGTGCGGTGGACGATAGGCACCTTGCTTTGGCGTCATTCGGGTCTTATGGAGCGCATAGTCCGCATCAGCGGGGCTGTCATAAGTAAGGTGAATGAGCAACTGAGCCTTAATAAGCACAATGTATGCCAACTTTTTATAAAATTCGTTAACTCATTAAATTTAAGAATAATTTTATATTGCGCGGTGATTATTTTATTTTTCTATACGGATAAACATTGGTTACTTCCTACTCTCCCTGTCGTTAAAACCCGACGCTTTAATCACATTGATTTATAGATTATTAAAATCAATAGGTTGCGTGTCGCTATTCAGAGACACCCAAAACCGGGTATGTCGCAATTTCCCGACACCCGGCCCTGCCATAAAAAAGGCGGCCCGGAGGCCGCCTGAGAATGGGCAGTAAAAACAGCCGTTAAATCAGCCCAACTGACGGCGGGCGTTACGGAACATCCGCATCCACGGGCTGTCTTCGCCCCAGTTGTCCGGGTGCCAGGAGTTGCTGACGGTACGGAACACGCGCTCCGGGTGCGGCATCATCACCGTGACGCGGCCGCTGGCGTTGGTTACTGCGGTAATGCCGTTAGGCGAGCCGTTCGGGTTCGCCGGGTAGGTTTCCGTCACGCTGCCGTTGTTGTCCACGTAACGCAGCGCCACCAGCCCGCGGTGCTCCAGCTCAGCCAGATGCGCCGCATCACGCACTTCCACGCGCCCTTCCCCGTGGGAAACGGCGATCGGCATCCGGGAACCGGCCATGCCCTGCATCATCAGGGACGGGCTGGCGGTGACTTCCACCAGGCTGAAGCGAGCCTCGAAGCGGTCTGACTGGTTGCGCACAAAGCGCGGCCAGTGTTCCGCCCCCGGGATCAGCTCTTTCAGGTTGGACATCATCTGGCAGCCGTTGCACACGCCCAGCGCCAGCGTCTGTGGCCGGTTGAAGAAGGCCTCAAACTCATCGCGCACCTGGTTGTTGAACAGCACCGATTTTGCCCAGCCTTCACCGGCGCCCAGCACATCACCATAGGAGAAGCCGCCACAGGCCACCAGCGTATGGAAGTCCTGCAAATTCCGGCGGCCTTCCAGCAGGTCGCTCATGTGCACATCCACTGCGTCGAACCCGGCACGGTGGAACGCGGCCGCCATCTCCACATGGGAGTTAACGCCCTGCTCGCGCAGTACTGCCACTTTCGGGCGCGCCTGCTTGATAATATAGGGGGCCGCCACATCTTCATCGATGGCAAAAGTCAGGTTGACGTTCAGGCCCGGATCGTTCTCCTGCTGCTTGGCCTGATGCTCCTGATCGGCGCACGCCGGGTTGTCCCGCAGGCGCTGCATCTGCCAGGTGGTTTCTGCCCACCAGGTACGCAGAGTGCGGCGGCTCTCGCTGTAAACGGTTTTGTCACCGCTGCGGATGACAACGCGATCGCCTTCCGTCACGCGACCCAGATAGTGAGTACACGCTTGCAGGCCATGCTGCGCCAGCACGGCTTCTACGGCCTCACGCTGGTCAGCGCTCACCTGAATCACTGCGCCGAGTTCTTCGTTGAACAGCGCCGCCAGGTGATCATCACCCAGCGCCCGGATATCCGCGTCCAGCCCGCAATGGCCGGCGAAGGCCATTTCTGCCAGCGTCACCAGCAGGCCGCCGTCACCGCGGTCGTGGTAGGCCAGCAGTTTTTCGTCGGCCACCAGCGCCTGCATGGCGTTGAAGAAACCGGCGAGCTGCTGGGCATCATGCACGTCAGCGGTCTGGTCACCCAATTGGCGGTAAACCTGCGCCAGTGCGGTCGCACCCAACGCGTTCCGGCCGTTGCCGAGGTCAACCAGCAGCAGCGCGCTGTCGCCTTTATCGGTACGCAGTTGCGGCGTCACGGTGCGGCGCACGTCTTCCACGCGGGCAAAAGCGGTGATCACCAGCGACAGCGGGGACGTCATCTCACGCTGTTCGGTACCGGCCTGCCAGCGGGTTTTCATCGACATGGAATCTTTGCCGACCGGGATGGTGATGCCCAGCGCCGGGCAGAGTTCTTCACCCACGGCGCGCACCGCGTCATACAAACCGGCGTCTTCGCCAGGGTGCCCGGCCGCGGACATCCAGTTGGCGGAGAGTTTCACCCGCTTCAGGCCGCCAATCTGCGTGGCCGCCAGGTTGGTCAACGCCTCGCCCACCGCCAGGCGTGCCGAGGCGGCAAAGTTCAGCAGCGCCACCGGCGCGCGCTCACCCAGTGACATCGCCTCACCGTGGTAGCTGTCGAGGCTGGCGGTGGTCACCGCGCAGTCTGCCACCGGGATCTGCCACGGGCCGACCATCTGGTCACGCGCGACCATGCCGGTCACGGTGCGGTCGCCAATGGTGATCAGGAAGGTTTTTTCCGCCACCGCCGGCAGGTGCAGTACGCGCTTCACGGCGTCCGCCAGCGTGATGCCCTCACGCTGCAACGGCGCACCGGCCGCCTGCTGGCGCGTCACATCACGCAGCATCTTCGGCGTTTTGCCCAGCAGCACATCCAGCGGCATGTCGATCGGCTGGTTGTCGAAATGGCGGTCATTCAGCGTCAGGTGGCGCTCCTCCGTCGCTTCGCCAATCACCGCATAGGGTGCACGTTCACGGCGGCAGATGGCGTCAAACTGCGCCAGCTGGGCCGGGTCAACCGCCAGTACATAGCGCTCCTGCGACTCATTACACCAGACTTCCAGCGGGCTCATGCCCGGCTCGTCATTCAGGATGTCACGCAGTTCAAAACGGCCGCCGCGGCCGCCGTCACTGACCAGCTCCGGCATGGCATTCGAGAGGCCGCCTGCGCCGACGTCATGGATAAACAGGATCGGGTTCGCTTCGCCCAGCTGCCAGCAGCGGTCAATCACCTCCTGGCAACGGCGCTCCATCTCCGGGTTGTCACGCTGTACTGATGCGAAATCGAGATCGGCATCAGACTGGCCGGAGGCCATTGATGAGGCTGCGCCGCCGCCAAGGCCGATATTCATGGCCGGGCCGCCGAGCACAATCAGTTTGGCACCGACGGTGATCTCGCCCTTCTGCACATGGTCGGCACGGATGTTACCGATGCCGCCCGCCAGCATGATCGGCTTGTGGTAGCCGCGCAGCTCCACGCCGTTATGGCTGTTGACCTGTTCTTCATAGGTACGGAAGTAGCCCAGCAGCGCCGGGCGGCCGAATTCGTTATTGAATGCCGCGCCGCCCAGCGGGCCATCGGTCATGATCTCCAGCGCAGTGACGATGCGCTCCGGCTTGCCGAAATCCTCTTCCCAGGGCTGTTCGAAGCCGGGAATGCGCAGGTTGGAGACCGAGAAGCCCACCAACCCGGCTTTGGGTTTCGCGCCGCGCCCGGTGGCACCCTCGTCACGGATTTCACCGCCGGAGCCGGTGGCCGCGCCCGGCCACGGGGAGATGGCGGTCGGGTGGTTGTGGGTTTCCACTTTCATCAGGATGTGCGCCTCTTCCTGATGGTAGTCATAGCGCCCGTCCTCTGCGTCAGCAAAGAAGCGCCCTACCTTCGAGCCTTCCATCACCGCGGCATTGTCTTTATAAGCAGACAGCACGTGATCCGGGGTTTTCTCAAAGGTGTTTTTGATCATTTTGAACAGCGATTTCGGCTGCGTTTCGCCATCAATCACCCAGTCGGCGTTGAAAATTTTATGGCGGCAGTGCTCGGAGTTTGCCTGGGCAAACATGTACAGCTCGATATCGGTCGGGTTGCGCCCGAGCGTGGTAAAGGCCTGTTGCAGGTAGTCGATCTCATCCTGCGCCAGCGCCAGCCCAAGGCGGAGGTTTGCCTGCTCCAGCGCGCCGCGCCCTTCACCCAGCACATCCACATGCTGAACCGGGGCGGGCTGATGGTGCGCAAACAGTGCCTGGGCCTGCTCCAGTTCGGTAAACACGGTTTCCATCATGCGGTCATGCAGCAACGCGGCCAGTGCCTGCCACTGATCGTCCGTCAGCGTGGGCGCTTCAATATAGAAGGCCAGGCCGCGCTCCAGGCGCGTGACCTGCATAAGGCCGCAGTTGTGGGCGATGTCGGTGGCTTTGGAAGACCAGGGGGAAATCGTACCAGGGCGTGGGGTCACCAGCAGCAGGCGGCCTTGCGGCGCATGTTCGGCGAGAGAGGGGCCATATTTCAGCAGGCGTTGCAGCTTGGTCTGTTCGTCAGCGCTGAGCGGCGCAGAGACGTCGGCGAAGTGTACATATTCAGCGTAAACCGCATCGACCGGCAGGCGGGCTTCCTGGCAACGGGATAACAGTTTGTTAATACGAAAAGCCGACAAAGCGGGCGAACCACGCAGTATTTCCATCATTTCAGTTCTCTCGTCTTCGAAGCCGCAGGCAAAAGGGCTTCATTGGGCGCAACAGGGGGAAAACGCCGGCCATTATAGAGAATCCCACCCGCATACGAAACCGTTTGCGTAGCGATTGTTGCGATTAACTGCACCGCCCTGCCTTTTGGCATAGGATGCCAATAAAGTTGCACGCTGACTTTTTGTTGAGCAAAATGCCCCGGCACAGTGATTTCAGCTCTATTTTGGCAACATTTTACACACGCAATCAACACGCGCCGCGACGAGACAACTATTTGAAGCGCATACAATTAAATTACCTTTTGGTCGGTGCGGTCGCCCTGCTGCTGGCGCTGGCCCTTTGGCCCGCCATACCCTGGCACAGCAACCAGAACGACCCGCTTGACCGCATCCTGTCGCGTGGCGAACTGCGCATCAGCACGCTTAATTCGCCGCTGACCTATTACACCTCCCAGACCGGGGCCGGTGGGCTGGACTACGAACTGGCCCAGCGTTTCGCTGCCTACCTGGGGGTGAAACTGGTGGTGACGCCGCGCCGCAGCATCGATGAACTGTTTGATGATCTGGACGACCAGCGGGCCGATCTGATCGCCGCCGGCTTGATTTATAACACCGAGCGGCTCGCCCGCTTCCGCGCCGGCCCCGCTTACTACTCTGTGTCGCAGCAGCTGGTTTACCGGCAGGGCAGCGTACGGCCGAAAAATATCGACGCGCTGAAAGGGCGGCTGGCGGTGGCCTCCGGCTCGGCCTATATCAGCACCCTGAAGCAGCTGAAAGAGGGCAAGCACCCGGATCTGGCGTGGGAATCCTCCAGCGATCTCTCCACCCGCGAGCTGCTGGAACAGGTCGCGGACGGTAAACTGGCATACAGCATCGGCGACTCGGTAACCATCGGGTTGCTGCAACGCATCCACCCACGGCTGGCGGTGGCGTTTGATATCACCGAAGAGGAACCGGTCACCTGGTATTTCCCGCGCGGCGGCAATGACAGCCTCTATGCGGCGATGCTCGATTTTTTCAGCCAGATGATGGAAGACGGCTCGCTGGCGCGGCTGGAGGAGAAATACCTCGGCCATGTCGGCAGCTTTGATTATGTGGATACGCGGACGTTCCTGGCCGCCATTGACAGCACCCTGCCCAGCCTGAAACCGCTGTTTGAGAAGTATGCGCGCCAGATTGACTGGCGGTTACTGGCGGTGATCGCCTATCAGGAGTCGCACTGGGACCCCACCGCCACCTCCCCCACCGGGGTGCGCGGCCTGATGATGCTGACCCGCGCCACCGCCGCCGGGCTGGGCGTGGATGACCGGCTGGACTCCGAGCAGAGCATTCAGGGCGGCGCGCTCTACCTTGAGCGGCTGATGGCGAAAGTGCCGGACACCATCCCGCCGGATGAGCGCATCTGGTTTGCGCTGGCGGCGTACAATATGGGCTACGGCCATATGCTGGATGCGCGCAAACTCACCAAAGCGCAGCAGGGTAACCCGGACAGCTGGGTGGATGTAAAACAGCGGTTGCCGATGCTGAGCCAGCGCCGCTATTACACGCAGACCACCTACGGCTACGCGCGCGGCCAGGAAGCGTACAACTACGTGGAGAATATCCGCCGCTATCAGGCCAGCCTGGTCGGCTATCTGGAAGAGCGCGAGAAAAAAGCCGCCCAACAGGCGGCCCTTGATGCGGAATATGCGACAGCGTACCCGGCCGTGCCGGCCGCCGTGGCGCTGGCCCCTTAACCGCAGGGAGACTCAGTGGCCGCCTGCGGCTTTGGCGGCCTGTTTCAGTGCTTTCTGCTGCGCGCGGCGCAGGCGGAAGAAGTCACTCAGCATCGCTGAACAGGCGTCAGCCAGCACGCCGGATTCAATCGCCACCTGATGGTTCATGCCGGGGTGGCGCAACACATCCAGCAATGAGCCGGCCGCCCCGGTTTTACGATCGTCTGCGCCGTACACCAGCCGCCCGATCCGGCTGTGCACCATCGCCCCGGCGCACATCACACACGGCTCCAGGGTGACATACAGCGTGGCCTCCAGCAGGCGGTAATTCTGCATCACCTGCCCGCCCTGGCGCAGGGCCATGATCTCCGCATGGGCGGTAGGATCGTGGCGGCCAATCGGCCGGTTCCAACCCTCGCCAATCGGCTGGTTATCCAGCACCAGCACGGCACCGACCGGCACTTCCCCTTCATCCTGCGCGCGTTGCGCCAGCGTCAATGCGTGCCGCATCCAAAATTCATGGTTAATATCCTGCGTCACCTTGACCTCTCATTCATTTGCCGCGCGCATTATACACGGCAGACGATCGCATTCTAGCTTATCTATCGGCCCCGGCCCGGCTCTGTGGCGCACGCAATAAAAAAGGGCGGAAATTCCGCCCTGAGAGTCCCTGGCTGCCGGTTTGCCACGCCGGCGTGCTGCCGTTACTCGAGCTGTTGCAGCTCCCCTTCTTTGCTGACGCGGAAACGGTGCTCACAGAAAAACAGCAGCGGGTTATCCTGCTTGCTGTCACTGTACCCGCTGTAGAGTTTCAGCGGGGTGCCCAGGCGCTGTTCAAGCTCCACCACTTTCTGCATCCCGAGGCAGCGCAACGGCAATACCCAGCCCCCATTACGGCGCGCCATCCGGCTGCCGACCAGCCGCACACGCGGCAGGAATTCGGAGCCGCTGTAAACCTGCTCCACCAGCCGTTGCGGCGATCCGGTAATCAGCCAGACTTCGGCATTGTGCTTGTCGAGATACTCGTTCAGGCGCATCTGTACCACCGGGAAAGCGGTCACAATGCTGCGGAACCAGGTGACAAAACGCAATTCCAGGTCGCGCAGGTGCGCCTCGCTGTGGCCAAAGGTGATGGCCCACAGCAGCAGGCTCATCGGCCAGCGGGTCGCCCGGCCGCCGATCAGCAGGCCAAGCCCAATCACCGGTAACAACGGCACCACCAGCACCAGATTTTGCGGCATCCGCCACAGCAGGAAACGTAAAAAACTGCCGAACATGTCCTGCTGATGCAGCGTTCCATCCAAATCAAAAAACACTACCCGCCGGGCTTGTTCCGCGCTCAAAAGTTACTCCTCAGGATCGGTGAATCCTAATATCCAGGTGAAAATAAATCCTGCCAGTACCGTGATCAAACAACCCATCAGATAAAACATCACTTTACCGGCAATAATGGTCAGGGCCAGCGGCAATCCTGAGATGCCGAAAGTAATGACCGTAGCCACTTTCCAGTAACTTATCAAGGCACCGCCCACTGCCCCGCCCAGGCACGCACCCAGAAACGGTTTGCCCAGCGGCAGGGTCACACCAAAAATCAGCGGCTCGCCAATACCCAGGATGCCCACCGGCAGCGCGCCTTTAATCACTTTCTTCAGCCGCGCGTTGCGTGTCCTCAACAATACCGCGAGGGCGGCCCCCACCTGCCCGACACCGGCCATCGCCAGAATCGGCAACAGGGGATTGTTACCGTGCGCCTGTACCATCTCCACATGGATCGGCACCAGCCCCTGATGCAACCCGGAGAGCACCAGCGGCAGGAAAAAGCCGGACAACAGCGCACCGACCAGCAGCCCGCCCTGCTCCAGCGCCACATTCACGCCCAGTACAATGGCATCAGAGATATATCCGCCCAGCGGCTGCACTATAAGGATAGCCAAGCTTGCGGTGATCAACGTGGTCAGCAGCGGATTGACTATCAGTTCCACCGATTCCGGCAGCCAGGCGCGTAACCGGCGTTCCACCCAGCACATCAGCGCCACCACCAGCAATACGGCAATCACCCCGCCGCGCCCTGGTTGCAACGGCTCGCCAAACAGCACAATTTGCGCCAGGGCCGGGCTGGTTAAAATCCCGGCCATCACCCCGCCCATCGCCAGCGAGCCGCCAAAGACCCGCGCCGCGTTCACCCCCACCAGGATATTCATGATGGCGAACACCGCACTGCCGAAAATGCCCAGTAACCCCAGCACATTCGGGTAATGCACCGCAAACTCACCGGCAATGTCCGGCCGTTTCAGCAGGTTGATGATGCCGGTAATCAGGCCGGAGGCGATAAACGCCGGGATCAGCGGGATAAACACCGCCGCCAGTTTTTTCAGCGCCTCACTCATCGGTGCCGCGTATCTGGCTTTCGCGGCAGCCTTGTTGCGTGCTATCTCATCCTGCGCGGTGGCCGGCCTTTCTGACAGCAGGCTGCGCATACAATCCACCACTTTGGCCGCCGCGCCGGGGCCAACGATGAACTGATGCTGTTCACCCTGCTTGATGTAACCCTTTATCCCGTCCAGGTTGCGCAGCTCGGCCAGCATCAGTTGCTGTTCATCTTTGACTTCAACGCGCACCCGCGTCATGCAGTTTTCCAGCTTGCTGATGTTCGCTTCGCCGCCGATACCCGCCAGGAGTTCGGTCGCTAAGGCTGTGGTTTTGTCCATTTTTCCACCTCATCTGGTGTCAGCCCGCGATCGCCGCGCGCAAATAGCCGTTATGGTGTGCCAGCCGCCGGCAGGCTTCGTCCGCGCTGACCTCAGCCAGGATCATCAGGATGGCCGGCTTCACCTCAAAACCGGTCTGCTGCAACGCCTGTTCCGCCTCGTGACGTGCAGCACCGGTGGCCTCCACCACAATGCGGCAGGCGCGATCCACCAGCTTTTCGTTGGTGGCTTTCACGTCCACCATCAGGTTCTGGTAAACCTTGCCGGTTTTGACCATGGCGCCGGTGGAGATCATATTCAGCACCAGCTTTTGTGCCGTGCCGGACTTGAGCCGGGTTGACCCGGTCAGTGCCTCCGGGCCCACCACCGGGCTGATGGCCACCTGCGCCTCATGGGCAATGGGCGAGTCCGGGTTACAGGAGATCGCGACCGTGGCGCAACCGGCTTCGCGTGCATGGCGCAATGCGCCGATCACATACGGGGTACGGCCCGACGCCGCCAGCCCCACCACCAGATCATGCGGGGCCAGCGCGATGGCCTGAAGATCCTCTGCGCCCAGCGTCAGGCTGTCTTCCGCGCCCTCCACGGCTTTCAGCAATGCGCCCGGGCCCCCGGCGATAAGCCCCACCACCACCCCATGATCCACACCAAACGTGGGCGGGCACTCTGACGCATCCAGCACGCCCAGCCGCCCGCTGGTGCCGGCACCGAGATAGATAATGCGCCCCCCGGCACGCAGCGCCGCTGCGGCCAGATCAACCGCCTCCGCCACCTGCGGCAGCACCTGGGCAATGGCGTCCGGCACTTTGTGGTCTTCACGATTGAAGGCGGTGACCATCTCCAGCGTGGTCATCTCATCCAGCCGCAGGGTGTCGGGGTTACGGGTTTCAGAAATCAGTGAGCCTAGGTTCATAACGTTGCCTTTGAATATTTAATTCATGAAAGATAAATTATCATTGAATATTTTATTCTTTAACACGAGCAGAATTTGCTACTTTATTTGTCAGGCGATCAAAACCGTGATCGGCGGCGCGCTTGCCCGTGCTTCTGTTGCCCCTTTGCAGGAATGAATTTATGAGCAGCTTTTTACGTATTCGTCAGATTTATCATTCGCTGGCGCAGAATGACCGCAAACTGGCTGATTTTCTATTGTCACACACGGAAAGCGCCCGTCATCTCAGCTCCCAACAACTGGCGCAGCAGGCCGGGGTTAGCCAGTCGAGCGTGGTGAAATTTGCCCAGAAGCTCGGTTACCGGGGTTTTCCGGCACTGAAGCTGGCCCTGAGCGAAAGCCTGGCCTCCGCCGGGGATCAGGCGGCGGTGACGGTGCATAACCAGATCCTCAGCACGGACAGCCTGAAAATTGTGGGCGAGAAATTACTGGCAGAAAAGCAGGCGGCTTTACGCGCCACGCTGGACATCAACAGCGAGGAGCGGCTCCAGCAGGCCTTGAACATGCTGGCTGCGGCGCGACGGGTGTTACTGGTGGGCATCGGCGCATCGGGGCTGGCGGCGAAAGATCTGGCCTATAAACTGCTGAAGATTGGGGTGCTGGCCAGTGCAGAATCTGACACCCATGTGCAACTGGCGACCGCCCAGGCATTGACGGCAGATGACCTGCTGCTGGCTATCTCATTCAGCGGTGAGCGGCGTGAAATTAATCTGGCGGCAGAGGTGGCGCGGCAAGCCGGGGCGAAGGTGTTGGCGCTGACCAGTTTCTCCCCCAATGGGCTGCAACAGCGCGCCGACCATAGCCTCTACACCGTCGCAGAACGCCCGGCCACCCGGGGCGCAGCCATCTCCGCCAGCACCGCGCAATATGCGCTGACCGATCTGCTGTTTATGGCGCTGATCCAGCACGATGCCGATCATGCGTCGTCCCATATCCGCCACAGCGAAGCGCTAATGAAAAAGCTGATTTGACCGGGATCAGGCCGGCGTGGCTTAGCTCAGCAAGATTCAGGCGTTCTGGTATACTCCGCCTCCCGTTTTAATGAAGAGACCACCATGGCCCTGCTGATCACCAAAAAATGCATCAACTGCGACATGTGCGAGCCGGAATGCCCGAATCAGGCCATTTCAATGGGAAAGGCTATCTACGAGATTGACCCGGCGCGCTGCACCGAGTGCGTCGGCCATTATGACGCCCCCACCTGTCAACAGGTCTGCCCGATCGACAAAACTATCCTGATCGATCCGCAGCACACCGAAACCCGCGAGCAGTTGTGGGACAAATATGTTGAACTGCATCTGGTAAGCTGACCCACCCGATGCAGTGTTGTGCCAAAGGCCGGTGTTACCCTTCCACAATCACGGTGGCACAGGCGTAGCGGCGTTCATCCGCCAGGGTGACATGAATTGACGTGACGCCCATTTCGGCAGCAATCTCGGCCGCACGTGCATGCAGTACCAGCCCGGGCTTGCCGAGCGCATTATTGACCACTTCAAACTGCTCAAACGCCAGCCCCTGACGGATGCCGGTGCCAAGCGCCTTGGCGGCCGCCTCTTTCACTGCAAAGCGTTTGGCCAGAAACCGCACCGGTTGCTGGTGTTGCTGGTAGAGCGCCCACTCATTGTCACAGAGGATGCGCCTGGCCAGCCGGTCACCATTGCGTTCCACCACGGCTTCAATGCGTGATATTTCTACGATATCGGTACCCAGCCCCAGAATAGCCATCAGCGGCGGGCATCCAGCATCAGGGTTTTCATATCCCGCACTGCGTCTGCCAGACCGCTTATTACCGCCCGGCCAATAATGGCATGGCCGATATTCAGCTCGTGCATCTCAGCAATGGCGGCAACCGGCTGTACGTTGTGGTAAGTCAGGCCGTGGCCGGCATTCACGTAAAGCCCTTTGCCCGCGGCATAAGCAGCAGCACGTTTGATGCGCTCCAGCTCGGCCAGTTGCGCCTGCGGTGACGCCGCTTCGGCATAAGCCCCGGTATGAATTTCGATATACGGCGCGCCCACGGCTACGGCAGCGTCAATCTGGCGCAGATCGGCATCAATAAACAGCGAAACCAGAATGCCTGCCTGATTCAGGCGCTCAACGGCAACGCCCATTTTGTCAATTTGCCCGGCCACATCCAGGCCGCCTTCGGTGGTCACTTCCTGGCGCTTTTCCGGCACCAGGCAGCAGAAATGCGGCGTCAGATCGCAGGCAATGCCAAGCATCTCATCCGTTACGGCCATCTCCAGATTCATCCGCGTCTGGATAGTCTGCCGCAGAATACGCACGTCGCGATCGGTGATGTGACGGCGATCCTCACGCAGGTGCACGGTAATACCGTCTGCGCCCGCCTGCTCTGAGACAAACGCCGCCTGTACCGGATCGGGGTAATTTGTGCCGCGCGCATTACGCACCGTGGCGATGTGGTCAATATTGACACCAAGCAATAAGTCAGCCATGACAGTCCTCGGAAAAAGGTGGGGGTGCAGGCAGTTTACACTGCCGATGCGGTGAGGGGTAATCGGAGGAGAGGTCAGTCAGCGGAATCGAGGGGTTTTTCGGACGGCGCTTTTACACTGAACTGGCGGAACAGTTCCCGGCTTTTCAGCGGCTTACCGCCAAGATAAGGCTTCAGCGCCATCCGGGTAAACCGTTTGGCCGCGCGCAGGGCATCGCTGTCCGGAAACTCGCGCTCTGCCAGCGCTTTGAGCTGGCGGCCGGTGAAGCTGTGGTTATCAATGACCAGGCTGGCGATAAAACCTTTCTCTTCGCGGTAGCGGTAAGTCATCTCATCGGTGACCTGCTCGCCGCTGCCGGCGCAGTGCAGAAAATCCACGCCATAGCCCAGGTGCGCCAGCAGAGCCAGTTCAAAACGGCGCAGCGCCTGTTCCGGTGAGCCCTGCCCGGCCGCCAGTAACTGAATGCAGGAGAGGTAATCAAAGAACAGGGAGGCGCAGTCTGTTTCCGGCTCCAGCACGCGTGCCAGCAACTCGTTAACGTATAGACCGCTGTAGAGCATCATTCCGCTGAGCGGCAGAGAGAGTGACACCGGTTCGGCATTGCGCAGGGTTTTTACTTCCCCGCGCCCGCCCCAACGCACTAACAACGGGGTAAAAGGCTGCAGCGCCCCTTTCAGGGTGGAACGGCGGCTGCGTGCGCCTTTTGCCAGCACCCGCACCCGCCCATGCCCTTCCGTGAACAAATCCAGCATCAGGCTGGTTTCACTGTAGGGCCGCCCATGTAATACAAATGCCCGCTGCCAGCCTTCCATCGGCATTGCGCCTTAGAGGTCGTCTACGTAACCCAGGCTGCGCAGCGCACGTTCGTCGTCTGCCCAACCGGATTTCACTTTTACCCAGAGTTCAAGGTGCACTTTGGCCTCGAACATCTCTTCCATGTCCTGACGTGCTTCAATGCCGATGGTTTTGATCTTGGCCCCTTTGTTCCCGATCACCATCTTCTTCTGGCCTTCACGCTCCACCAGAATCAGCCCGTTGACGTCATACCCGCCGCGTTCATTGGACGCAAAGCGCTCAATCTCCACGGTGACCGAGTAAGGCAGCTCTTCGCCCAGGAAACGCATCAGTTTTTCACGGATGATTTCAGAGGCCATAAAGCGCTGTGAACGGTCAGTGATGTAATCTTCCGGGAAGTGGTGAACCGCTTCCGGCAGGCGCTTGCGCACGATGCTGGCGATGGTGTCCACATTGGTGCCTTTCTCTGCGGAGATTGGCACCACATCGAGGAAGTTCATCTGCTCGCTCAGGAACTGGATATGCGGCAGCAGTTTGCTTTTGTCTGCCACGTTATCCACTTTGTTGATCGCCAGCACAACCGGGGCTTTCAGGTCACGCAATTTGTTGACCACCATCTCATCGTCCGGCGTCCAGTGCGTGCCTTCCACCACAAAGATCACCAGCTCCACGTCACCGATGGAACTGCTGGCTGCGCGGTTCATCAAACGGTTGATGGCACGCTTCTCTTCGATGTGCAGTCCTGGGGTATCGACATAGATCGCCTGATAAGGGCCTTCAGTGTGAATGCCCATAATACGGTGGCGGGTTGTCTGCGGCTTACGTGAGGTGATGGAGATTTTTTGCCCCAACAACTGATTCAGCAGCGTCGATTTGCCTACGTTCGGTCGCCCGACGATGGCGGCAAATCCGCAATATGTTTTCTCTTCGCTCATTCAAGCTCCAGCTTTTTCAGCGCTTGTTCCGCTGCCGCCTGTTCGGCTTTACGGCGGCTTGAGCCGGTGCCAACCACCGGTTCACTCAACCCGCTGACCTGGCAGTGGATAGTAAATTCTTGATCGTGCGCCTCACCGCGAACCTGTACGACCAGATAAGAAGGCAACGGCAGATGGCGACCTTGCAAAAACTCCTGTAAGCGGGTTTTTGGGTCTTTCTGCTTGTCACCGGGACTGATTTCATCCAACCGGCTCTGATACCAGTTAAGAATCAAACGTTCGACGTTCTGGATATCGCTATCTAAAAACACGCCACCAATCAGGGCTTCTACCGTGTCCGCGAGAATAGATTCGCGGCGGAAACCACCACTTTTCAATTCACCAGGGCCCAGGCGCAAACATTCGCCAAGATCAAATTCACGCGCCATTTCTGCCAGCGTATTGCCGCGTACCAGCGTGGCACGCATACGGCTCATATCGCCTTCATCCACTTTGGGAAAACGGTGATAAAGCGCATTGGCAATGACAAAACTGAGAATAGAGTCACCCAAAAACTCTAACCGTTCGTTATGTTTGCTGCTGGCGCTGCGATGAGTCAGTGCTTGCAGCAAGAGCTCCTGCTGTTGAAAAGTGTAGCCCAGCTTTCGCTGTAGCCTGTTTATTACGATGGGGTTCATGAGTTACCAATAGATCAAGAATGCGTCAAAAACTTCAGCATACGGAACAGGCCTGCTTCGCCCAAAGCCAATCCAAAGCTGTTTCGTTTGCAGTGGCTCCTCTGGGATGAGGAGCCAACTTTTATCGCTCAAGGGGTTATTCTACAACGAGTCGCGACATAATGCTGCGTTTATGGGCCGGATTAATGGATTCCACCAATACGGCTGAAGCGTACACCGGTCGGCCATTCGCCTTCCTGCTTCTCAAAACTCATCCAGATAGCGGTGGCTTTGCCTACCAGGTTCTTCTCAGGCACAAAGCCCCAGTAGCGGCTGTCGGCACTGTTATCCCGGTTGTCGCCCATCATGAAATAGTGCCCGGCCGGTACCACCCAGACGCCCAGCGGCTGCCCAGGTTGCTGGTAGTACATCCCCAGCTGATCCTGTGCGCCCGGTACATCCAGAATATTGTGCGTGACGCCCCCCAGGTTCTCCTGACGGTCGCGCAGGCGGATGCCGCCATCCGGCACGGTATCGCTCTGCGGCACATCATAGAACCCGCTGGAGGCCTCGCTGCCGGCGCTGTGACCAAAGGTCTGCACCAGGTTGCTCGGCACGGCCTGGGTGTAGGTCACAGCCAGGGCTTTATCGCAATTGCTGTCACTGTTGCAGGCCGGTTGCACCGTTACGCGCTTGCTGACCGGGTCATAACTGACGCGGTCGCCCGGCAGGCCAACCACCCGTTTGATGTAGTCAACCCGCGTGTCGCGCGGGTATTTAAACACCACAATGTCACCACGTTTTGGGTGGCCGGTCGGGATAAGCGTCGTCTGGGTGATCGGGTCTTTCAGGCCGTAAGCGAATTTCTCCACCACGATGAAATCCCCAATCAGCAGCGTTGGCATCATCGACCCTGACGGGATCTGGAACGGCTCAAAAATAAAGGAGCGCACCACAAACACGATGAATAATACCGGAAACACCGAGGCGCAGGTTTCCACCCAACCCGGTTGCTTCGCGACACTGTTCAGGGTTGCGCTGTCGAGATTACCCGCTGTCTGAGCGTTAATGGCGGCCGCTTTTTTCCGGCGGGCCGGCGCCCAGACAACGCGGTCAAGACACCAGATAATCCCTGTGAGCAGGGTTGCAACAAACAACCCCAGCGCAAACATGTTAGCCATGCTGACTCCTTAATTTATTTGCTGTCTTTACCAACATGCAGAATGGCCAGGAACGCTTCCTGCGGCAACTCAACGTTACCCACCTGCTTCATGCGCTTTTTACCTTCTTTCTGCTTCTGCAGCAGTTTTTTCTTACGGCTGACGTCACCGCCGTAACATTTTGCCAGAACGTTTTTGCGCAATTGTTTCACGGTGGAACGGGCAATGATGTGGTTACCGATGGCAGCCTGAATCGCGATGTCAAACTGCTGACGCGGGATCAGTTCGCGCATCTTCTCAACCAGCTCACGGCCGCGGTACTGGGCGTTATCGCGGTGGGTAATCAACGCCAGCGCGTCCACGCGCTCACTGTTGATCAGCACGTCAACCCGCACCATGTCGGACGCCTGGAAGTGTTTGAAGTTGTAATCCAGTGATGCATAACCCCGTGAGGTGGATTTCAGGCGGTCGAAGAAATCGAGCACCACTTCCGCCATCGGGATTTCATACGTCAATGCAACCTGGTTACCGTGGTAAACCATGTTGGTTTGCACACCGCGTTTTTCAACACAGAGCGTAATCACGTTGCCCAGGTACTCCTGCGGCATCAGCATGTGGCACTCAGCGATCGGCTCACGCAGTTCGGCAATGTTGTTCAGCGCCGGCAGTTTGGAAGGGCTGTCAACATACACGATTTCACCGGAGGTGGTTTCCACCTCGTAAACCACGGTCGGGGCCGTGGTGATCAGGTCCAGGTCGTATTCACGCTCCAGACGCTCCTGAATGATCTCCATGTGCAGCAAGCCCAGGAAGCCACAGCGGAAGCCGAAGCCCAGCGCGGTAGAGCTTTCCGGCTCATAGAACAGCGAGGCGTCGTTCAGGCTCAGTTTGCCGAGCGCATCACGGAACGCTTCGTAGTCATCAGAACTGATCGGGAACAGGCCGGCGTAAACCTGTGGTTTCACCTTTTTGAAGCCCGGCAGCGCTTTCTCTGCCGGTTGGCGGGTCAGCGTCAGGGTATCGCCTACCGGTGCGCCCAGAATGTCTTTGATGGCGCAGACCAGCCAGCCTACTTCCCCGCAGCTCAGGGAGTCACGATCCACCTGTTTCGGGGTAAAGATGCCCAGACGGTCAGCGTTATAAGACTGGCCGGTGCTCATTACTTTCACCTTGTCGCCTTTGCGCAGGGTGCCGTTTTTGATACGGATCAGTGACACAACGCCGAGGTAGTTGTCGAACCAGGAGTCGATGATCAGCGCCTGCAACGGTGCATCCGGGTCGCCTTGTGGCTGGGGAATGTCGCGCACCAGGCGCTCCAGCACGTCCGGTACGCCTACGCCGGTTTTGGCAGAGCAGCGTACGGCATCCGTGGCGTCGATGCCGACGATATCTTCGATCTCCTGCGCAGCGCGATCGGGATCGGCGGCCGGCAGGTCAATCTTGTTCAGAACCGGCACCACTTCCAGATCCATTTCGATCGCGGTGTAGCAGTTGGCGAGGGTCTGTGCCTCAACGCCCTGCCCGGCATCTACCACCAGCAGTGCCCCTTCACAGGCTGCCAGCGAGCGGGAAACCTCATACGAGAAGTCAACGTGCCCCGGCGTATCGATGAAGTTGAGCTGGTAGGTCTGGCCGTCCTGCGCTTTATAGTCCAGCGTCACGCTCTGCGCTTTGATGGTAATGCCGCGCTCACGTTCCAGATCCATGGAATCCAGGACCTGCGCCGCCATTTCACGATCGGAGAGCCCGCCGCAAATCTGGATAATACGGTCGGACAGCGTCGACTTACCGTGGTCAATATGGGCAATAATGGAGAAATTTCGTATATGCTTCATTATAAAAGTTTTTCTGCCTTGGTATTTCTGAATCGCTCGCCTATGGGGACACGCATGGACAAGAAGCGACGGTGAGTTGATTGGCTCTCTTACGCCTGAGTCGCAGCATTCTACATGCCGGGCCTGTGAAAGCCTAGTCATCCGCCATGCTATCGCTTAATTATGGATATCATCGCGCAAAAGTGGCGGCAAAGAGGGAAATAAGATGTGAGGAGGTGCGACAAACCGCGACAGGTAAGTAAAATTGTTTTGCGCACTGCCCGGCGTGCGCCCTTTGCCGCCTTACCCCGCTATTTTTCCCTAAAATAACTAAGGGAAATAACGAAAATATAATGTTTCATATTATTGGGTATGCTGCGCCCGGCTTTCCCCCCTCCTTTTTATTTCACCTTGAGTCACGCCTTTTCGTGCGCCCGCCTGCCTTTAGGATAATGCTCATTTACACCTTTCCTCTCAGTAGACTAGATAGTGTATTCGCCAGTAGAGCGTAAACAATAATGATTCTAAAAGTGGCTTTAGAGATATTTTAGTTTTTTCATATTATTCAGGTTACAAGGATACCCGTTATGATCGAGGAAGGACGGTTACTCAGCCGCCATGGTTTCACCAAAACCAACTCGTGGATAACCATTGTCATTTCTGCGCTGCTGATGTTGGCGGGGGCGGTGCTGTTTCTGTTTTTACTCACGGCTGAACGCGCAGAAGATGATCGGGTACAATTCACGCTGTTGGCCGGTATGGCCTGTATCGTGCTGGGCATTACATTAATGTTCCTGCGTCATTTAATTAAACCCAAACAAATCTACCAGCTGCATGAGAATGGTATTCTGGTTATTAATCAGCATGACCAAAAGGATCACTTTATTCCTTTTGAGAAAATCTGTGATATTTACCGTTACCGCAGTGGTAACTATACCGGGAAATTAATCAATGCCCTGGCATTCCGCACAGATATATACAGTGCCTGGAATAAGATTTCCCCGAATGTGGCCGGTTCAGCGCGCCTGATTGAAGTGATTATCAACCAGCAGTTGATCCATCGCGGCCCGGCAGCCCTGACCATGTTGGCCAATGATGGGCATGTGAGCTTTTTCTATCTCTGCCCCAGCCGCAGCCTGCTGAAACGGGTCTTGTCACGCAATTTTTGGATGATGAAAGAGAAGCAATTACGGCTGAGCGCCCTGTCGCTGAGCACAGAGGATCAGATGATCCCGATCGATGAAGTTCATCATATTGTTTCCGGCGGCCCCGGCGAGCCGATTGAATTACTGGATGCCCAGGATCGGGTACTGTTCTCGATTCCCTATATGTCGCTGTTCAGTGCCGATCTGTTTATTGCGTTAATCGAGCATATGATTCAAAGCCGGATCCCGATTCGCACATAACAGGTGGAGTGAGGCGGCTCACAGGACGAGCTGCCGGCGGCAACAGGCGTGAACTACAGGAAAGGTCATTACGCGCTACCGTGTTGCAGCGCGTCACGCTTTTTTAGGCAGGGAAAAGGCTATCAGGAAAGGTCGCTTTGCATACGGAACGCCGTAGGCGGCAGGCCAATCTGCAAGACCACCGGCTGGTAGTCATGCTCTTCTGCACTCTGTTTAGCCAGGAAACGTGCAGTGATAAAACCCGCGGCCCCGCCAGCCACCGCGCCCAACAGGGCAAAGAGATCGCTGTTAAGCCACATCTGCATTGCCCCGCCGCCCAGCAACAGCCCCGCCAGCGGTGTCATATACACCAGCAACGCCGAACGCAGCAAACTGCCTTCAGTAATGCCTAATTCCACTTTCTGGCCGGGTTCCAGCGGCTGGTCAATATTTACCTGCAAGTGATGGGTAGGCTGCGGCCCCAGCTTATTCAACGTCCGGGTGCCGCAACCGGTACGTGCATTGCAACTGCCGCACCCGGCCTGAGGGTCACACTGCAGCAGTGCAACGCCCTTTTCCCACGAAATGACGGTGGCCCATTCTTTCATCATAATGAATTACCTTATTGCGACCCGGTCAGAACAATGCTGTCAGCAATGCGCTTTGCTGTAGAGGGCGGCAGTTCGCCGACCACGGTAATCTCCCGGCCGTCACGGATTTCAGTGTGTACCGTGCGCCGCCCCTGCCGGACAAACTGCTCAGACGTCGGGCTGCCGGACGTGCTGATGTTGACAGAGAAACTGAACAACCCATCAGAGTAAAGCCGGGATTCTATCGGAAGCGGCAGATTTGGCAATGTGCGGCGGCTGCGTGAGACTTCCGTGACCCCGACCGGCAGCCATTTCGGCGCCCAACTGAAATTCACTTTGTCGGTGGCCGGAATAGAGAGCAACGGGGGCAACTGCGCTTTTTGCAGGCCGGCCAGCGCTTCCTCTACCTGATCGCTGGCAACAAAGGAGATCACCCGGAACTGCTCCAAAGTCTCCCCATCCCGATCCAGCAGATCGGCCCGCAGCGGCAGTTTGGTTTCTTCATCGATCCAGACGATATAGCTGTAACGTGTGCCGTCACGCGCCACAATGCGGATAACCTCACTGGGCCGATCGGAGATGCGGGCGCGGCCTACCGGGATAAAGTCATAGTATTTTGCAAGCTGCCCGTAATCAGAAAACGCCAGGGCCGGTAATGCATCAACAATGTGATCGCCGGTCAGGGTAAAAGGCTCCAGCCCCGCCTCAAAATAGCTGATCTCATTGCCTCGCTGCAAAATCTCGCGGCGTGGGCCGTCCATCTGCAACAACTGGGCAAACGACTCTTTGCCCAGCTTTACATGGCGATAGCGTGAGGAATCTATTCCCTGCTTGCTGATGCTGATAAAGGCGATTTCATAATCGAGGGTCTGGCTGGCGCTGTTCATCTGTTGCAACAACGCCCCGGACGCAGTCTGCGCCGGGGCGATGGTAGGATAAATCAGGCTGCCTGTCAGCACACTCACGGCAAACCAAAATTGCTTCATTACTGCGATTGCATTCCTAATGACTGATTACCGGGTACCTGAACAGCGGCCTGCTGCGGACTCGTGGAGTCCAGCTGAAGCTGATCAGAATGCAAACGGCGCTGCAACTCATAATCCTGCAAAATCGCGTTAATACGTTTGCGCTGCTCCTGAAGTTGCTGCTGACCCCCGTTCGCCGTGGTGTTATCACTCGGCACACCGAAGCTGACCTGAGAGGCTTTTCCGCCCATCATCGGCAAGGTGTTGAACACCGGCGTTTCAGGTGAGCTGCTGCCTTCAGGCTGGTTGTAGTGCTGAACACCCACGATCACGGCCAGCGAGACACAGGCAGCAACACCTACCTGGGTAAGCTGACTGGCCCACGGGCGGACTTTATGCCAGAACGGCATCTTCTGCCAGGTGTGCGGCTGCGGCTGGGCGTCCGGAATCGCGTTCGGAACCAGGCGGGCCGGTTCTTTCTCAATCGCGGCGGCCACCTGGGCAGCGATGTCCAGATGCATCACCTCACCGACATCGCCCCGCATCGTGTCACGGATCAGATGATAGCTCTGCCAGCGGTCCTGAAGCGCTTTGTCGTTTGATAACGCGTTCAACAACTCGGAATCAAGCGCTTCACCATCCATCAGAGCGGAAAGCTGTTCTTTCTGCATGCCTTAGTACCCTTCCTGTGCCCGCTGTACTAACGCTGAATCAGCGGTTGGACTTTATTATCAATAGCTTCCCGAGCGCGGAAGATGCGGGATCGCACCGTGCCTACCGGGCACTCCATAATAGCCGCTATCTCTTCATAGCTCAGGCCATCCAGTTCCCGCAAGGTTATCGCCATGCGGAGATCTTCAGGGAGTGATTCAATAGTGCGGAAAACTATCTGTCGTAACTCCTCAGACAACATTAAATTCTCAGGGTTCGAAATTTCTTTCAATGCGCCTGCACTTTCAAAGTTTTCTGCATCGTTGGCATCAACGTCGCTGGCCGGTGGCCGGCGCCCTTGTGCGACCAGATAATTTTTAGCCGTGTTTACGGCAATACGGTATAACCAGGTGTAAAACGCACTGTCTCCCCGGAAGGACTCCAGCGCACGGTATGCTTTAATAAAAGATTCTTGTACCACATCCGGCACATCGCCCTGGGGTACATAGCGGGAAACGAGACTCGCCACTTTATGCTGGTAACGGATCACCAGTAAATTGAACGATTTTTGATCTCCCTTCTGGACCCGCTCAACCAGAACCTGATCCGTAAACTGCTCGCTCATCCGAGGTAAATTCTCCCCAAACCTGTTTCCACGCATAAAATTGTACTGCCAGCCATCATCTTTTTTCCTGAGCAAGCACCTGCTTGGAGTTTACACGGTACGCAGAGTTCCGCATTGTCTCTGTTTTTTCTGTTGGCACCTCAAGCACGTGGCTTTTGCCCGAGCAAGTAGGCTAACATGATTTCCACTCTTCTTCTGCACAACATCATACGCTATGTCATCTCCTTCTGAACATGTCAGCGACGTCCTGATTATCGGCAGTGGTGCGGCGGGGCTCTCCCTGGCGCTGCGTCTGGCAGAGCATTGCCGCGTTACCTTACTCAGTAAAGGCCCGCTCCGCGAAGGGGCAACACTCTATGCGCAAGGCGGCATCGCTGCCGTATTTGATGAGGCCGACAGCATCGCGTCGCACGTTGAAGACACCCTGGTGGCCGGGGCCGGGTTGTGTGACCGGCAGGCGGTGGAATTTATTGCCGGCAATGCCCGCCACTGTGTGCAATGGCTGATTGATCAGGGTGTCTGTTTTGATACCGAGGCGGATGCCGCCGGCGATGCCCGTTATCACCTTACCCGTGAGGGCGGCCACAGCCACCGGCGCATCCTGCATGCGGCCGATGCCACCGGCAAGGCAGTAGAAACCACGCTGGTGGCGAAAGCAAGTTCACACCCCAATATTTGCGTACTGGAACGGCATAACGCGATTGACCTGATTACCGCCGCCAAAGCCGGGCTGGCCGGGCCGGAACGCGTCGTGGGGGCTTACGTCTGGAACCGTGACAGCGAATCAGTCATGACATTCCGCGCCGGGGCAGTGGTGCTGGCAACCGGCGGGGCCGCCAAGGTTTATCAGTATACCACGAACCCGGATATCTCCTCCGGCGACGGTATCGCGATGGCCTGGCGGGCGGGCTGCCGGGTGGCCAACCTGGAGTTCAACCAGTTCCACCCTACCTGCCTGTTCCACCCGCAAGCGCGTAACTACCTGCTGACAGAAGCCTTGCGCGGTGAAGGGGCCCACCTGATACGGCCCGACGGCAGCCGTTTCATGCCGGAAATTGATCCGCGTGCTGAGCTTGCCCCACGCGATATTGTGGCCCGCGCGATTGACCATGAGATGAAACGGCTCGGTGCCGACTGTATGTATCTCGACATCAGCCATAAACCGGCTGAATTCATTCTCCAGCACTTCCCCACTATCCATGAGAAGTTGCTGTCGCTGGGGATAGACCTCACGCGTGAGCCGATTCCGGTTGTTCCGGCGGCACATTACACCTGTGGCGGGGTAATGGTTAACCACCAGGGGCGGACCGATCTCGACGGGTTGTATGCGATTGGCGAAGTGAGTTACACCGGGCTGCACGGTGCCAACCGGATGGCCTCCAACTCTTTACTGGAGTGCCTGGTGTATGGCTGGTCGGCGGCCGAAGATATCCTGGCGCGCCTGCCGCAGATCCCTTTGCCTGATGCCCTGCCCGCCTGGGATGAGAGCCTGGTGGACAATGCCGATGAGCAGGTGGTTATCCAGCATAACTGGCATGAGCTGCGGCTGTTTATGTGGGATTACGTGGGCATTGTGCGCACCACCAAACGGCTGGAACGCGCCCTGCGGCGCATCATGCTGCTTCAGCAGGAGATTGATGAATACTATGCGCGTTTCCGCATCTCGAATAACCTGCTGGAGCTGCGCAACCTGGTGCTGGTCGCGGAGCTGATTGTCCGCAGCGCCCTGCTGCGCAAAGAGAGCCGGGGGCTACATTATACCCTCGACTATCCGGAGCAGCAGGCTGAACCGGTGCCGACCGTGCTCTGCCCGGCGTCTGCGGGGAAAGCGGCCGGTGAACATATCAATAAAACAGATAGAAATCGGTAATCATCTGGCGGAAGGCGGCACTGTAGCTGCCGTTTTCATCGCGCAGTGCCAGCTCGTCCTGTTGCAGGGCCACGGGTGAGCGAGCCAACGACAGCAACATACGGTGCAGCGGTTTGCCCGGCCGGTCACGGATTACCACCTGCTGCGCCGGGTACCAGCCTCCCGCCTGCGCAGTGGCGATAAAGCGTTCGCCAATCTCATACGGCAGCACCACACAAAACCGGCCCCCCTCGTCCAGCAAGGCGGCAGCGCAGGCCAGCAGGGCGTCGTGGCTCAGCGTGCCGGTATAACGCGCCTGGGTCCTTGCCGCATCCCGGCAGGCCACTGCCGGTTCAAAATAGGGCGGGTTGCTGACGATCAAGGCGTAGCGGGCGGCTGCGTCACGCGCCACCTGATGAACATCGCTCGCCAGCACGCTGATCCTGTCAGCCCACGGCGACGCGCCGGCATTTTCCCGTGCCTGCGCGGCGGCCTCTGCATCCAGCTCCACGGCATCAATCCGGCAGGCTGGTGAGGCACGTTGTGCCAGCATTAACGCAATCAGCCCACTGCCCGTGCCGATGTCCAGAATACGTCCGGCATTGTCCACGGGTGCCCAGGCACCGAGCAGCACGCCGTCAGTGCCGACTTTCATTGCACAGCGATCGTGGGCCACAAAAAATTGTTTGAAGGTGAAACCGTTGCGGCGCAAGGCGGGAGCGGGGGTTGATTCGGTAGTCACAGGTTCTTCCAGGTCAGATCCAGGGGCGCCTTATTCAGGCGCAGCACGACAAAACCTGCGTAGCATAGGATAATCGTTAACAGAGTAAAAGCGCCACCCGCGGCTTAAATAGGTGAAGAACGCGTCTAACCCGTCTATAATCGGCGCCCCACGTAGAGGTAGACCATGACAGCAACCACTTTTTCCGAACTCGATCTAGACGAACGCCTGCTCGACGCCTTGCGCGACAAAGGCTATGACCGCCCCACCGCAATTCAGGCTGCGGCGATCCCGCCTGCTATGGAAGGCCGTGACGTTCTGGGTTCGGCACCCACCGGCACCGGCAAGACGGCCGCATTTCTGCTGCCGGTCATGCAGCATCTGCTCGATTTCCCGCGCCGGAAATCCGGCCCGCCGCGCATTTTAATTGTGACGCCAACCCGCGAACTGGCCATGCAGGTCGCCGATCAGGCACGTGAGCTGGCGGCCCACGCGTCACTGGATATCGCCACCATTACCGGCGGTGTCGCGTACATGAACCACGCCGAAGTGTTCAGCGAGAATCAGGACATCGTGGTCGCGACCACCGGCCGTCTGCTGCAATATATTAAGGAAGAGAATTTCGACTGCCGCGCAGTAGAAACGCTGATCCTGGATGAAGCAGACCGTATGCTGGACATGGGCTTCGCCGAAGACATCGAAAAAATCGCCGGCGAAACGCGCTGGAGAAAACAGACCATGTTGTTCTCCGCCACGCTGGAAGGCGACGCGATCCGCGACTTTGCCGAGCGCCTGTTGCAGGACCCGGTCGAAATCGAGGCGGACCCGTCACGCCGCGAACGCAAAAAAATTCTGCAATGGTACTACCGGGCCGATAACCTGGCGCACAAAACCGCCCTGCTCTGCCACCTGCTGAAACAGCCGGATGTGCAGAAGTCGATTGTGTTTGTCCGCACCCGCGACCGGGTACATGAAATGGTGACCTGGCTGCGTGAAGCCGGCATCAACTCCTGTTACCTCGAAGGCGAAATGGTGCAGGCCAAACGCAATGAGGCGGTAAAACGCATGACGGACGGGCGCGTCAATGTGCTGGTTGCCACCGATGTGGCGGCGCGCGGGCTGGACATCAATGATGTCAGCCACGTGTTTAACTTTGACCTGCCGCGCACGGCGGATACCTACCTGCACCGTATCGGCCGCACCGGCCGCGCGGGCCGCAAAGGCTGCGCCATCTCCCTGGTGGAAGCGCACGATCACCTGCTGCTGGGTAAAATCGGCCGTTATCTCAACGAGCCGCTGAAACCGCGCGTGATTGATGAACTGCGCCCGACCAGCAAAGCGCCGAGCGAGAAGAGTAACGGCAAGCCGTCGAAGAAAGTGCTGGCGAAACGCGAAGCGGATAAAAAGCAGGCGAAAGCCAAGCCAAAAGTCAAAGTGCGCCATCGCGACGCCAAAAATGTCGGCAAACGCCGCCAGCCAAAGGCTGAAACCGGCACACCGGGCGAATAATACGTGGGATAGAGAAAGGGGAGCTGCGGCTCCCCTTTTTTATGCTGTGTGCAGGAAAAGGTTTTACAGGCTTTCGGTAAAGGTACGGGCGATCACGTCGCGCTGTTGTTCCGGCGTCAACGAGTTAAAGCGCACGGCGTAACCGGAGACACGGATGGTCAGTTGCGGATATTTTTCCGGATGCTCCACCGCGTCCAGCAGCGTTTCACGGCGCAGCACGTTGACGTTCAGATGCTGGCCGCCCTCAACACGCACCGTCGGCTGCACATCTACCGGCACTTCACGATACTCAATCTGGCCCAGTTCCCGCAGGGGAACGATCTGGTCTTCCTGATACGCCGCTTTGGCACAGAGGCAGCGTGCCTCCTCTTTTTCGCTGTCCAGCAGCCAGAAAGAGTTCACCAGCGCCTCATTATTGGCCTGAGTAATTTGAATACCTGTAATCATACTTTCCTCCATAAGGCAGCGGTACGCCACCCTGATAAGTGACCGGCGGTGTTACCCAGGTAAAACCGCACCTTCTCATCCCTGTATACCAGCGCAAAAACCGCTCTTCTTTGATTAAAATCAAAAACATCACCTCTGCATCATGAGCTGTTAAAGCAAGTTTTTGTTTTTAATCAAAATAGACGTCTCAATGATTTACAAGAATTTTGTAAATTATCAATTAATTTTGAAATGATACGGGAGACAGCGGACCGCGCAGCCATTTCCCCCGTTTTACTGGTAAGCGGATGCAGGTACTCTATAGTCATCAGATTATCTGCAAAAACAAAGGAGAGCGTTAATGCCCACTTCACTCACCTGGCATGACGTGATTGGCCAGGAAAAAGAGCAGCCCTATTTTCAGGAAACCCTGGCATTTGTGGCGGCTGAACGCGCCGCCGGCAAGACCGTGTACCCGCCGCAAAAAGAGGTGTTCAACGCGTTCCGCTTCACTGAGCTGAACGATGTGCGGGTCGTGATTCTGGGGCAAGACCCTTACCACGGGCCAAATCAGGCGCATGGCCTGGCGTTTTCTGTGCGGCCGGGCGTTGCCGTTCCCCCTTCGCTGGTGAACATCTATAAAGAGCTGGAGAGTGATATCCCAGGCTTTCAACGGCCGCCGCATGGCTGCCTGCAAAGTTGGGCTGAGCAGGGGGTGATGCTGCTCAATACCGTGTTAACGGTAGAACGCGGCCAGGCCCATTCTCACGCCCGTCTGGGTTTGGAAAGGTTCACCGACAGTGTGATTGGCGCCATTAATGAGCATCGTGAAGGCGTGGTATTTTTGCTCTGGGGTTCACATGCCCAGAAGAAAGGGAGTTTCATCGACACCCAGCGCCATCATGTGCTGAAAGCGCCGCACCCGTCCCCACTCTCCGCGCACCGCGGTTTTCTGGGGTGCCGCCATTTTTCCCAGGCCAACGCGTTGCTGGAAAAGCAGGGGCTGCCACCGATTGACTGGACGCCGGTGCTGCCGCAAAACCTCGACTGACCGGCCATCCCGGCAATAAAAAAGGCACCCGCAGGTGCCTTTTTCGTCTCAATTACGCTTTGGCTTTTGAAACGGCAACCATCGCCGGGCGCAGCAGGCGGCCATTCAGCGTATAGCCCTTCTGCATCACCATCATGACATGGTTCGGCTCATGCTCCCCGGACTCCATCAGGGTCATTGCCTGATGCACTTCCGGGTTAAACGGCACATTGGTGTCACCCACTACTTCGATACCAAACTTGCGTACGGAATCCAGCAGAGATTTCAGCGTCAGTTCCACGCCTTCAATCATTGATGCCAGCTCACTGTTGGATTTATCCGCCAGATCCAGCGCGCGCTCCAGGTTATCGATAACCGGCAGCAGTTCGCCGGCAAATTTTTCCAGGGCAAATTTATGGGCTTTTTCAACGTCCAGTTCAGAACGGCGACGAATGTTCTCCGCCTCTGCCTTCGCGCGCAGCAGGCTTTCACGCTCGCGTTGCTGTACATCTTTTAACTGCGCTTCAAGTTCAGCAATACGGGCGTCACGCGGATCGACGTCGTCTGCCGTCTCGGCTCCAGCTTCCGCGTGCAGTTCCTGATCTTTTTCCATTTCATCCGAGACTTGCTCGTTTGCTGTGTTCTGTTCTTTACTACTCATGAAATTCTCCGCGTTTTAGCATTACACTTGCTAGTTCGCTTATTATGGGGATCAAAACCCGGGTTTCAAGGGAACCGTTCACAATGTGTGGGACAAAACCCCATACTGAGGACAAGTGAGACAATGAGTAATAAATTTGAGCGTATCGGCATCGTCGGCCATCCGCGCCATCCCTCTGCGCTGGCCACGCACGAAATGCTGTACCACTGGCTGCGCAGCAAGGGCTATGACGTCATTCTTGAGCGTCAGGTCGCGCGTGAGCTGAAACTGGAAGAGGCTGCTACCGGCACGCTGGCGGAGATTGGGCAACAGGCCGATCTGGCGGTGGTGGTGGGCGGCGACGGCAATATGCTCGGCGCAGCGCGCGTGCTGGCGCGTTATGACATCAAAGTAATTGGCGTAAACCGCGGCAATCTCGGCTTTCTGACCGACCTCGATCCGGACAATGCCCAGCAGCAGCTCGCCGATGTGCTGGAGGGCCATTACCTGGATGAGCAGCGCTTCCTGCTGGAAGCCCAGGTCAGGGGCCGCAATGGCCATAGCCGGATCGGCACCGCGATTAATGAAGTGGTGTTGCACCCCGGCAAAGTGGCGCACATGATCGAATTTGAGGTCTACATTGATGACCGCTTCGCATTTTCCCAACGTTCGGACGGCCTGATCATCTCCACGCCAACCGGCTCCACCGCCTATTCCCTCTCCGGTGGCGGCCCGATCCTGACCCCAACGCTTGACGCCATTGCGCTGGTGCCGATGTTCCCGCATACCCTGTCAGCGCGCCCGCTGGTGATCAACAGCAGCAGCACGATCCACCTGAAATTTTCGCAAATCAGCAGCGATCTGGAGATCAGCTGCGACAGCCAGATTGCCCTGCCCATCCAGGAGGGAGAAGAGGTGATGATCCGCCGCAGCGCCTTCCACCTGAATTTAATCCACCCTAAAGACTACAGCTATTTCAACACATTGAGCACCAAACTCGGCTGGTCAAAAAAATTGTTCTGAAAAGCGCATTCCCTACTTTACTGGATATAATTCCAGATTATACTGTACGCAATTACAGCTCTGTAGTTATGTACAGGAAGGTGGCTATGCTGGCTCAACTCACTATCAGTAACTTTGCAATTGTCCGTGAGCTGGACATTGATTTTCAGACAGGAATGACCGCAATCACCGGTGAAACCGGTGCAGGTAAGTCGATTGCAATTGATGCGCTGGGCCTGTGCCTGGGTAGCCGCGCGGATGGCAGCATGGTGCGTAACGGCGCGGCCCGTGCCGATCTGTGTGCCCGCTTTACCCTGGCCGATACCCCTTCCGCTCGTGACTGGCTGGCCGAAAACCAACTGGATGAAGGCAGTGAATGCCTGTTACGCCGTACTATCGGTGCCGATGGCCGCTCCCGCGGTTTTATCAACGGTACGCCGGTGCCCCTCTCCCAGCTGCGTGAGCTGGGCCAGCATCTCATCCAGATCCACGGCCAGCACGCGCATCAGCTGCTGCTGCGCCCGGAGCACCAGAAATCGTTGCTGGATGCCTACGCGGACGAGCCGCTGCTGCTGGCCTCCATGCGCAGTGCCTACCAGGAATGGCACCAGAGCTGCCGCGCCCTGGCGCAACATCAACAACTGATGAGCGAGCGTGAATCCCGCCGCCAGCTGCTACACTACCAACTGAAAGAGCTGAACGAATTCTCACCGGTTATGGGCGAGTATGAGCAAATTGACAGTGAGTACAAACGCCTGGCCAACAGCGGGCAACTGCTCTCGCTGAGCCAGCAGACGCTCTATCTTCTGGCAGACGGCGATGACCAGAACATTCTCAGCCAGCTCTACACCGCGAAAAACCAGCTGGGCGAACTGGCAGAACTCGATGAGAAAATGGGAGAGCTGCTTTCCATGCTGGAAGAAGCCTCTATCCAGATCAGTGAAGCCAGTGATGAATTGCGTCATTACAGCCAGCGTCTGGACCTTGACCCAAACCGCCTGTATGAGCTGGAACAACGCCTGTCACGCCAGCTGTCGCTGGCACGCAAGCACCGTGTTTCGCCGGAAGAGTTGCCGCTGCTCTACCAGCAATTGCTGGATGAACAACAGGCGCTGGACGATCAGGAAAACAGTCAGGCAGAGCTGAGCGAGGCGGTAACCCGCCATCACCGCAAAGCGGCCGGGATTGCCGCCCAGTTGAGTGAAAAACGCCGTGCCTATGCGGATGAACTCACTACCCTGATTACCCAGAGTATGCAGGCGCTCTCTATGCCGCACGGTAAATTCCAGATCAACATTCATTTTAATCCGGAACACCTGAGCGCAGAGGGAGCGGACCAGATTGAATTCCAGGTCACGACCAACCCTGGCCAACCGTTGCAGGCGTTGGCTAAAGTGGCATCCGGGGGTGAGCTCTCGCGTATTGCGCTGGCTATCCAGGTGATTACCGCCCGTAAGATGGATACCCCGGCCCTGATCTTCGATGAAGTAGATGTGGGTATCAGTGGCCCGACGGCTGCCATTGTCGGCAAGCTGCTGCGCCAGTTGGGCGAATCTGCCCAGGTGATGTGTGTGACCCACCTGCCGCAGGTCGCGGGCTGTGGGCACCAGCACTACTTCGTCAGTAAACAAACCGATGGTGAAGCGACGGAAACCACAATGGTGCGGCTGGATAAACGCGCCCGTCTGCAAGAATTGGCCCGCCTGCTGGGCGGCAGTGAAGTCACGCGGAACACGCTGGCCAACGCCAAAGAGTTGCTGGCTGCATAGAAAAGTTAACTTTTTTACTTTCCTGTGGTCATACAGGGGCCCCGTAAAGGTTCCCAACTGCCGTAAGGTTTATTATTATCGGCATCTTATGCCCTAAAGGAATGTGATTACTATGCGCTGTAAATTGCTGACTGCCGCCGCTGTGGTTCTTGTGATGCTAACCGCAGGCTGTTCAACACTGGAAAAGGTGGTTTACCGGCCTGACATCAATCAGGGGAACTACTTGTCTCCCGCTGACGTCGCCAAGGTTCATACCGGCATGACTAAGCAGCAAGTGGCTTATGTTTTGGGTACGCCGATGTTGCAAGACCCATTCGGGAATAACACCTGGTTCTATGTTTTCCGTCAGCAACCAGGGCATGAAGATGTCTCACAACAGACACTGACACTGACCTTTGACAGCAATGGCGTTCTGACCAACATGGATAACAAAGCCACACTGACAGGCCAGAAAGACTGACAGTGGCCAATCAGGCTATCATGGTTGTCCCATGCTGAAGATGATAAAAAAGGTGCCATTTGGCACCTTATTTTTTTGCCCGCTCTGCGCGCTGGCGGCGAAGCTCTTTGGGGTCAGCTATCAGTGGCCGGTAAATTTCAACCCGATCCCCGTCGCTGACGCTGTCCGCCAGTTTGACCGGCCGGCTATAGATGCCGACTTTATTGACGGCCAAATCTATCTCCGTGCGTTGTTCCAGAATGCCGGACGCCATAATAGCCTGCTCTACACTGCTGCCCTCTTCCAGCGTCACGCTGCGAAGGTACTGGCGTTCCGGCAGGGCATACACCACCTCGACACGGATCTCAGGCACTGTAGACCTCTTTGGCGCGTTGCGTAAATGCCTGAACCATGCTGCCCGCCAACTCTTTAAAGACCCGGCCAAACGCCAGTTCAATCAGTTTGTTAGTGAACTCAAAATCCAGGTTAAACTCGATCTTGCAGGCTTCCGGGCTGAGTGGGATAAAATGCCATCCCCCCATCAGCTTGCGGAAAGGCCCATCAACCAGGTGCATCTTAATGCTTTGGTTACTGGAGAGCAGATTGCGTGTGGTAAAGGTTTTGCTGATGCCCGCTTTCGCAACGTCGACGGCCGCCATCATCTCGGTCGGTCCCTCGGCCAATACCCGGCTACCGGTGCAGCCTGGCAAAAATTCCGGATAGGAATTAACATCGTTTACCAACTGGTACATTTGCTCAGCGCTGAAGGGCACCAACGCAGAACGGCTGATCTGAGGCATATCATTTCCTGTGTGTCTAAAACGTACAGATAATAACATTTATCTGCCCTGTGACAAAAAACTGCTTACCCTGAAAAGCTCAGATGAGCATAAAAAGGCTAAGCGCTTCTGGCCTAAGGCATTTCATTCGCCACACCATGCGGTATAATAACGACCACTATGACTAAGAAAAAAGCACATAAACCCGGTTCCGCGACCATTGCGATGAACAAGCGCGCCCGCCACGAATACTTCATCGAAGAAGAGATCGAGGCCGGTCTTGCTTTGCAAGGATGGGAAGTTAAATCGCTGCGTGCTGGTAAAGCCAACCTCAGTGACAGCTACGTCGTTTTCCGCGATGGCGAAGCGTTTCTGTTTGGTGCCACCATTACGCCGCTCAACGTTGCCTCCTCACATGTGGTGTGTGAACCTATGCGCACCCGTAAATTGCTGCTTAACCGCAAAGAGCTGAGTTCTCTGTTCGGTGCGGTAAACCGCGATGGGTACACCATTGTGGCGCTGTCTCTTTACTGGAAAAACGCCTGGACGAAAGTCAAAATCGGCCTGGCTAAAGGTAAAAAAGAGCACGATAAGCGCGAAGACACGCGCGCGCGTGAGTGGCAGGTAGACAAAGCCCGTATCATGAAAAATGCAAACCGTTAAGTGACTGGCGTTGCATGGTAAAGTTCTGGTATACTTACCGATAGTACTTGGGGCTGATTCTGGATTCGACGGGATTTGCGAAACCCAAGGTGCATGCCGAGGTGCGGTAGGCCTCGCTAAAAAACCGCAAAAAAATAGTCGCAAACGACGAAAACTACGCTTTAGCAGCTTAATAACCTGCTGAGAGCCCTCTCTCCCTAGCCTCCGCTCTTAGGACGGGGATCAAGAGAGGTCAAACCCAAAAGAGATCGCGTGGAGACCTAGCTTGGGGTTGAAGCGTTAAAACGAATCAAGCTAGTTTGTTAGTGGCGTGTCCATCCGCAGCTGACAGGCGAATGTAAAGATTGGACTAAGCATGTAGTACCGACGGCGTAGTAATTTCGGACGGGGGTTCAAATCCCCCCAGCTCCACCAAATAAGTGTCCGGTTATCACCAGATAAGGCCGGAAACAGTGAGAAAGCCGCAGCCCGCAAGGGTTCGCGGCTTTTTTATTGCCTGTGATTTGCGTCTCCCAGTGAGCTATTGCGCTCCCCAAGTCAACCGGCCCTGTCCTGTTTTACGGGCGTTCGCCCTGTTGTAACCGTGCATTGATCTGCTCAATGACTGCCGGCAATTCTGCCAGTGTATCAATGATGTAGTGCGCCCCGGCGGCCCGTAACTTGTCTGCTGCCCGGTTACGGCGACGCTCAACCTCTGCCGCGTCCATCTGCTGAAACGCCTCCCAGGTCGCACCAAATTCATTGCCGGACACCGACACGCCGACACTCCACATGCCCGCACGCAACCCCTCTTCAATGCCGGGAACGGCATCGTCGACTTTTATGCAGTGAGACACTGACTCAATCCCCAAGGCGATGACATTCTGCAAGGCCATCCAGGGCCCTGGGCGTGCGCCTGCGGCGAGGTCATCAGCGGCCACCCAATAATCCGGCGCATACCCTGCCGCTGCGGCAGCTGGAACGAGCCGCTCCATCACCGGGCGCGGGTAGCCGGAGCACGAACCAATCTTGATGCCCTGTGAACGCAGGTGGCTGATGACCTCCACAACACCGGCAATCGGTTCTGCAAAATCAACCACTTTGGCGATCTGCAACGGCATAAAGGTGTCATACAGCGCATCGACATCCTCCCTGCTCATTGCACGCCCTACTTTGTCCTGCCAGCGCGCGTCTACTGAAGGCAGTTTGCCCAGCGCCTCAATGTGCTGCCATTTGCCCAACCCCATCGGAATGCGGGCCTCTTCAAGGGTGATCTCTACCCCAAAAGCCTGGCGAAAAGCCTCGACAAAAATCTGCGTTGGCGCGAAGGAGCCAAAATCGACGGTGGTTCCGGCCCAATCGAGCACTACAGCACTGATACGTTGCATAGGATGTCCTTATTTTTGCCAGTACATGGCGTTTTCGATAGCCGCAAGCAGCCGGATGATGTCCGCCTCATACACTTCGCCGATATTACCGATCCGGAAACAATCACTCTGCGACACTTTGCCGGGGTAGATCACGAAGCCCTGCGCTTTCAGGCGCTGATAAAATTCACTGAAGCGATACGCGGGATGATGCGGGGAATAGAAAGCAGTGATGACAGGCGAATGCAGCATGTCTTCAAGCAGTGTCTTAAAGCCCAGCTTACGCATTCCGGCGACCAGCGTGCGCTGATTGGTGCAGTAACGCGCATAACGGGCCGTAATGCCGCCTTCTGCTGCCAGTTCTTTCAAGGCCTGGGCGAAGGCCAGTACGGTGTGCGTCGGCGAGGTAAAACGCCATTTACCCTGGTGATCCTCCATACAGCGCCACTGTGCGTACAGATCCAGAGAGAGCGATCGCGAGCGGCCTCTGCACGCCTCCAGCGCCGGCCGGCGGGCAATCACAAAACCAAACCCCGGCACGCCCTGAATGCATTTATTGGCGGAGCTGATCAGAAAATCGATATTGAGCTCAGCCATATCAAAAGGAATACCGCCGAAGCTGCTCATGGCATCAACAATGAACACCTTACCGTAGCGTTGTGCCAGCCCCGCCACTTCCGCCACCGGGTTCAGCATTCCGGTAGTGGTTTCGCAATGCACCATGGCAATGTGCGTAATGCCGGCATCGTCACGCAGGATATTTTCCATATCAGCCACATCCGGGCGATGAACCTCCCCACAGTCGTAAACGTGGTAAGCAATACCCATCAGCGATGCCATTTCCGCCATGCGCGCCCCATAGGCACCGTTGCTGACAATCAGCACCTTATCGGTAGCGGCAACCGCGCTGCCCAGCACCGCCTCCACGGCATAACTGCCGCTGCCCTGAAGCAATACGGAGGTGTAGCCCGGTGCCTGGGTCGCGAGCGACACCAGTTGCTGCCGGATGGTCTGTACCACGTCGAGATTGTAGTCATCATCCCAGGTGCAGCTGTCAAACAACATAGCTTCCTTGACCGTACGGGAAGTCGTCAGCGGGCCGGGCGTCAATAAAAGAGAGTGTCGGGGGTTCATGTTTTCACCATTGGTCTATACCAGATTTTCATTATTAGTGATCTGGTTTTGACGTAACAAGGGGAAATCGGCCTTGCAACAAAAAATTCATCTGGGCATGTATAATGGCATGTCAAAAATTGCAGCGAGCCAGCATGAAATCGTTAACCACGGATATTCCGCAATATCTGCTTATTAAGGCTGAACTTCAGGCCCGCATTCAGAGCGGCGCACTGAAAACAGGGGATAAATTGCCGTCAGAGCGTGAGCTTTGCGCCATTTTTACCACCACGCGAACCACTATCCGCGAGAGCCTGGCGCAGCTGGAAGCCAGCGGGGTGATCTACCGTTCCGATCGGCGTGGCTGGTTTGTTACCCCTGCCCGGCTATGGCTTGATCCCACGCAGAACACGAACTTCCATAAACTCTGTCTGGAACAGGGGCGTGAGCCGAAGACCGTGTTGCTGAACGGGCGCCTGACCACCGTACCGCTGGACGTTATGAAACCCCTTGAATTACAGCCGTTTGATCAGGTCTACCTGCTGGCGCGCCTGCGCTATGCTGATGGCCGGGCGATTTGCTATTGTGAAAACCACTGTTTGCCGGCCAGAGTGCCCGAACTGCTGCGCCACGATCTTAACGGCAGCCTGACGGAGGTTTACCAGACCCATTACGGCCTGACCTACACCAGTATGCACCTGACGTTTTTCCCTACTTCCGTACCGGCACACGCGGCGGCGGCATTGGGCATTATGGAAGGTTTACCGGCACTGCAATTAAGCCGCCTTAATTACGATCAGCATGGCCGCGTATTGGATTACGACATCGAATACTGGCGTCACGACAGCCTGCGTATTGAAGTCACCACCCATTAATTTTGCCCGGCCCCCTACCCTGTTCAGCCATGACCAGGGCTTTTTTTGCCTGTTTCATTGTTTTGTCACATAAAGCCATTAGCGTAAAAAGCTCTTCTGGTACAGTCCAGATGCCCTTTTTGCTCTGATGAGGCTGATAAATGAAACGTTCACGACTTGCCCTGCTTACTGTTATTGCTGTTGCATCAAGCCCGGCCTGGGCAGACTCCGTAGTGACTGTTTACTCTGCTGATGGGCTGCACAGTGGGGAGAACAGCTGGTATAAGGCCGAATTTGAGGCGTTCACGCAGGCAACCGGCATTGCCGTGCGCTATGTCGAGGGCGGTTCCGGCGCCATTGTGGAACGCCTGGCAAAAGAGCGCAGCAATCCGCAGGCTGATGTGCTGGTCACAGTGCCGCCGTTTATTCAGCGTGCCGCAGGCGGGAACCTGCTGGCTTCGTTTACGCCTGATGCCGCCGCCCATATCCCCGGCACCACGGCGCACTATGCCCCACTGGTGAACAACTACCTCAGCTTCATCTACAACGCCAAACTGTTGAAAACCCCGCCGGCCAGCTGGAATGACCTGCTCGACAGCCGCTACAAAAACAAATTGCAGTACTCCACACCGGGCCAGGCAGGCGACGGCACCGCCGTTATGCTGCAGGCATTCCACAGTTTCGGCGGCAAAGAGGCCGGTTTTGACTACCTGGGCAAACTGCAGGCCAACAATGTCGGCCCTTCTGCCTCTACCGGCAAGCTGACGGCCCTGGTCAATAAAGGCGAGCTGTATGTCGCCAATGGTGATCTGCAAATGAACCTGGCACAGAAAGCCCAGAACCCGAACATCAATGTTTTCTGGCCCGCCAATGCCAAAGGTGAGCGCAGCGCACTGGCGCTGCCTTATGTGATTGGCCTGGTGCAGAATGCGCCGCAACAGGAAAACGGTAAAAAGCTGATCAACTTCCTGCTGGATAAGGCGGCGCAAACGCAGGTGAGTTCATTGGCCTGGGGCATGCCGGTACGCAATGACATCACCCCGTCCGACAGCCATTACCAACAGGCGAAAGCGGCGCTGGAGGGGGTAAACATCTGGCAGCCGGAATGGGACACCGTGGCGAAAACCCTCCCGGCGGACATTGCCCGCTGGCATCAGGTCACCGACAGCGAGTAAGCGATATGTTGATGAAAACCGCCTTACCCGCCCCTGGGGCAGTCACGAACACGTCGGGCATCGTGCTGGATAATCTGCGGGTGCAGTATCAGCATCAGGTGGTGCTGAAACCGTTGTCCCTGACCATTGAACCCGGCGAAGTGCTGGCATTAATTGGCCCGTCCGGCTCGGGCAAGACCACGGTGCTTCGCGCCATTGCCGGGTTTATCCCACCGGCAGGCGGCCGTATTTTGATGGGCGGGCATGACATCACCTCGCTGCCGCCCTATAAGCGCGGCCTTGGGATGGTGGTGCAAAACTATGCGCTGTTCCCCCACCTGACCGTAGAAGAGAATGTCGCGTTTGGCCTGCGCGCGCAGAAACAGCCGAAGCCCTTGATTAATGCCGGGGTTCAGCAGGCGTTGAAAAGCGTCGGGATGGCTGATTTTGCAACGCGTTACCCGCACCAGCTTTCCGGCGGCCAGCAACAGCGCGTGGCGATTGCCCGCGCGATCGCCACCAAACCGCAGGTGCTGCTGCTCGATGAGCCGCTGTCAGCCCTGGATGCGCAAATCCGCCATGCGATGGTTGAAGAGATTGCGCGCCTGCACCGTGAATTGCCGGAGATGACCATTCTCTACGTCACGCACGACCAAACCGAGGCGCTGACGCTGGCCGATAAGATCGGCATCATGAAAGACGGCGTGATAGTGGCGTATGGCAAAACGCATTCACTTTATCAATACCCGCCTAACCGCTTTGCGGCCGAATTCCTGGGGCGCGCCAATATCCTGGGGGCGACGCTGCTTTCACAGGATCCTGACGAGGGGGATGTGTCCGTCAGCTGTGGCGGCACCCTGGTCAACGCCACCCTGCTGGGCGACATGCGCAGCCGCCATAAATTGCTGTGCGTACGCCCGCAACACATCACGCTGCATCAGCGGACCGCACGCAGCAACCGCTTCCATGCCACTTTAACCGCGCTGCACTGGCAGGGGGATTTAACCCACCTGTTGTGTGATGTGGCAGGTGAAACGGTGCGTGTGGTGCTCACCCAGCTCTCGCCGCTGCCGAAAGCGGGCGACCGTTTATCGCTGTGGTTTGAGCCGGAAGATGCGATGGTGCTTGAGGTGGGCCATGTCTGAGAACATCACGCTTGCGCGCCCGGCCATGGCGCGGGCGTCGCTGAAACGCCATGCCTGGCTGCTGTTGCCGCTGCTGGTATTGGCGACGCTGTTTTTCTATCCGCTGCTGCTGATTGTGCAACAGGCGCTGCAGGATGAGAGTGGCCGGGCGGGCGTGGGCACCTTCCTGCAGGTGTTTGAATCGCGGCGCTTTGTGAGTGCGCTATGCAATACGTTGCAGATTGCGCTGTTCACCACGCTGGGCTGCGTGATCCTCGGCAGTGTGATGTCACTGATTCTGGTGTTTATCCCGTTCACCGGCAGCCGTTTTATCAGCCTGATCATTGATACTTTTATTGCGCTGCCGACATTTCTGATCACGCTGGCCTTCACGTTCATCTACGGATCGGCCGGCCTGGTTAACGGCGGGCTGATGACCTTTTTTGATTTCGACTTACCGCCGGTGGATTTCCTCTATTCGATGCCGGGCGTGATTCTGGCCGAAATCACCGTGTTCACACCGTTGGTAATGCGTCCGCTGATGGCATCACTGCGCCAGCTTGACCGCGGGTTGCTGGAAGCGGCCAGTGTGTTGGGCGCCCCGCCGTTACGGGTGGTCACCCAGGTGATTTTCCCGGCTGCGCGCCCCGCCCTGTTGGCAGGCGGCAGTTTATGCCTGCTGCTGGCGACGAATGAGTTCGGCATTGTGCTGTTTATCGGCGCGAAAGGGGTCAATACCCTGCCGATGATGGTCTACAGCAAAGCGATCCTCGAGTCGGATTACACGGCCGCATGCGCGATTGCGGTCATTAATGTCTTGCTGTCGCTGGGCCTATTTATGCTGTACCGCCTGGCGCTTTCCCGTACTGAAAAAAGGAGCTGAGGATGCTGGTCTGGTCACCGATTGCCCGCAAAGTAATGAGCACCGTGGCGGTCATGCTGTTTGCGGTGTTCTTTCTGCTGCCGTTGCTGGTGATTTTACTCTCCAGCCTGAGCCAACAGTGGAATGGTTTTCTGCCGTCAGGCGTCACCCTTGACCACTTCCTCAGCGCTTTCCGGGGTGCCGCCTGGGATTCGCTCTTTGCCAGCCTGGTGGTGGGGTTTGCTGCCAGTCTGTTTGCCCTGGTCTGCGGAAGCTGGGCGGCACTGGCGCTGCGCCAGTACAGCGCCCGGTTGCAAAAACGCCTGGCGTTTATCTTCTTCCTGCCGAGTGCGGTGCCGTCGGTGTCCGTCGGGCTGGGCATTCTGGTGGCGTTCAGCCAGGGGCCGATGCAGATGAACGGCACCCTGTGGATTGTGCTGGCGGCGCACTTTGTCCTGATCTCGGCCTTTAGCTTCAGCAATGTGTCAACGGGGCTGGCGCGCATCCCGGCGGATATCGAAAACGTGGCTTCCAGCCTCGGTGCTTCGCCGTGGTATCGCCTGCGCCGTGTGACCTTGCCGCTGCTGATGCCGTGGATGCTCTCCGCGCTGGCGCTCAGCCTGTCGCTGTCGATGGGTGAACTCGGTGCCACGGTGATGATCTATCCGCCGGGATGGACGACGCTGCCGGTCACCATTTTCAGCCTGACTGACCGCGGCAGCATTGCAGAAAGCTCTGCCCTGACTATCGTGCTGGTGGCCGTGATTTTATGGCTGACGGTGAAGCTGGAGCGGCTGGCAAAACGCTGAGCCTTACCCCAGGGTGCCGGGCGCAGCGGGGAAATGCCATAAAAAAAGCACACCCGAAGGTGTGCTGTGAAAGGCAGTGCGGAGGCGGCTTACGCGGCAGGCGTTTCCAGGATCATCTTCTGCGGCATCGACAACGAGACGTCTGCGTCACGCAGGCGTTTGAGGATGTCATACAGCAGCTCGCTTTTGGTGCCGCCGACGATGCGCGGGCTGTTCACATAACCGGTTACGCTGAGCACGATGCCGGTAGGTGCCAGCTGGCTGAACGTCACAGACGGCGCCGGGGTGTCCAGAATCGCTTCATGGGCCTGATACGCTTCCAGCAGAATGCCGCGCACCTGCTCCGGGTCGATATCCAGCGGGAAGGTCAGCGCGATGGTCGCCACCCCTTGTGCATTGCCCATCGTGGCGTTGCGCACGTTCTGGGAGATCAATTGGGAGTTCGGCACAATCACCGTGGAACGGTCCGCCAGCTGAATTTCGGTGGCACGCACGTTAATCCGGCGGATATCTCCCTCCACCCCGCTGATGGTAATCAGGTCACCCACTTTTACCGGGCGCTCGGTCAGCAGGATCAGGCCGGAGATAAAGTTCTTCACAATCTCCTGTAAGCCGAAACCGATACCCACCGACAGGGCGCTCACAATCCAGGCCAGTTTGTTCCATTGAATCCCCATCGCTGACAGGGTGATCAGGATCACCAGCACATAGCCCACATTGCTGAACAGCGTGACCAGCGAGGCGCGGATGCCCTTGTCCATCATGGTTTTTGGCAGGAAATCGTTATCCAGCCAGCGGCGTGCCGTGCGCAGCACCACCAGCCCGACCACCAGGCAAATCACGGCGTTGATCAGCTGGGACGGCACGATATTAAGTTTTTCCAGCCCCTTGCCGCCCCAGATATCAACGACTTTGCTGATCAGCTCCAGCGGCGTGGTGGTGCCGAACGTGCCGTTCAGAATGGCGACCGCCGCCAACAGGATAAAGATGGTCTTGCCAATCGCCGAGAACAGCGTGGCCGCCAGCGTCAGGTGGCGATCATCAATATTCAGCGAGTTTTTGATGATCTTGCCGCTGGTACTGGTCGGTGAAAACAGGCTGTCACACAGGTCAGTGATCAGGTGCACCAGCAAGTAGAGGCAGCCGAGCACCAGCCCAATCCAGACCAGTTCATACGTCAGGAAACGCGCCAGCGGAATGTAGCCCACCAGCAGCGCCAGCAGGATCACGAACGCCGTGACGCTGGTCGCCAGGTGCAGCAGCCCCGCCAGCGTCGAGCGCACTTCCGGCGTCTGGCCTTCGGCGATATAGCGGCGGCGCAGCCGGTTTACCCGCATCGGGCCGACAATGGCCGTCAGGGCCACCAGCAGCGAGGCCAGGCCATTACCGAGCAGGCTGGTCGGCACGCTGGCCCCAATCAGGTTGTTGAGTTGCTCAACGGCACCAAAAATCAGGATAAAACTCGCCAGCAGCAGCGGGAACGGGTTCAGCGTGCGGGCAATCTCATCGGCAATCGCCGGCAGCCGCCAGGACGGGTGCTGGTTAGCCAGCAACGCCTGCCCTAACCCGGCAATCAGCGCGGAGAACAGCGTCAGGTTAATCAGCGCGTCGGCATAATCCTGCACCATCGGCGCCACATTCTCCTCACGGGTGACGATCTGGCAAAGCAGCTGTGCTGCGATCCCGGCTGACAGCAGCACAGAGAGCGCGGTACCGGCCGCCAGCCCGCTGCGCCGCAGCCGCCCTTCCGGCAACACTTTCAGCACCAGCAGGGTCAGGGGTTTATCCAGCAGGCGGCGGCCAAACAGGCCAATCGCCAGCGCCGCCGCCAGCAGCATCAGCGACCCATAGCGCCACTCCGGCGACCAGGCCACGGCCAGGCTGGCAGAGAGCTGATTGCCGAACGTCGTCAGGCGGCGCGCATCATTGGCTTGCCCATCCAGCAGCGGAGACCAGAAACGGTGGCCGAGGATACTGCCGGTATTGAGCGCCAGCTGGGTTTTCAGCGCGTTGCGGCGCAGCGACGTGATCTGTGCGGCGAGGTTGGTGGCCGCGCTGTTGATGGCGGTCGCCTGGCCGATCTGATCCTGCAGCTGTTCCTGCCGGTTATTCAGCGAGGTGCGCTGTTTCGCCACATCCGCCGTCTCTGCCAGCGCCTCATCAGTAGGCGCCGGGCCGAGCACGGCAAGTTGCGCCTGCACCTGGGCCAGCAGCGGTTGCAGCGCGGTATTGAGCGCATCGGCATCGCCCGCCAGTTCCAGCGTACTGTCATTCAGGGCGCTGAGCTTGTTATCACTGGTGGTATTGGAAACCTGCTGCTTAATGTTATCCAGCCGTTTCTGCAATTGGGCAAGCGTAGCCGGTGCATTGATGTTGGCGGGCTTCACGGCCGTCTCACCCGTGGCATTCTCCTCCGGCGCGGCATAAGCGGGGTTAACGAGTAAGGGGGTAAACAGCAATAACGCAAAGAGCAGGCGCATCACGCGCGAGGGTGTGGTCGGCATACAAACATTTTCCGTTAGTCATCAACAGGTGAGGGGGTCTGGCTTTTTCGTACGTTAAAAACGCATTGCAGACTTTTTTCCATAGTGAAGCATATAGGCAAATCCTGTGGCGGGATGCCAGAAAAATCGGGAAATACCTGAAACAGTCAGGCTGCCGGAACGCGGTTACCCTCGCATGTAGAATTACGTAAGTGTTTGTAAAGAATGATAAATAAAGGGACAACCCGATAACTGATGGTTATTTGATCAGGATCATTAAAAGGTAACATCTCGCTATTTTTTACTTCTATTAATGCAAAGTGTTAACACATAATGTTATTTAAAATTAAATTATGCTTAATTTATCTTGAATTTTACCCTACCGCTGCCCTCACGGTTTGACGCATAAGGAGATCCCGATGGAGTGGAGAGTCATCGATAGTGTTGTGTGCCCGCGCAGTAATATGACCTTTGTATGTGTCATCTCCTCAAAGAACCTGAAATTGATCGTCTGGACAACCACCACGCTGAAGCTTAAATCCGGTGATCGCCTGCTGCCCACCCGGACGGGTTACCAGCTCAACCGGAACCCTGATCAGGTGATCAATGTGGTCAACGCCACGCCTTTCCGCCCCCGGCTGTGGCAAATCCTGCTGCAAAACCGGCCCGGCCAGGACATGCGCCTCAGTGATACGGATGCGCTGTGGTTCTGAAGGCTGTGGTTGTGAAGGCTGTCGTTGTGAAGGTTATGGTTCTGAAGGCCGTTGCCGTGAACGCGGCAAAATCTGAAATTTCCTTTCCCTCCTCTCACGCCTGATAGGCTGTTATCTCTGTTCACTTCAGGGGAAAATGCAATGCTGCAAATCTGGGGCAGGAAAACGTCATCCAACGTGCAGGCCGTCATGTGGTGTGTCGGCGAACTGAAACTCGATTATCAGCGTTATGATATCGGCCACGTTTATGGCGGTAACCATACGCCGGAATTTCTGGCGATGAACCCGAACGGCATGGTGCCGGTGATCCGGGATGAGGACATGCCGCCCTTATGGGAAAGCGGTGCCATCCTGCGTTACCTGGCAACCCGCTACGGCACGGCGCCTTTCTGGCCACAGGATCTGGCAGGCAGAACCACGGTCGACATGTGGGCCGAATGGGCCAAAATAAATATCTCACAGAATTTTACCGGCCCTATTTTCTGGCAACGGGTACGCACCGCCGCCAAAGATCGGGATGAAGCGGTGATCGCAAAAGGGCTGGAAAAACTGACGCCTTTCCTGCAACGGGCAGATAACCGGCTGGAACGCCATCCCTGGCTGGTGGGGGATGACTTCACACTGGCGGATATCCAGTTCGGCCACCTGCTCTACCGCTACTACGATATTGAGCTTGACCGGCCGGTACTGCCGGCGCTGGCTGCCTACTACCAGCGCCTGACTACCCGCCCGGCCTACCAGAAGCATGTGATGGTCTCTTACGAGGCCCTGCGCGTGCAGTAACCTTCGGCATCAGGTGCGGGCCGCCTGTGGCCCGCACCTCTCAGTTTTCCATGCACTCCTCCAGCACCCAGACGCTGACGCTGCCGCCGTTGCAGGTAAACACGCCGTTGCCCTCTTCGTCTGTGGTGATGCGCTCTTCGCGCTTGCCGAGATAGTCACGCCACTGTTTATTGGCCAGGCCCGCGCCCAGCGCAACGCTCTTCTCGCCCTCCGCCCCGTTGGACAGCACCACCACACAGCCCGGTAAGTCATCCGTTCCGCTGCGGGTAAAGGCGATGCAACTGGCATGGTCGAGGTAGTCAGTCTGTATGCCGTGGGCAAAGCGCTGGCGTGCCTTGAGCAAGGCCGGTAATTCCGCCACGGCCGGCAGGTCAATGCGGTGCTCATTGCCGTCCTGCCCCTGGTCCTCATACGTCACCCCGAACAGATCCGGGTAGAACACCGTCGGTACGCCCTGCTCACGCAACAGTACCAGCGCATAAGCCAGCGGCTTGAACCAGGTTTCCACCGGCGCCTCCAGTGCCTGGAGCGGCTGGGTATCGTGGTTGCCCACCAGCGTCACCGCATGGAACGGATCGTCTGCCACCAGCGTGTTGTCATACAAGGTACGGAGATCGAAATCCTCGCCATGCTGTGAGGCGTGGTGGAAATTCATATACAACGGCACATCAAACAGCATGGTGCGTCCTTCCACCTGGTCAAGGTACTGCTTCAGCACCTCAAGATCCGCCGACCAGTATTCCGCCACCACCAGGAACGGCTCGTCCCGCAGTGACTGCACATACGCCAGCCAGTCGCGGTAGAACCAGGCCGGGATATGTTTGACGGCATCCAGCCGGAAACCGGCACAGGGCACCTGCTCCAGCAACCAGCGGATCCAGTATTCCAGCTCGCCGCGCACCGCGTGGTTACGGAAATCAATGTTGGCCCCCATCAGGTAGTCGAAGTTGCCCAGTTCGGCGTCCACCTCAACGTTCCAGCCTTCCGCCGTATAGTCGTTGATAATTTTGAAGATGCCCTGCTCCTGAGGGTTGTCGATGCAGTCGACCCCGCTGAAGCAGGTATAGTCCCAGATAAACTGGGAATATTTCCCGGCCCGGCCTGGGAAAGTGAAACGGGTCCAGGCCTCACACTCCACCACCTCGTCAGCAATGTCGGTGCGGTTGCTTTCATCAACCCGGTTTACCTTTACCGCTTCTTTTTCATCCGCGCCCATTTTGTGGTTCACCACCACATCCATCATCACCCCGACTCCCGCGCGGTTGAGGGCCTGTGCTGCCCGGACTAATCCGGCTTTGTCCCCATACTTGGTGGCGACGCTGCCTTTTTGGTCAAATTCCCCCAGGTCGAACAGATCATAAATGTCATATCCTACAGATTGCCCGCCTTCCGAGCCTTTATACGCCGGGGGCAGCCACGCATGGCTGATGCCCAATTCGCCGACATAGGCTGCTTGCTGCTCAACTTCTGCCCAGAGTTTGCCGCCCTCTGGGTAATACCAGTGAAAGAACTGCAAAATAACGGGGTTTTTCATCGGGTGAGACTCCACTTCTCTGAAGGTAAAAGAAGTATGGTCTAAAAGTGCGCAAATAAGATTCAGCCAAAGACTATTTTTTCCCCCGGTAAATTCATTGCCGGATTTTTCTGACGGGATGTGCACAGGAACAGAAAGGCGGATAAGGTGTTTCCTTATCCTCACTATTGCCGGTGTTTTCCGGCTCGCTGCCCCCCGCACACCGGCAGCCGCCTGCTGTGCCGGGCCTGCCCGGCTTGCGCTGACTAAAGTTAAATAAGCAAAATAACCTGCTGGGGGCTTTCCGTATAATATTCCGCTTCATGATAAGCGCACGAATAATTGTCTCTCACTTTGCAGGCAGAATAGTCTGAATCATTATTTACCGGCCTGTTCCGGCTTATTTTTTCTGGATTAATTCCCGGCGGCGAATTAAGGTGCTGAACAACAGGGATGTCACCGTTTTATTATTTTTTCCTGCCGTTGGCAGACTTCTGGAGTTCACTATTATGATCAAACGATTATCACTTATTTGCAGTGCACTGCTGCTGAGCAGCCTGTTGAGCGGCTGTATTTATCACGGCTACCACGGCCACCATGACAATGGCCGCCATAATGGCCATTACGGCCATCACGGCAAAGGGCACCATGACAACGGCCGCCATAACGGCCACCGCCACTGATCCCCTACCCCCGGAACCGGTCGCGGAACTGGCGCGGCGACAGGGCGTGAGCCGCCTTGAATACGCGTGAAAAATGGAAAGGCGAAATAAAGCCGCACTGTTCTGCGATCTTATTGACCGACTGCTGGGTATGTTTCAGTAATACCTCGGATTGATTAATCCTCACCTGCCGCAAATAGCGCGCCGGGGTGGTGTTCAGGTAATGCTTGAACAGATTAATCAGGTGATTCACGGAACAATGCGCGTGCTGCGCAATATCCTCCAGCGCCAGGGGTTGCTGGTAATGGGTGCTGATATAGCGGCACGCCTGGCGCAGCCCGCGCGGCATGGCCCGCGGCCGCGCGTCTTCCTCCAGCGCGCCCAGCGCTGAATAGTAATGCAGCAGTGTTTGCGCCAGCTCAATCAGCACCCGGTGGTTATTGATGTGGCGTGAGCCGGTAATGCTGACGCCCAACTCCATCATCTGTTCCATCTGTGGGTCGACCGGCAATTGCGGGGCCAGGCTGTTCAGGTAACGGTGCAACCCCGGCGGGATCTCATCAAAATCGAGCTGGCACCAGCTGTGGCGGCTCTCCTGCTGCGCATCAAAGCGGAAATTCACCGCCCGCTGCGGCAACAGCAGCGCCATGTTGCCCGGCAGCAGGTGGCGCGTCTCCCCGGCGACCTCCATTTCCAGGCTGCCGCTGAGCATGGCGAGAAACTGAATCCCCTGTTTCATGTGCGGGCCGTGGCTGCTGCCGGGTGCAGAACGGCTGACACCAAAGTAACCTTCACGTGGAGTAATGCGCAGAATGTCCGGCATGATGTCGCCAACCTCAGTCAGGTGAACCGGGAACGTTTCTCATTCACGCTCCGCTCTGATTCGGTTGTAGCGTACCGCCCGCTTTTGCCCCACCTCAGGCTGCAAAATTTGCTGGAGAGATCGCTTTTTCAAGGGATTATCGGCAAAACCTGCCCGGCAGCGTGCTGTTTTTTTCGGCAGTCAGTCAGACATTTCAGCGGCCGCACGCCTATTCACCAAAGAAGCAGATACACTCAGGCAGTGCAGCGGGTGCCACCCGGCATCCGGCAAGCTGGAGAGCAGATGTTCCCATGACATGGATTATCATTGCCGCGCTGGTGGCGGTCTTTGTTGCCGGATACCTGGTGATGACCGCCGATACCCGCAAAGCCAACGATTCACTGGCCGCGTTGCTGAAAGTAAAACCGCTGGTGATTGAGTCAATGTTGCTGGAAATGGGAAAGCGGCAGAGCCAGATGTTCACGCGCGCCATCAGCCGCGGCTATGCCGAGGAGTTGCGCAAGGCAGCCTATGTCGTCTTTATCTATCAGACGTTTGTGCGGGATGACTCACCGGAGAACATTGCCCACTGGCGCGAGGTGCTGGTGCGCGCGCACCTGTCGCCGATGCTGACCAATGAGCACGCCGAACAGGCTCTGTTTTACTTTTCCGAGTTGGATCTGGAACCGTTTGAGCTGGCGCAGTTCCGCCGCCATTACAACGAAACCTATAACCAGATCCACCTGGTGTGATTACTTGAACACATTCTCCAGGTAGCTGGCCAGCAACTGGCGCGAACTGAACCCGTGGGGAATGCCGTAATACAGATCGCCGCCGCCTGACGGGTCACGCGGGAACTCCGTGTAATGCTGGCTGGTGCGTATCTCTGAGGTCGGCTGCGCAAAACGCAGGCTGTAATCTTTCAACGCCGGGTGAATCACCAGCGCCGTGCGGCCCAGACGGGCCTCGCGGTTAACGTACACATAGTGCACACCGCGGCGATAACCGTAGGTTTTGTCATCGACGTAATCACGCTCAAATCCTGAACCTTCTAATACCCGTGCCACTTCATCCGGCCGTAAATACATTGTTTCTCCTCGCATCTTGAACTGCCCAGCGACCTTACCGTATTAGCCCGATCAGACAATGTCTTTATCCTGCATTCTGGATGATTTCGGAATATTCTCCACCCGCTTGATGAAATAACCCGCGCCGGCGCAGCTTTTTGCGCCCTTTTTCTCAGTTTATCCCGGTTTCCGGCGGAAGACGGCGGCTAAGCTGCAATTTCAGCGTAATCAGCCACGCGATGCCGACGGTCAGCGCCGCCACCAGATAGATGGAGGTGATCCCGGCGTGGTTGATAATCAGCCCGGCCACCGGCCCGGTCAGCCCTAACCCGAGATCGAGAAACGCGGAGTAGAGGCCGAGCGCGGTGCCCTGGTTCTGCACCGGCACCTGTTTCACCGCCTCGACGCCCAGCGCCGGGAACACCAGCGAGAACCCGGCACCGGTCAGGAACGCGCCGCACTCCACCATCAGCGGGGTGGACGCCCCCCAAATCAGCAGCAACCCGCCGATTTCAAACAGGAAAGAGACCAGCGACACCTTAAGGCCGCCGTAACGGTTAATGTTATTGCTGAAGATAAGCCGGATGCCGACGAAACCGAGGCTGAACAGGGTCAGGGAGAAGGCTGCCCCTTCCCAGCCCCGGTCGCCGTAATACAGGGTGATAAAGGTGGCGATAACGCCAAAGCCAATGGTGCCGAACCCCAGCCCAAGGCCGTAGAGCCAGATCCGCCCGACCACCGCGCCGAATGCGATACGGTTACCGGCCACCACGGAAACAGGCGCTTTGCGTCCGGCGAGCAGCATCGCGGCCGCCACCGCCAGCACAATGACCGAGGCAACGCCTGCCAGCCCCCACTGCTGATTGAGCCAGACACCCAACGGCGCCCCTACCGCCATCGCCCCATAGGTGGCGACGCCATTCCAGGAGATCACGCGGGCAGTATGCATTGACCCCACCGCGCCAATGCCCCACAACGTCGAGCCGGTGCTGGCAAAACTCTCCCCGACGCCGAGCAGCACCCGGCCGATGCACAGCAGGCTCAGGCTCAACAGCGGCTGGGCGGTATTCCACCAGGCCAGGGCATAGAAGATGCCGCTCATGCCGCAGCAGGTCAGCCCGAACAGCACAACCCTTTTCGGCCCCAGCATATCGGCGTAGCGCCCGGCGTGGGGGCGGCTGACCAGCGTAGCAAAATATTGGGCGCTGATCACAAGCCCAGCCAGTACCGAGTTATACCCCAGCGTGTGGTGGACGAACCCCGGCAGCACTGCCAGCGGCAATCCGATGGTGAGGTAACAGACAAAGGTGAACACCACGATCGACAGGATGCGTGTATTGAGTTGCAGGTTTTGGCGTGCGGGGCTAACGGGCATGGTCGGGCCTGAGCTGAAAAGATGAGGGAAGTTAACAGCATAGCGCCTGAAGGGAGAACAGGGTACGTTAAAAACGTGAGAAAATTTATCGCGTTAACCGGCGGGCCGCTAAGGCTGCACCGGTTCAGATCAGCCCATCAGCCAGAAACAGCGCCCAGGCCACCACCAGGCCACACAGGGTGACCACGGCAAAAATCACTTCAAACCGATAGCGTTTCAACATGACAGCCACCGCCCTGAGGCTAAAAAAACGCCCGTACAAGACGGGCGTCAGCATATGTTTTCCGGCAGGCGGGCTGCGCCGCCTTCCGTCGTTAACCCTTACGCTGCGGTATGGGCCGCTGCTTTTTTATGGGTCACTTTTTTGTGGGTCTTTTTCGCTGCCTGGGCTTTCTGGGCAACCGGGGCTTTGTGCGTCACTTTCTTGTGTGCTTTTTTCGCGGCCTGGGCTTTCTGGGCAGCCGGCGCTTTATGGGTCACTTTCTTGTGTGTTTTTTTCGCGGCCTGGGCTTTCTGGGCAACGGCTTTCTTATGTTTTTTATGGTGCACGGTTTTCGCAGCCGGTGCGCTGGCCGCCGGTGCCGTGGTGGTGGTTGCAGCGGCAGCCGCCGGTGCAGGGTTAGCGGTTTCCGCAGCAAACGCTACAGAGGACATACCCAGGGTAGCGGCAACAATCATAGCGACGATCTTTTTCATAATATTCCTCAGCGTGTTGGAGTCAGCCTGAAGTAGGCCGGTGAGGAGAGTCTACGCAGTTTAGGGTCAGCGCTCCGTGAGTGATTGGTGTCGCTGCGTAACGAAATGTACAAAGCGGGGACAGGTGTAGTTTGGCCCCGCATAAGCGGGGAACATGCTCTGTTAGACGTGGACACTACGCCTCAACCCGGTTTAGCCCCGCTCTCGCGGGGAACACTTCAATACACACCTTGTCGTTACGCGTGATACCGGTTTAGCCCCGCTCTCGCGGGGAACACGGCTCCAGCGTCCAGAAATTCCCGCTGTTTTGCGGTTTAGCCCCGCTCTCGCGGGGAACACACACAAAATCCGCCGGCCTGGCTGCGGCAGTACGGTTTAGCCCCGCTCTCGCGGGGAACACTCCGCAACCAACTGACGCGCCCGCACCAACCCCGGTTTAGCCCCGCTCTCGCGGGGAACACCAGTGGGAGGATCTTCCCGGACGGCAACCGGCCGGTTTAGCCCCGCTCTCGCGGGGAACACTATGCTGTGCAATTCCCATATTTCAGATTCTCCGGTTTAGCCCCGCTCTCGCGGGGAACACTTTGCCAGCCCTTCCAGGTTGCGGACGTGAGTCGGTTTAGCCCCGCTCTCGCGGGGAACACATGACGTGCGCAAGGTCTTCAATGCGCGTTCACGGTTTAGCCCCGCTTTCGCGGGGAACACATGAATCAGGCGGATGCCTCGGATTACCAGGCCGGTTTAGCCCCGCTCTCGCGGGGAACACACGTTTAGCGCGCGGCCGTCGTCGTCTTTGACCGGTTTAGCCCCGCTCTCGCGGGGAACACCCCAAAGGCGATCACCTACTGCACCGAAGGGGCGGTTTAGCCCCGCTCTCGCGGGGAACACAATTATCGACCGTTCCCACGTCAGGATTACGGCGGTTTAGCCCCGCTCTCGCGGGGAACACGGGTAAGGATGTTGCCGATTTATATATGCAGTCGGTTTAGCCCCGCTCTCGCGGGGAACACTATCGTGGGTCTCTGTGGCTGACGATGTTTGCCGGTTTAGCCCCGCTCTCGCGGGGAACACGATTCTTCTTCATAAACTATTTTATCTTTATACGGTTTAGCCCCGCTCTCGCGGGGAACACTAATTTATCTGCAATATAACTATCAATTTCAGCGGTTTAGCCCCGCTCTCGCGGGGAACACGCCGCGTTGGCACCGTATGAAGCCAACGACACCGGTTTAGCCCCGCTCTCGCGGGGAACACGTCACGAAATACCGCTGCGGCGGCGGGCGTGACGGTTTAGCCCCGCTCTCGCGGGGAACACCTGCGCGGCGTCCAACCTCCCTGTTGTAATCTCGGTTTAGCCCCGCTCTCGCGGGGAACACATTGTCTTGTCTGTCTCGGTTGTGGCTGTGGCCGGTTTAGCCCCGCTCTCGCGGGGAACACATCGATGCCAAGACCGTTTGCGGTGTCAACCTCGGTTTAGCCCCGCTCTCGCGGGGAACACACGCCGCGCCAGCCCGGCGGTGGCTGGCGGCACGGTTTAGCCCCGCTCTCGCGGGGAACACTCTAAAAGTAGATAATTGTTCTAAAAGGAGTTTTTACCTCTCTAAAAAAACACCGATTTTTTGCTTAAATTTTAACCCTTGGCGATAGCGTTAAATTATTGATTTTCAATGGGCAGAAATGAAACCAGCCTTAGCCCGTCATATTCCACCGGAATCCGTCGGTTAACGCCATACGTTTGAAAATCAAAACCCGATTCTGTGTTAGTCGCCCACGCCATGACGACATTGCCCTCCTCTGCCAATATGTCGATTTGCTGCCAGATCATTTCGCGTATTCGCCGTGAAGTGTCGCCGATATAAACCCCTGCACGTACCTCCAGTAACCAGACAGCCAACCGGCCGCGCAAACGTGGAGGAACATTCTCTGTGACCACAATTAACATGCTCACGATTAATGCCCCCGATGCCCACTGTCTGCGAGTGTCTCCGGCTCCGGAATTGCCGGCGGCAGCATATCCGGGGCCGGTTGGGGTGGCAGAATATCCCCGGCAGCAAGCACTTCCTCAATTAAAGGAATGAGCTTGCCGGTCAATTTATCACTGCGAAAAATATCCCGGCACGCCAGGCGTACTTCCTGATCAGGCTTCAAAGGCGATGTTGACGCAATTTCAAAGGCTTTTGGGACGATGGCATCAAATTTAATGATGTCGGCAATATCGTAGACAAATGAAAGTGGTTTACCGCTATGGATAAAACCGATCGCCGGCGCATAACCCGCGGCCAGTATCGCCGCCTCCGAAATGCCGTACAAACATGACGTCGCTGCGCTGATACAGCGGTTAACCATATCCCCCTTTTCCCAGTCTTTAGGATCGTAATTACGCCCGTTCCACGTTACCCCATAGCGCCGTGCCAATAGCGTATAGGTCTGTTTCACGCGCGCGCCTTCAATACCGCGCAGTTGCTCCACTGAACGGCGACTGGGTGGTGGCTCACCAAAACGCAGTTCGTACATTTTGCGCACCACTTTCAGCCGTAACTCCTCATCCAAGGCCAGTTTGGCCTGGTAGAGCAATTTATCAGCGCGCGCGCCGCCCGGTTGGCCCGCGGAATAGAGCCTGACACCCGCCTCCCCCACCCACACCAGCAGCGTGCCTACGGTGGCCGCTAACCGGACGGCTGCGTGGGAAACCCGCGTCCCTGGTTCCAGCATAATGCAGGCTACCGCCCCGACCGGGATGTGGGTGCGCACACCGGTTTTATCGATTAATACAAATGCGCCGTCCAATACGTCCAGTTGTCCGTATTGCAAAAAGATCATGGAGGTACGATTTTTCAATGGAATAGGATTCAGTGGAACATAACTCACACTTCCCCCTTCGCAGGCTTAATCAGCATCAGCCCGCAGCCAAATGCCCGGCTTTTGCCGAAGCCTTTTGCCAATTGCCCGGTAAATCGCGCGGGGTCATCCACCGTCAGCACGCCGCTGAAATCCACAGTGCTGAACTGTACCAGGCTGCGTGATTTAGGGCGCACGACCTGTTGCTGCTGGTAGCTCATCACGGACACCGCCCCCGGTTGCGGCGTGAACCCGGCCTGCGCGCCCTGACTCGCCAGCCATTCCTGCGCGGCACGCTCCTGATGCGCCCACATCGCCTCCGGCTTCACGTCGTTGCGCAGCCGGTGTTTGGTATGCATCAGCAGGTCATGCCTTTTCCCCTGCCGACAGATAACCGGGTTCGCCCGCAGGGAAAAACCAAGCTGCATCCCGGCTTCAAGGTGCGGCGTGAAGGGTTTGCACTCCACCTGCAGCAAAGGGTGCGTCATGACCGGCCGGTTGTGTGACAGCAGATAAAAGCGCAGCGCGCCGCGTCGCTCCTCCCGGCGGTAGATAAAATCACGCTGCTGCTGATGCGGGAACAGCTCCCAGAGCCATTGATGAAACACATATTCACCGGCGCGGGCGAGCTGAAACAGTTGCTGCGGCGCAAACGCGCCTACCGGCACCGTTATTCTTGAGAAATACATGGCGTCTCCTCCGGCAGATGGCTTTTCTTCACCATCCGTTCGGCAAATTGCCAACGGCGGCGGCTCAGCGGCTGGTCGCGGCGCTGGGTCACTGCGGTGACGATTAAGCCCGGATAGTCGCCCTCCCACCAGCACCAGGGCTGTAATTCGGTAATGAAACCCGCCATCACCTTCAGATCCTTCAGGGCCAGGCGATAGTGGCTCTGCGCCTGTGTCAGCACCTCTTCAATGCCGCCGCGAAAACAGTGCGGCCAGAGCGGCAGCGCGAGCGGGTGGCTCTTGCGGCCGAGGAAAAGCGGAAATACCGGCTGCCTCAGCGCCTGTTGCAACGCCGTTAAGGCATAAGGCGCGCCTTCTGTCATCGCCACCACCACCAGCCAGTAACCGTCACAATAAAAATCACGGCGCGAGATCGTGGTTTGCAACAGTAGCGGGTCGCGGCGAAGCTCATCACGCCGGGTGAAATAGCGCGCTTTACGGCTCTCTTTCGGCACCTGCACCGTATGGTAGTCACGCATCCAGCGGCTTTTCGCATTGGCGCAGACCAAAAACTGGTAGTGCCGGTTGAATTCCGCCAGCCGTTGCTCCTCGTCCCGGCGGATGCCGAGTGCGGCAGCCAATAACCCCAGCAGCGCAGAGCGCGACGGCAACGGGTGCGTATGCCGAACCTCGCCCGGTGCCGGTTCGCCCCAGGAAGCCATCGGCCCCTGAAGCTGAAAGACCAGATATTCACTCATGGCCTCTCCTTATGCGCTGACAAAACCGAGGAAGTCTTCCAGCGAGCCTTCCCCGGTCATGGCGTTGAGTTCCGTAACCTGATTGCTCCGGCACTGATAGACCTTATCCAGATTTTCACGCAGCGCGGTGATGCGCGAAATCGCCTGCGTAATGTGGTCATCGCCATACACCGGTTTGTAGAAGGCGGCCGCCAGCGTGCGGGGCTGTTCGGCGCCTTTTTCCGCCAGTGCCCAGGAGGCATAAGCGCGGGAGGCGAAGCTGTTCTGTTTGCCGGTCGGCGAGACTTTCAGGGTACATTCGGTTAAGGCCCGCAGCGCGCGCTGGGTGAGTGCTTCGTCGTTATTAAGGTTTTTCAGCAACTGGTCCCGATCAATGCAGATGTAGGTGTAGAACAGTGCCGCACCGAAGCCCTGCTCCCCCACATGCCCGGCGCCGGTCTCCCCGCTGTCTTGCCGCAGGTCGTCTACCGCAGTGAAAAAGTCGTCCTCTACCACTGTGGTGCTGACGCCGACGGCGTGTGCCACCTGGCAGGCCGCTTCAACATTAAATTCCGGCGACGAGGCCAACATGCGGCCAAACAGGGAGATGTCCACCGCCATCCGCTGCGCGGTTAATAAACTCAGCTCATCGGCGGTGGGTTCGCGTTTTTCCTCGCCCAGGCGTTCAGCCAGTTGTTCCACCTGCTGCCATTCAAACGGGCTAATGTGTACCAGCTGTTCGGTATCGGTGTTTAACAACGGATCGTCTTTCAGATCTTTTTCTTTGGCACTTTTGGCTTTACCGAAATAGTTGGCGATTTTGGTGCCCCACTCCGCCGCTTTTTTCTCACCGACACCACGCGCCATCATGATGTTTGCGGCTTCGCGCCCGATGCGGGCAGTGCGCTTGCCGATGTGCCCGGCCATCGCCTCTTCAAACAGATCGGAAGTGCGCCAGGCGCGTTTCAGGCTTTGGGAAGAGACGCGCAGGCGTTCGCTGCCGCCCATCATCACGGTTTTCGGCGCGCCGGTATCATCCCGGTTCAGGTTAGCGGCCGGGTAGGCGATCAACAGATGGAGTTGGATAAATGTCGTCATCATCGAAGTCCTTTTAATATTCATTAACGGGGTGTGCAGTCTGGTCAAATTCCAATTGGTCATCTTCAGGGGTGACCGCCTGGTAATACTCCATTGCCCAGCGAATGCGGATATATTCCGTGGGCTTTAATTTTACGTAGTGATCGCTCTCTTCCCGGCACCAGCGGAATATACCTTCGGCCAAATCGGGAATATTCACCACGCCTTCACATAATTTGACGGCGCGGCGCAATTGCCTCAGCAGTTCATCATGCGTTTTCGCGCCGCTCAGGCGGGAAAAACGCAACTCAGACATCACAATCCGCCCTTTTTTCTCAACACCTAATTGCGCCGCAAAATGTTCTCGTTCATTATTGGTTTTCACATGCGCTACTGTCGCCGCTAATATTGCCATAGCGCTAAACCGCCAGGGTTCCTGTTCATGGTTCCATAATGCAGGCAGATCATTTTTATATAGCAGGGAGCGGAAACCTTCAGCCTGGCAAACCTGATGAATATCACTGCATCGCCGTAATGAAGCGCGCAGCCGCCGCCCTTTGCTGTCATTTACTGCGTCATGCCAGCTCAGTAATGCCTGCCTTTGCCCATCATTTAAATAGCTCATGCTGTCGCCTCCTGCTTTTTCTTACCGGTGGAAGGTTTCTTTTCAAGAACAAAGTATTTTTTTCTGGCCTTCATTATGCGGCTAAGTTTATTTTGTTCCGGGTGGGTGAACACATGCTCATCGAAATAGTTCATGGCAAAGCGGCGTAAATAACGTTGCCACGCCTTTTCCTGAACAGTGATTTCCTCGCGCTGTTTCGTGGTGAGGGGGCTATCGGCATCAGAGGTTATGTTGTCGAGGAGTTCTGTAAAGCAGGGTTCGGTCTGGTGCCAGAAATCGACATCAATAAAGCTGAAATCCCCGCGCGCCTCTTTAGGGTTATCGAACCAGGCCTCTTTTAACGCGCTTTTCAGGAAGCTCAGCTGGCGGGTCGCATTCGCCACGGCGCGTTGTATCGGTGCCTGAAGCTGTTGCCATTGCTCATCCGTCAACATTAACAGCGGCGTATGGTGCTCATACCAGCAGCGCGCTTTCATATTGTCGAAGTCATAACCAAACCCCCATAACCCTACCCGGATACCCGGTTCCCGCAATTTATGGGACTGATAGGCGGTCACGACTTCTGCCGGGTACTCCTCGTTATTCTCGCTGTGGGTTGTATGCATCAGCCCCAGCCAGTCACGGTAGACGAGGCCGCCCGGCTGGCCTTTCAGGGAGAACAGCTCCCCGCCCTCTTTTTTCGGCCTGCGATATGGCGTCAGCGGGTGTCGCCAGCCGACATATTGCACGCCATAGTTTTTGGCGGTGATCTGTTGCAACAGCGCCGGATGGTGCTCGCCGCACAGGTCACAATCGCCTTCCACTGTGTTGGCAAAGTCAATGCGGAAACGGCGCGGCATCCCCCAATAGGCCTGTAACACATGGCTGTCTGTAGGGGTAGTGATGCCGCTGGCTTTTTCACTGGTGCGGGTTGGCGCAAGCCACGGAAAAATGCGGGCATCATAGGCGGGGGTTTCATCCTGCGGCTGCGGCATCACATTCAGCCAGAGTTTGCGCCATAACGGATAATCACGGGTGGCGTCTGTGTGTTTCAGCTCCAGCAAGGTGGTGATGGGGCCGCCGCCGCGTAACCCGGTGCGGTAGCCCTGGCCGCCGGACGGCGCATTGGTTTGCAGGGCAAACAGCGCCAGCGCGGCACAGTGCGGGCAGAGCTTTTCCAGCGTGCCGCGTTTTACAAAGTGATCTTTGTTGAACTTCGTGGTTTGTGCGCCGGGTGCCTCTACCAGCAGCTGGCCGATGGCGATGGGATCGCCCTTGAGTGGCTCAATATCCTGCATAAACGAGGGTGACGCCGGGCCAAACTGAAACGCGTGCTCAAGCCGGGCAAATGCTTCGGTGACCTGCTGCTCTGTCAGCCCGTCGTGCCAGATGTCCTCCCATTCCTCGCTATCCTCCGGCGGCCGCGCGGTTTGCAGCAGGCCAATCAGGAATTGCCAGGCCGCGCCCTGCAGGTCAGCACGCGGGGCGGCAATATCGATAATGTTTTTGTCTGCTAATTGACTGGGCGCAATTTTCCCCAGCCGCCCATCTTTAAACCGGGCGGGAAGCCAGGCTGTTGTTAATAGTGACCACACGATAAGAACCTCCGTGATAAAGGGTGGTGAGTTCCTTAAATTACTTATTTAGTGCCATCCGTGGCACAGCCCCTGCTATCCTTTTAGGACTACAGCCAAATGAAACTTCAATGCACAATATTTACCGAGGGTGAAACGAAAATTAAAATATAACTTTTTGATATTAGATAAACATGCAGGGATAATTTTTCTTTCCTTAGTTCTGAAAAGAATGGGCCCCGCTTTAATTTAAAAATTCAAGATATAAATGAAATACAGGGCTGATATCCTATGGATTTCTTTAATTTATCGCGCGAGACCATAAGATGAGCCAATGCTAATCTGTAAATATTATTATGACAACAAGAAAGTCATGAAAATTACTGTACAATTTTGCACAGTAATTTTCAGCCACTCTCCTTGCGAACTCATAGAGAATATAGTACTTCTATTAAGTTTCCCTGTATGAACGGGGATAGACCAACAACCAGAGTGATTTAATCCGTTCCCCACGTAAGCGGGGATATCCGGAGCCAGATTTTCTGGCTCCGTTTTTTATTAAATAAGATTTTATTTATCCTGCACTCTTTAACCCCACGCCTGATGAATAATTGCAAGTTGATATATCATCCGGAAGAATAATAACTTGTGCATTTGGCCGGCAATGCTCTTTTTCCCAACATTCCAATTCCGTACTACTTAATAACGTAAAAGCGTGATTATTTTGTTTCCACCAGCTTTCCCGCACGTTTATCCGGCTCATATCCCACGGGTGTTCCCCTTCGCCATAGGGCACGATCTCCCCTTCGCGACGATAGGCGAGATAAAGTGTTATCGTTTTTTCGGCTAAACGGGTAGACGTCTCCTCTTCCCAGAGATCCGATGCCGCAATGCTGTACCCGTGCGAAAAGTCGATAACCGCCTGTGCAGCCGCATTGCGTTCGCTCAGGGTTTTCCCCTCTTTACTGTCAGCCTGTTGCATCAGCCCAGCCGGTACGTCCACTTCATCGCCGTATACCGCATCAATCAATAATCGCGCCGCTTCCGGCATTTTTATTTCGCCTTGCTGCTGCAAAATACGCTGGGTTAACCACAGGAGATGGACGGGGTAAACAAAGCTGGTATTGCGCATTGCCGATGAGAGCCAGTCCGGCGCGGGTTCCGGTGACCAGGGCGGCGCAAGAATCACGAATACAGGGGGCTGACGCCCTTCCCGCTCGCTCAATATGCCGCTGGCATCCCGGGCATGGCGTTGCAGCCGCCCGGCGCGCTGGATCAGCAAATCAATAGAGGCCAGATCGCTGATCATATAATCCAGATCTATATCTATTGAGCTTTCAATTATTTGCGTGCTTATTAACACCTTTCCACGGCGTTCCGGTAATTCGCCTGCCGGTTGTTTGCCGAACCAGCGCAGGGCTTTATTCTCAATCGCCAGCCGGTCACAAAAGGCGAAGCGGCTATGCAGCAACAGCAGATCCTCTTCCGCCACCGTGTGCCGTAACCTGTTATAGATATGCATCGCATCTTCAACGGAGTTGCGTATCCAGCCAATACAGCCGCCCGCCTCTGCCACTTTTTTAATCAAATGGATGCATTCATCTTCATGATGCTGCCAGGTGATTTTTACTGTGCGCTGCACCGCGTTACGCGTCTCTACCCGGCCACTGCCTGAAAAACCCTGCTGTGTAAGTTGGGTAAACCACGGGTAATCAGCTGGGGTTAAGGGTGGCGGGAGCTGAGGGGGGAAGTGCGCACCGCGCTGGAAAGCCTGAACCAATTTTTCACGTTGCCGCGCAGATAAGGTGGCAGAGAGCAGAATCACGCTCTGCCCGCTGCGCGCCTGCGCGTCGATCAGCTTTTCCAGCAAGGTGCTCATATAACTGTCGTAAGCATGTACCTCATCACATATCAGCAACTTAGTGTGCAGGCCGAGCAGGCGTAAATTCTGGTGCCGGACGGGGAGGATCGCCATCAACGCCTGATCCAGCGTGCCGACGCCGACATCCGCCAGCAACGATTTTTTACGCTGGTCGGCGAACCAGGCGGCGCACCCCTGTTGATGTTCCGCTTCCACCACCTCCCCCTCAACGTTCGCCAGCGGATGCCACACCGAGCGGGAAAACTCAGCCGACAGATGGCTGCTGCCGTGTGAAAGCATCAGGCTCGGGATGCTGCCGGGGTGATAAAGTTGCCGCCAGGCGCGGCGCATCCGTTGGTACATGGCGTTTGCCGTCGCGGTAGTCGGCAGGCCGATGTACAGCCCCTGTGCTTTCCCGGCTGCCATCAGGCGGTGCGCCAGAATCAGCGCGGCCTCGGTTTTCCCGGCCCCGGTCACATCCTCCAAAATGAAAAGCTGCGGCCCCGGCGGGCTGATGTCCTGTTGTAAGGCTTTTTGCTGAAGCGGTGTGGGCGTGGTGATAAAGGGAAAGAGAGGCGCAATACCGGCAAAAGGGGCAACCTCTGCGGCCACCGGAAGCTGACTGACCGCCCGCTCAGCCTGTTTACACGCCCGCAGCCAGTAAATGCCTAACGGCATGGCATCAGAACAACAGGGAAAATAGTGCGTATTCGAGCCTATCCAGTCGGCCAGCACCACCACGGCGGAGATCAACCAGCTCAGGGAGCTGAAGCGCTTGCGCCACGGCTTTTCTCCCCACTCTGCCGGTAATGTGAGGGTGGGAAACAGAGCGCGGATATCCTGTAAAAACAGCCGCGCGGCGTCACAGTCTTCCGGCAGAAACGCTGAGGCACAGTGACGGTTTCCGACCGGCCGCCCGTGATGGCCGAACGTCAGGCACATCCAGCGGTTCAGCATACGGTAGAGCGCCATCTGATCATGTTCACTCTGAAGCAGGCTGTTCAGGTGACAGGAGAGGTGCTCGTCCCACAGCCACAGGCCCAGGGCATCATGGCGGCCGCAGAAGTGTACGGCGTTATGCGGCACCACCAGCCCCTCTGCGCGATACTGTTGCTGAAAATAACGGGAAAATTTTCCTGTATCGTGCCAGCACAGCAACCAGGCAAAAAAGGTGGCCGCCTGTTGCCGGTCGGGCATGTTCAATGCCGCAAACTTATCGGCAATGCCGAAGCGGTTTTGCATCACCAGCTGATGGCCGCAGGCTGCGACGTCCAGGCAATGCCAGGGTAAAAGATGGTGTTTATGCGCATCTACCCCGTCGGTGCGTGGGGTGCGGGCTTTGCCCCAGTAGTGGAAATAGGCTTTCTTCATTGCAGGCACTTCATCGTATGAGGGTAACGCCAATGTCTGCCTTCTGGCCTCTATTCATGCTGATTTATCTCAAAAAAGGCAAAAAAAACCCATCCCTGCGTTCAGCAGGCGCGGATTTATCGTGCCTGCGTTATTTTGGTCTATGCTTAAAGGACATCATGCAAAAGGGAGAGGCAAATGTTTAAAAAATCTGAGAAAGTTGAGCGCGAAATCGACCAGGACGTTACCCTGCTGGCTGATACCCTTGATGAGGTGCTGCAATCGTCACGTTCCCGCAGCCAGGACGCCGCGGAGGCCATCCGCAGTAAAGCGGAAAATGTGCTGCGCAATAGCCGCGCCCGCCTCAATGAGGCCCCGAGCGCCCGTGAAATTGCCGGCAAAGCGAAAGGCTATGTGAAAACGAACCCGTGGCAAGGCGTCGGCATTGGTGCCGCTGTCGGGGTGGTTGTCGGCTTCCTGCTGGCCCGCCGTTAATCTGCACACCCGGCCGCCGCCCCGGCGGCCTGACCTGACCTTCTATCCCCCTATCGCCCCACACAGAATCTGATAACACCTGACGCGTCTTTTACGCCGGGCTTTGCCCGGCAACGTCATGCGCGCTTTCCTGCCCCTTTTGCCTGCAAAAAAATTTTTCTCACATCTTGACCCCGGCGTGTGCCGCGGGCTGGCGCGTTATCGGCGTCGCATTTTCGTCAAACACTAGATATTGTGTGGTTGAAATAATTTAGATCAATATCTAGTATTTTCCTCAGAGCAACGCGCGCAGGACCCTGCCCGAAACTAATGTGCGCCGCTAACCCTGACATCGCCCTCTGCCTGCCCGTTCACCACGCGGCCGACAGAATAACGCCCACGTCTCAGCCTTACAAAGGGAAATGCGAATCATGAGCATTATTATTTACAGTAAACCGGACTGTGTCCAATGCAACGCCACCTACCGCGCCCTGGATCGCCAGGGTATCGCCTATCAGGTTATTGACCTCACTGCCGATGACGCGGCCCTGAACCATGTGAGATCCCTGGGTTATCAGCAGGTACCGGTGATTGTGGCAGGCGACCAGCACTGGTCCGGCTTCCGCCCTGACCTGCTCAGCACGCTGGCGGCGGCACACTAAGGTGAGCCTGCTGCCTCCGCTGGTCTATTTCTCCAGCAGCTCGGAAAATACCCACCGCTTTATTGTGAAGCTCGGGCTGCCGGCGATCCGCATTCCGCTGGACCGCACGCCGTTGCGCGTCACGCAGCCCTATATCCTGGTGGTGCCGAGCTACGGCGGCGGCAGTGTCAACGGGGCGGTGCCGCCCCAGGTGATCCGTTTTCTTAACCAGCCGGACAACCGCGCGCTGATCCGCGGGGTGATTGCGGCCGGGAACACTAATTTCGGTGCCGCTTACGGCATCGCCGGGCAGATCGTGGCACAAAAGTGCCAGGTGCCCATGCTCTACCGCTTTGAATTGCTCGGCACGCCGGGCGATGTCGATAACGTCATGAAGGGAGTGACCGAATTTTGGCAGCGACAGACCTCGCACTAACTGAGCCGGCGCTTGCACGCCCGGACTACCATGCGCTGAACGCGATGCTGAACCTGTTTGATGAACAGGGGCAGATTCAGTTTGAACAAGACCGGCTGGCGGCGCGCCACTATTTTCTTCAGCACGTTAACCAGAACACGGTGTTTTTCCACAATCTGGAAGAGAAGCTGCGCTATCTGGTGGAAGAGAATTATTACGAGGCGGAAGTGCTGGCGCAGTACAGCCCGGCGTTTATCAAGCAGCTGTTCCGCCAGGCTTACGCGCATAAGTTCCGCTTCAAGACGTTCCTCGGCGCGTTTAAGTACTACACCAGCTATACGCTGAAAACCTTCGACGGCAAACGCTACCTGGAACGCTATGAAGATCGCGTCTGTATGGTGGCGCTGACGCTGGCAGCCGGTGACACCGCGCTGGCGCAGCGGCTGGTAGAGGAGATGATCAGCGGCCGCTTCCAGCCCGCGACCCCGACCTTCCTCAACAGCGGCAAAAAGCAGCGCGGTGAGCTGGTCTCCTGTTTCCTGCTGCGCATCGAAGACAATATGGAGTCGATTGGCCGGGCGGTGAACTCGGCGCTGCAACTCTCCAAACGCGGCGGCGGCGTGGCCTTTATGCTGACCAACATCCGTGAGGCCGGCGCGCCGATCAAGCGCATCGAAAACCAGTCCTCCGGCGTGATCCCGATCATGAAGATGCTGGAGGATGCCTTCTCCTATGCCAACCAACTGGGTGCGCGCCAGGGCGCGGGGGCGGTTTATCTCCATGCCCACCATCCGGACATCCTGCGCTTCCTCGATACCAAGCGCGAAAATGCTGATGAGAAGATCCGCATCAAAACCCTGTCATTGGGGGTGGTGATCCCGGATATCACTTTTGAGCTGGCGAAGAATCACGAGCCAATGTACCTGTTCTCACCTTACGATGTGCAGCAGGTGTATGGCGTGCCGCTGTCAGAGCTGTCGGTCACGGAGAAATACCGTGAGATGGTGGCGGACAAACGCATCCGTAAGCAGAAAATTGACGCGCGCGCGTTCTTCAAAATCCTGGCGGAGATCCAGTTCGAATCCGGTTACCCGTACATGATGTTCGAGGACACAGTTAACCGCGCCAACCCGATCCACGGCCGCATCAACATGAGCAACCTCTGCTCGGAGATTTTGCAGGTCAACGCCCCGACCACGTATCACGAGGATCTCTCGTATGCGCAGATCGGCAAAGACATCTCCTGTAACCTCGGCTCGCTGAATATCGCCCTGGCAATGGATGCACCGGATTTCGGTGCCACAGTGGAAACCGCTGTCCGCGCATTGACGGCCGTCTCCGACATGAGCCACATCCGCTCCGTGCCGTCGGTGGATCAGGGGAACCAGCGCTCGCACGCCATTGGCCTCGGCCAGATGAACCTGCATGGCTATCTGGCGCGTGAACGCATCCATTATGGGTCAGACGAGGCGCTGGATTTCACCAATATCTACTTCTATACCGTGGCGTACCACGCGGTGCGCGCCTCTAACCAGCTGGCGATAGAGCGCCAGACCCGCTTCGACGGCTTTGAGTTGTCTGCGTATGCCAGCGGCCGTTATTTCGATAAATACCTCGAGCCGCGCTGGCAGCCAAAAACCGCCAGGGTGAAGGCGCTGTTTGAGCAGGCGGGTATCCGCATTCCTGATGTGAATGACTGGGCGGCGCTGAAAGCCTCGGTGATGGCGCACGGGCTGTATAACCAGAATTTGCAGGCGGTGCCGCCTACCGGTTCCATCTCCTATATCAATAATTCGACCTCCAGCATCCACCCGATTGCGTCGCGTATTGAGATCCGCAAAGAGGGCAAAATCGGCCGCGTCTATTACCCCGCGCCGTTTATGACCAATGACAACCTGGAATACTACCGGGATGCCTATGAAATCGGCCCGGAAAAGATCATCGATACCTACGCCGAAGCGACGCAGCATGTCGACCAGGGGCTGTCACTGACGCTGTTTTTCCGCGACACCGCCACCACCCGCGACATCAACAAAGCGCAGATTTACGCCTGGAAAAAAGGCATCAAAACCATCTATTACATCCGCCTGCGGCAGATGGCGCTGGAAGGCACTGAAGTGCAGGGCTGCGTCTCCTGTACGTTGTGACGAGAAAAAGGGATACCCATGAGTGCATTACCTGAAATGGCCGCCCGCCGCGTGCAGAAGGCGATCAACTGGAACCAGATCGAAGATGATAAGGATCTGGAAGTCTGGAACCGGCTGACGGCCAACTTCTGGCTGCCGGAGAAAGTGCCGCTGTCCAACGATATTCCTTCCTGGGCCACGCTGACGCCCCAGGAGCAACAGCTGACCATCCGGGTATTTACCGGCCTGACGCTGCTGGACACGGTGCAGAATGTGGTCGGCGCGCCTGCGTTGATGGCGGACGCCATCACCCCCCATGAGGAGGCGGTGTACGCCAATATCGGCTTTATGGAGGCCGTCCATGCGCGCTCCTACAGCTCGATTTTCTCCACGCTCTGCGCCACGGTAGACGTGGACGACGCCTTCCGCTGGAGTGAGCAGAACCCGTTGTTGCAGAACAAGGCGGAGATCGTGCTTTCGCATTACCGGGGCGATGACCCGCTGATGAAGAAAGTCGCCAGCGTGTTCCTGGAGTCGTTTTTGTTCTACTCCGGCTTTTACCTGCCGATGTACTGGTCAAGCCGTGCCAGGCTGACCAATACCGCAGACTTGATCCGGCTGATCATCCGTGATGAGGCGGTACACGGCTATTACATCGGCTATAAGTTCCAGAAGAATTTGCAGCAGGTGGATGAAGCCCGCCGCCGCCAGGTGAAGGCGCAGGCCTACGATCTGTTACAGGATCTCTATGAGAATGAACTGCGTTACACCGAAGACCTGTATGACGGCGTGGGCTGGACGGAAGATGTGAAAAAATTCCTGCACTACAACGCCAACAAAGCGCTGATGAACCTCGGTTATGAGGCGCTGTTCCCGGCCTCCATGGCCGAGGTGAACCCGGCGATTTTGTCCGCGCTCTCACCGAATGCCGATGAGAACCACGATTTCTTCTCCGGCTCCGGCTCCTCGTATGTGATTGGCAAAGCCGTCAATACTGAAGATGAAGACTGGGATTTCTGACAGAGAGCGGCCATCACGGCCGCTTATTTTCAGGCTGACGGTTTTCAGGCGGAGGGATAAGGATGCATTGCCTGCCAGTGATCGGCAATCTCCTGCCGGCGGCAGATCCAGACCCGCTCATGCTGCTGGATGTAATCCAGGAAGCGTTGCAGCGCACGGAATTTCCCCGGCCGCCCCAGCAGGCGGCAGTGCATACCAACCGACAACATTTTCGGTGCCGTTTCCCCTTCCGCATACAGCACATCAAAGCTGTCTTTGAGATACGTAAAGAACTGCTCTGCGGTGTTATAACCCTGCGGGGAGGCGAAGCGCATGTCGTTGGCTTCCAGCGTATAAGGGATGATCAGGTGCGGCTTGCGCGTGCCGTTGCCCAGCGTGACCTCCGTCCAGAACGGCAGATCATCACCGTAATAGTCGCTGTCATACTGGAAGCCCCCGTGCTCTGCCACCAGCCGCCGGGTGTTCGGGCTGTCGCGCCCGGTGTACCAGCCCAGCGGTGCCTGCCCGAACAGATCACGCAGAACGGCCACCGCCCTCTCCATATGTTGGCGCTCGGTGGCCTCATCCATCTGCTGATAGTGGATCCAGCGCCAGCCGTGGCTGACCACATCGTAATTGGCCTGTTTGATCGCCTCGACGACGGCCGGGTTGCGCGCCAGCGCCATCGCCACGCCAAACACCGTCAGCGGCAAACCACGGCGGGCGAATTCATGGTGAATGCGCCAGAACCCGGCGCGTGACCCGTATTCATACAGTGAATCCATCGACATATGGCGATCCGGGTAGCTGGCGGCACCGATGATGTCTGATAAAAACTGTTCCGACCCGGCGTCACCGTGCAGGACGTTATTCTCCCCGCCCTCCTCATAATTCAGCACAAACTGCACCGCGATGCGCGCCTTGCCCGGCCAGTTGGCATGGGGCGGCTGCCCGGCATAGCCTGCCAGGTCACGCGGGTAGTTTTCGGTAAAGCCGTAATCCGGCCGGGTGATGGCACTGTGTGCTTTTATATTGTCATGCATAGCATTTCCTTGTGAAAAGACGCCACCGGCTGGCTGCCGGGGGTTACTGATTCAGGCCGAAAAAGCGGCCGGAGAGCGGCTTCGCCAGTGGATAGGCCAGATCGCCCTGTTTGCTGGTGCGCAGCCCGAGAGCGGCCAGCGCCTCGACCATTTTTACCGCCGCGCTGACGCCGTCGATCACCGGAATGCCCAGTTCATCCGTCAGCGTCCGCGCCAGGTCGGCCATGCCGCCGCACCCCAGCACCACCGCCCCGCTGCCGTCGTGGTCACGCGCGGCGATACAGAGTTCACGCACCCGCTGCTGGGCGAGGCCGCTGCCGTCTTCCAGCGCCAGCACCGGCAAGTCAATGGCGTGCAGCCCGGCGCAGTGACGCTCGAACCCATACTGGTACAGCAGGTGGCGGGCAATCACCAGCGTGCGCGGCAAGGTGGTCACAATAGAAAAGCGGGTCGCCACCAGCGTCGCGAAGTGCATGGCCGCCTCGGCAATACCGATAACCGGCGCAGTCGCCAGTTCACGCGCTGCCAGCAGGCCCGGATCGCCGAAACAGGCGATGATATGGCCGTCAACACCGGCATCCCGGCCAATCCTGATCTGCTCCAGCACGCCGAGGGCGGCGATCGCCTCATCAAAATGGCCTTCAATAGAGGGCGCGCCCTCCTGCGGGCAGACCGCCAGAATTTCGTTGCCGGGGGCGGCCACCACGCGCGCTGCCGCCGCAATGGTGGCGGTCATCGCTTCACTGGTGTTGGGGTTTATTACCTGAAGCGTTAACGGACGGGGAGACATGGCATCACTCCTTACTGTTAAGGGCTGCAGCATACGGCGCGAAGATACGGCTGAAGTCCGGCACTTTTTCGGGTGCCGCCTCAAAACGCAGGCTGGAGAGAATGGCGTCAAAGTGTTGGTGCATATGCGCCGTCAGCGCGGCGGTGTCGCGCTTTTTCAGCAGCGCCAGCAGTTCATCATGGTCATGGCAGCGGCAGCCCTGCTGCCACGGTGCGCCCCAGGCGGCGACCACCAGCGAGGAGCGCAGGGTCAGCTGCGACACCAGCTCCGTCAGCACTGCGTTGCCGGAAATCGCCTGTAGCTGGACGTGAAACGCAGCAGAGAGGCGGATGGCCGCCGCGCCGTCGTGGGCGTCATGCGCCTGTTGCTCATCCCTGACGATGTTCTTCATGGCGGCCAGATGCGGCGGCTGGCAGTGCGCCACCACCGCCGGCAGGTTGGCGCACTCCAGCATCCGCCGGGTGGCGAACAGATCGCGCGAGGCATCCGCGCTGGGCGTGGCCACCTGTGCACCGCGCTTGGGCGTCAGGGTAATTAATTGCACTGCGGCAAGGCGTTGCAATACCCGGCGGATGCCGGTGCGGCTGACGCCAAACACCTCGGCCAACGCCTCCTCCGGCAATTTACTGCCCGGCAACAGCTGATGTTCAACGATGGACGTCACCAGCGCGTTAAAAATGTGATCGTCCTTATCCAGCGAAAAATAGGCGGAATTCAGCCCGTCCCAACTCGTCATAGCGCCACTCCGTATACTTTATTGCAGCAAAACGTATACATGGGTTGTTCGTTCTGTATACAAGAAAACCTCATTTGTCCGTCCCGGTGACGAAATCTGGCCTGATTCCTGCACTTGCCTTTACGACAGTGTGAACCGCGGTGCACTGCACCTGACGCCGATAAATGATGGCTTGTCCTGTAGAGAGGAGCACGTTTTATGCCAAATCCGGAAATTACCGCCGCAGATGCGGACAGCCTGCCGAATGCCGCCAGCATCAAAGCGCATTACAGCCCGAAATTGTGTAATGCCGATCTGGCACCTACCAAAAACCAGAGCTGGAGTTGGTACAATATCTTTTCGTTCTGGATGTCTGATGTACACAGTATGGGTGGGTATGTGGTGGCCGCCAGCTTCTTTACGCTGGGGTTGTCGAGCTGGCAGGTGCTGATCTCGCTGCTGGTGGGGATCTGTATTGTGCAGCTCTGCGCTAACCTGGTAGCGAAGCCCAGCCAGATGGCCGGCGTGCCTTATGCCGTTATCTGCCGCCAGGCATTTGGGGTGTTTGGCGCCAATATCCCGGCGGTGATCCGGGGGTTGATCGCCTTCGCCTGGTACGGCATCCAGACTTATCTGGCCGCCAATGCCCTGATGCTGGTGCTGCTGAAATTTGTGCCGTCGCTGCAACCGCTGACCCAGAGCCATTGGCTGGGGCTGTCTGCCCTTGGCTGGATCTGCTTTGGGATTATGTGGGTGTTGCAGGCGATGGTGTTCTGGCACGGCATGAACGCCATTAAACGTTTTATCGATATCGCCGGGCCAGCGGTCTATGTGGTGATGCTGATGCTGGCCGGGTGGATCCTGTATAAAACCGGGCTGGATAAGATTTCGTTTACCCTCTCCAGCAAAGTGCTGACGCCGGGCCAGCAGACCTGGGAAATGGTCACCGCCACGGCGCTGGTGGTCTCCTACTTCTCCGGCCCGCTGCTCAATTTCGGCGACTTCTCACGTTACGGCAAAACGATGCAGGAGATCCGCCGCGGCAACCGCTGGGGCCTGCCGTTTAACTTCCTGCTGTTCTCCGTCGTGACGGTGGTCATTGTTTCCGGTACGCAGAGCCTGTTCGGCCAGATGATCACAGACCCTATTGAGACAGTGAGCCGGGTCGGCAACAGCGTGGCCGTGGCCATCGGCCTGCTGACCATGATCATTGCCACCATCGGCATTAATATCGTGGCTAACTTTGTCTCACCGGCATTTGATTTCTCTAACTGTGCACCACAGAAAATCAGTTTCCGCACCGGCGGCATGATCGCCGCCATCGGCTCGGTGCTGCTGACGCCGTGGAATCTGTTCCAGTCGCCGGAATTGATTCACTACACTCTGGATGTGCTGGGGGCCTTTATCGGGCCGTTGTTCGGCATTCTGGTGGTGGATTTTTACCTGATTAAACGCGGCCGGGTGCATACCGATGACCTGTTCAATGCAACCGCGTCCGGGCGCTACTGGTACCGGAACGGTTTTAACCCGAAAGCGATTGTGGCGCTGCTGCCGGCGGTGGCCATTGGGCTGATGATTAGCTTTACGCCCGGCTTGCACGCGGTGGCGAACTTCAGCTGGTTTATCGGGGTGGTGCTGGGCGGCGGCGCGTACCGGTTTATTGCGCGCCATGATCGGGAGGCAAGCACAGACACCCTGTACAGCCCGGCCGCCATGCGTAAACAATCCCGTTAAAGATGCGGGATAGCAGAAACGACGAAGCCCTGAGTTATTGCTAACTCAGGGCTTCTGAATATTGGCGGTGCGGACGGGACTCGAACCCGCGACCCCCGGCGTGACAGGCCGGTATTCTAACCGACTGAACTACCGCACCGCGCTGTTGTTCCGGTTGAGAACGAGGCGGATATTACGGCCACACCGCCTGCCCGTCAATGCTTTTTCTTTTAAAACTATTCGTTTGCACAGTTTTTCTCCGCATGGCGCATTTATTATGCGACCTGCGGAAAAATCAGCCGCGCCACAGGCAACTGCCGCCCTTCTTCATCACCAGATCCAGGCGCGATTCGTGGGTCGCGACTTCGTCATCACTGGCATACACCACTTTCAGGCCACTGCTCGGCCGGGCAATGCGCTGGATCCCCTGCTCCTGGTTCTGCTGCTGGCGATCGCTCTCCAGAGAAAACGAGAGTGACGTCTGGCCGCCGGTCATCGCCAGGTAGACTTCCGCCAGGATTTCGGAGTCGAGCAGTGCGCCGTGCAGCGTACGTTTGGTGTTGTCTATCTGGTAACGGTCGCACAGGGCATCGAGGTTATTACGTTTGCCGGGAAACAGCTTGCGCGCCATCAACAGGCTGTCGGTGATGGTGCAGAAGGTGTCCGTTTTCGGGATGCCGCGGTTGAGCATGCCGAATTCGTAATCCATAAAGCCGATATCGAACGAGGCGTTATGGATCACCAGCTCACCGCCGCGGATGAACTCCAGGAATTCCTCTGCGACATCAGCAAACGTCGGTTTGTCGGCCAGGAATTCGTCACTGATCCCATGTACGCCGTAGGCTTCCGGGTCCACCAGCCGGTCGGGCTTCACATAGACGTGAAAATTGCGACCGGTCAGGCGGCGGTTGATCACTTCAACCGCACCGATTTCAATAATACGGTGTCCTTCGTAATGAACCCCCAGCTTGTTCATGCCGGTGGTTTCCGTATCCATAACAATCTGTCGTGTAATTGCAGTGCTCATAGCGCTCGTTTATGTCAGACTTGGCGTTTAAAACTGATGGAAGAGTCTACCAGAGATGAGTAAACAGGTAGAAATTTTCACCGACGGTTCTTGCCTAGGCAACCCCGGCCCCGGTGGTTATGGCGCAATTTTGCGCTACAAGCAGCACGAAAAAAGTTTCAGCGCAGGCTACCGCCTGACGACCAATAACCGGATGGAACTGATGGCGGCCATTGTCGCCCTTGAGGCGCTGACCTCGCCGTGTGAGGTGGTGCTGAGCACCGACAGCCAGTATGTGCGCCAGGGGATTACCAGCTGGATCCACAACTGGAAAAAGCGTGGCTGGAAAACGGCTGACAAGAAAGCGGTAAAAAATGTCGACCTCTGGCAGCGGCTGGATACCGCCATCAGCCATCACCGCATTACCTGGGAGTGGGTCAAAGGCCACGCCGGCCACCCGGAGAATGAGCGTTGTGATGAGCTGGCGCGGGCTGCGGCGAATGCCCCCGCGTTTGAAGATATCGGCTATCAGCCGGCTTAAGGCACGTCGCGGTAGCTTTTCGTTGCGCCCACGGCCCGGCTCAGGCTGGGCTTGCGCAACCCAATTTTTTTAGCTGTCGGCGTCAGCGGCAGTGTGCGTTTCCGCGCCACCATGACCCCCAGGCACCCTAACGCCGGCAAATGGGTGCTCAGCATTTTCCCGCCCTGCCCGCACCAGGGCAGCACCTGCATACGGGAGTGGTACATCACTTCATAATTGAGCAGGCCCAGCCAGTCCAGCAAGCGCATCTGGGTAAACATCTGCCCGCTGAACGGCTGACGACGACGCACCACCGGCAACAGTTTGCCCATTCCCAGCAGGCTCAACAGGTTAAAGTTAGTCATCACCAGCCAGCCGTCATCAATCAGCACCCGGTCAACCTCACGCAAAATGCGGTGCGGATCGTGGGCATACGCTAAAGTATGGGCAATCAGGCAGGCATCCACCGACTTTTCGGCAAAGGGTAACAGGTACGGGTCGGCAATCACCTGGAGGCCCTCCCCCTGCGGCCCGACATTCACCTGATGGGAAATAGGGCACTTTTCGCTGTTGATTTCAGCGCTGAGGGTGCCGATTTTTAACAGATGGTAGCCATACATTTTCGGCCACCACGGCTGTAACTGTTGCTCCAGCGCAGCACGCCACACCTCCCCGCGGGGAATGTCGCCCCAGGAGCGTGGTGTGCTCAGAATGTTGGACGGGTGCGCGGATTGCATGGTTTATTATCTTCTTTCAAGCGTTTGCCAACGAGGTAATCAATGAATCTTATCAGCATTCCTGCCCTGCAGGACAATTACATTTGGTTGCTGGATGACCAGCAAGGCACTGTCATCATCGTCGACCCCGGTGAAGCCGCACCGGTGCTGACCGCGTTGCAGCATCACCAGCTGACCCCGACCGCCATTTTGCTGACCCATCACCACCATGATCATGTCGGGGGCGTAAATGAGATTTTGCAGCACTATCCGCAGGTTGCGCTTTACGGCCCGCAGGAAACAGCCGCCAAATTTCGTCAGATTACTCTGAAACAGGGTGATGAGATCACGTTAGGGCAGCAACATTACCGCATTTTTGACGTACCAGGGCATACATCCGGCCACATCGCTTACTACAGTGCCCCTTATCTTTTCTGCGGCGATACGATGTTTTCAGCCGGTTGCGGACGGTTGTTTGAGGGGACGGCACGCCAAATGTACGAGTCGTTTCAACAGTTAACCGCTTTACCAAAAGATACGCTGATCTGCTGTGCCCATGAGTACACCCTCGCAAATCTTAAGTTTGCCCGCTCAATTTTACCTGATGATCGCGATATAGAAACACATGAGCAACAAGTGCAAGCAATGCGTAAAAAAGGGGTGCCAAGTGTGCCTACAACGCTGGAAAAAGAGCATAAAATTAACGTATTTTTACGTTGCCATGATACTGATTTACAAACGAAATTAGGATTTGTCTTACCTGTTAGTGAGCCTTGGCAGGTTTTTGCCCGATTACGTGAGCGGAAAGACAGTTATTAAACCTTTTTCTTGTGTTGTTTGGCGAAGCAAAGTATTATCGGTCGTCTTTTAAGCAACTATTGACACACACATGAAGGCTAAAGCGATACTTCTCGCCTCTGTGTTGCTGGTCGGTTGTCAGGCGTCAAGGCATGACGCAACGCCACCGTTACAGCACGCACAGAGTTTGTCTTCGGCAGGTCAAAGTGAAGCAGGAGAGTACACAGGGGCTGGTCGAGAGACCACGGCGCGATGGCTGGGCAGTAGTAACAGCGACATCGCGCAGCAAGAAGACTTGTGGAACTTCATTAGCGACGAGCTGAAGATGGAGGTTCCGGAAAATTCCCGGATCCGTGAACAAAAAAAGCGTTACCTAAAACAGAAGAGCTATCTCCACGATGTAACATTACGGGCAGAGCCGTACATGTACTGGATTGTCGAGCAGATTAAACAACGTAAGATGCCGATGGAACTGGTACTGCTACCCATAGTGGAGAGCGCTTTTGACCCCAAAGCGACGTCGTCCGCCAATGCCGCAGGGCTTTGGCAGATTGTACCAAGCACGGGTCGCACATATGGTCTGAAACAGAACCAGTGGTATGACGGTCGCCGCGACGTGGTGGCATCGACGACTGCTGCGCTTGATATGATGCAACGCCTGAACCGTATGTTTGATGGCGACTGGTTATTGACCGTCGCAGCGTACAACAGCGGTGAAGGTCGCGTTTTACAAGCGATTAAAGCGAATAAAGCACAAGGCCGTCCGACAAACTTCTGGGCATTGGCGCTCCCGCGGGAAACGTCGATTTATGTTCCAAAAATGTTGGCGCTTAGCGATATTCTTAAGCATAGCAAACAATATGGGATTCGCTTGCCCAAAACCAACGAAAACCGGGCGCTGGCGCGGGTTGAAGTGGGGCAGCAAATGCAGTTAACACAAGCCGCTGAAATGGCAGGCATGTCGTTAACCAAGCTGAAATCCTTTAATACGGGTTACAAGAAAGGCGTGACTGCGCCGAATGGCCCGCACTATATTTTGGTACCGAAAGCCCATGCTGATCAGTTGAAGGACTCCCTGGCGGACAGCGACATCGCCGCCGTAGAGACGAAACTGGCAAAAAACAGTGCGGCTTCCGGTTCCAGTTATACGGTGCGCCCAGGGGATACGCTGTCGGCGATTGCCGCCCGGTTGAATGTCAAAACCAGCGATTTGCAACGTTGGAACAACTTAGGCCGTTCGAGTACGGTCAAAGTAGGCCAAAATCTGCAAATTGCTGACAAAGCATCAGCCAACCTGACGGCAGCAAACAGCATCACCTATCAGGTACGTAAAGGGGATTCACTGGCCAGCATTGCCCGCCGTCATGGGGTCAATATCAGTGATGTTATGCGGTGGAATTCGGCGTCGAATAACCTGCAACCCGGTGACAAGCTGACGTTGTTCGTCAACAACAAGCTGACGCCAGATACCTGAGCCGTTACCGACCCTGTTTTGCTGTGTCAGACCCTGTCTGTTATATAAAAAAAGCATCCTTCGGGATGCTTTTTTATTGCCTGACCCCCTACCCGGCCGGCGTTGAGCGGGGCACAAATTCGACCAGCAGAGGATTATGATCGGATGCCCGCGTGACCAGCACCGTGGCGGCAGAGACTTTCAGCCCACGATAAAAGACAAAATCGAGCGGTTTGCCAAAAGCCCGGCGCCGGTGATCATCGGTAAAGTTCACCTCTTTCAGGCCAGAACGGCGGGCAAAGGTAAACAGCGCATTCATGCGTTGACGGCTCCAGGCGTTAAAGTCGCCCGCCATAATCACCGGCCCGGCGTGGGACGCCATCTGTTCCCCAATCGGATCAAGCTGCTTACTGTAAACATCCACCCCCAGGCTGAAGTTCACCGCGTGGATATTCACCACCATCACCAGCTCCCCGTTTGTCAGCGGATAGACCGTCACCAGCGCTGATTTGGATAACCGCAGTAGGGGCTCACGCTCCCGTAACGGGCAGCAATAGACCGGGTGCGCCGCGGCCAGCGTCATCACCCCAGACGGGTGCTGCGGCAATACAATCGCCGGTACCTGATCTGCGGCCAGATAGTGTGAGGTCGCAAATTTAATCAGCTCTGGTGTCGTCTGGGCTTCCTGCAACAGGACCAGCTGCGCATCTTTACCAAAATTTTTCAGCACTGAAAGCCATTCAGCCCGCTGCTGCTTAAAGATATTCCATACCATGACACGCAGAACATCTGAGTTCGGCAACGCCTCACCAGGCGGCAAGGCCTGCCCCAATTGCGCTACCGCACCAGGAAAGATTCGCTCAACTGGTTGTCCGGCAACATATCTCATCGCATATGTCTTCTTCGGCACGCTGAAGCCTTCTCCCTTGTGTTATGAGGCTGCTGGTCTGACAGCCATGCCAGCAACATAAGAATGAGTATACGCGCAGAGTAAGCATAGGAAAAATCAGTTTCAGGCATGGATGCGCCTCGTTGGGGAAGCGCATCGCAAGGTAGCAGAGGTCACACCGTTACGGTTTACCGATACCCGACGGCGAACAGAGACGGGGAGCTATCAGGCGGCAGGCAGTACCGCAGGCTTTTTTCTGTCCAGATAACCGCTGAGGCTGACCAGCAACAGCGCAGCCAGCACGATCACGCCGCCGATCCAGGGTGTTTGCGCCAGCCCTAACCTGGCAACCGTCTGCCCGCCAATGGATGACCCTAACGCAATGCCCGCATTGAAGGCCGCAATATTCAGCCCGGAAGCAATATCAACCGCGTCAGGTGCATAGTGCTCTGCTTTTTGCACCACATACACTTGCAGTGCCGGCACATTACCAAAAGCGAAGATGCCCATCACCAGCAGCGTCATTAACGCAGGTATGCTGTAGCTGGCTGTAAACTGGAAAACCAATAGCAGTATTCCCAGCGCACCAAAAATCAGGGTTAATGCACGCACAGCGCCATGACGGTCTGCCAGCTTCCCTCCCCAGATATTGCCGATGGCGACTGAGATGCCATAGGCCAATAAAATCCAGCTCACGGCCGGGGCAGAAAACCCTGCCTGTTGCTGCATCATGGGTGCCAGGAAGGTAAAGGTGGTAAATACGCCGCCATATCCCAGCGCTGTGATGGCATAAATCAATAACAGATGAGGATTGGTCAAGACGCGCATCTGCTGCCTGAGCGGGACAGAGGGGCTGTTTTTAATCGTTCCAGGCAGCAGGAACAGGCTGGCTAACATGGCGATGAGGCCAATAAACGACACCACCAGAAACGCTTCCCGCCAACCAACATGCTGGCCGATAAACGTCCCTAACGGCACCCCCGTGACGAGTACGATGGTCAACCCACCAAACATCATGGCGATAGCAGAAGCCGCTTTTTCTTTGGATACCAGGCTGGTCGCAATGGTTGAGCCTATAGAGAAGAAGACGCCGTGAGACAGCCCGGTCACTAACCGCGCGGCGACTAATGTCATATAATCAGGCGCCCGCCACGCCAACAAATTTCCCAGCGTAAACAGCAGCATTAAACTGACCAGCAACATTTTTCGCGGCACCCGGCTGGTTAAGGCCGTCAGCACCGGGGCACCTACCGCGACACCTAAAGCGTAAATAGAGACCAGTAATCCGGCTGAAGGCACGGTGACCTGTAATTGCCCGGCAATCGTCGGGATCAGCCCGACAATAACAAACTCTGTTGTTCCTATGGCAAAAGCACTGATCGTCAGCGCCAATAACGCAATCGGCATAATAAGCTCCAGATAATGTTCAGATAATGTTCAGATAATGGCGGCCATTATCTGGCTATGCTTAAATGACTTAAATTACCGAAATAGCAATTGATTCTTGCATGGATAACAACAATGCGCGCAACGTCAGATGAACTTATGACTTTTGTCACCGTCGTAGAATGCGGCAGTTTCAGCAAAGCGGCCGCTCAGCTTGAGCAGGATAATTCGGTAGTCAGCCGTATGGTAAAACGCCTTGAACAAAAGCTGGGGGTGACGTTACTCAACCGTACGACCCGCCAGATCAGCCTGACACATGAAGGAGAGATCTATTTCCGGCGGGTACAGCGGGTATTACATGAAATGGCCGCCGCAGAAAATGAGCTGCTAGATAACCGTGAAGCTCCACAGGGACTGCTGCGGGTTGATGCGGCTACCCCTGTTATCCTGCATATGGTGACGCCTTTAGTCAGCGCTTTTACCCAACGCTATCCTCAGATTGAATTATCTCTGGTGGCCTCTGAAAGTTATATCAATCTGATTGAACGCAAAGTCGATATTGCCATCCGCTTCGGTGAACTCGGTGATTCCAGTTTGCGGGCCAGGAAATTGATGGTGTCTTATCGCCGTATTATTGCGTCACCTGATTATCTCATGCGTCATGGAATGCCCATGACACCAGATGATTTGCTGCAGCATCATTGCCTGGGTTTTAATGAAGTGATTGCGCTTAATCGCTGGCCGCTGCTGTATCGGGATGGGCAGCAAGTTGAAGTGACCCCTTCGATGACCGCCAATAACGGCGAGACGTTACGCCAGTTAGCCCTGCATGGTAATGGTGTTGCCTGTCTCTCTGATTACCTGATCCAGGATGATCTTAATCACGGGCGGCTTGTCGAGATCTTACAGGATCATTTGCTGCAGGTTGCGATCCCGATTCATGCAGTCTATTACAGCGATCAATCAGTCAGCAGCCGCATCCGCTGTTTTATCGATTTTTTGGCTGAACACCTGCCCTCACGCATAGGCCAGGCCATGCGTGATTAAAAGGGTAAACCTGCATAAAATTTTGTGAGCAATTTAACAGACTCACGCTTGCCTGCTCCCAAGCGTAAAATAACCCAGTATCATCGCCTTAACATTGAAACGATGTTTCAAAAATACAAACATCGAACTGATGCAGTTACGTCATGTGCTGACTGCTAAATAAGGAGATGTACTGTGGCTAAAGGTTCTCGTATTACCCTTGATTTCCATACCTATCGTGATGCCGGCACAGGTGCAGAAGTAACACGCCTGACGCCGCCTGATGTACTTTGTCATCGTAACTATTTCTACCAAAAATGTTTTAATCAGACTGGTGACAAGCTGTTATTTGCAGGCGAGTTCGATGGAAACCGGAACTATTATTTGATGGATCTGACCACTCAGCAGGCTGTTCAATTAACTGAAGGGCCTGGCGATAATACATTTGGTGGTTTTTTATCTCAGGACGACCGTTACCTTTATTACGTAAAAAATGAGCGTCGTCTCCAACGGGTCGAGTTGGCTAATTTCCATGAAGAAACGGTTTACGAAGTGCCTGAACAGTGGGTCGGTTACGGTACCTGGGTGGCGAACAGTGAATGCACCAGTCTGGTCGGCATTGAAATCGATCGTAATGACTGGATGCCGCTCACTGACTGGAAAGTATTCCATACCTTCTTTACCCGCAAACCGCATTGCCGGTTGCTGCGCATCGATCTTAACAGCGGCCAGTCACGCGTCATTCATGAAAATAACCTCTGGCTGGGGCACCCGATCTACAGGCCCTATCATGATGACACTGTCGCATTTTGTCATGAAGGCCCGCATGATTTGGTTGATGCGCGGATGTGGCTGGTGAATGAAGATGGGACGAACGTACGTAAAGTAAAAGAACATGCCGAAGGAGAGAGCTGCACGCACGAGTTTTGGGTGCCGGATGGTTCCGCGCTCATTTATGTCTCATACCTGAAAAATCAGGCAGATCGACAAATTTGGCGCTATAACCCTGACCGCAATCACAATGAGGTCATCATGACTATGCCGGCTTGCTCCCATCTTATGAGTAATGAGACAGGCACACTGTTAGTCGGGGATGGATCAGGTACGCCGGTAGATGTGCAGGATGCCAGTGGATACACAATTGAAAATGATCCCTGGCTCTATGTGTTTGATGTAAATAAAAAACAGTATGCACGTGTAGCGGCTCATCATAGTTCATGGCAAGTTCTGGATGGCGATCGCCAGGTGACTCACCCCCACCCCTCTTTTACACCTGACGACAAAAAAATCCTGTTTAGTTCTGATTTTGAAGGTAAGCCTGCCATTTATCTGGCCACATTACCCAATGATCTTTTTAATTAAGGATACTGAACCGGCATTTTCAGGCTACATAAGGCTGAGTTTGCCGGTTGAGATCCATCGCGGCTGAAAAAGAAGGGTACAGATTGGTGAAAGAGAGAGGATGTTATCAGCCCATATTGGGGAAAAAGGACTCCCAGAATGCAAAAAGCCCTGAGCTGATGCTCAGGGCTTATGCAATAAGTGGCGGTGCGGACGGGACTCGAACCCGCGACCCCCGGCGTGACAGGCCGGTATTCTAACCGACTGAACTACCGCACCACCGATTCTTTTACGTTAACAGAGAGGTCATTCTGTTAACCGGTGTCACTTGCCTGCCTTTCAGCAGGGCTTTAATTTGATGCCTGGCAGTTCCCTACTCTCGCATGGGGAGACCCCACACTACCATCGGCGCTACGGCGTTTCACTT